>NZ_CP019069.1 GCF_001989615.1 Halorientalis sp. IM1011 | reverse complement strand
CCACGAGGCGTTCGAGGCCGGGTGTGACACGATGACCGCCACCAGCGACGTAGTGACCCCTACGACCTCCCGTATCAGGCGAAAGCGGCCCTGTGTAACTATGTCCCACAACTGCACGGCACCTATGATGCCCAGGAGTTGGACAACAATCATCCGGTTCGGCTCACCAACCAAGCCGCCGAGTTCGACCACTCGGCGGCGCGTGACTACGAGTTTACGTGGTGGGTGCCACAGCCCGGTCGCGGGGACGAACTTCTGGATACCGCTTCGTATCAATCCGCCCAAGAGGGGCTGTGGCACGACCTCGTGGACGGTGAGGCGTCAGCGGGACAACTCCGCCTGCAACGTCACCGCACGTCGTGGACACTCCACGTCACCGTCGAGTTCCCGGTCGAAGAACCGGACTACGAATCGACAGACGACGATGTAACACCAGTCGGCTTCGATATTGGCGATCCACCTACTCCGCGGGCTGTGCCTGCGAGCAGGGGACTCCAATGACCCACTACTCATCAACGGTGGTCGTGCTCGTCGCCTTCGCAAAGAGATGTACACGACGCTCAAGCGACTCCAAGAGCGTGACGCCGCCGAGTGGCGGATCGACGAGCGATTCGACCACTACCAGAACGCACTTACAAACATCATCGAGAAGGCGTCTCGACGTGCCATCGAGTACGCCTGTCGATTCGAGAAGCCAGTGGTCGTGTTGGAAGACCTCTCGGACATCCGCAAAAACCTCGATTACGGCGAGTGGATGAACCGACGACTCCACGCATGGCGTTCGCTCGCCTCCAACAACGTATCGAGGACAAAGCACGAGAAGCAGGACTTCCGGTTAGATACGTCCGACCAGAGTACACGAGTCAGATGTGTCACGAGTGCGGCCACATCGGGCACCGGAACGGCGACGAGTTCCGGTGTACAAACGGCGAGTGTTGGGTATCGGAATATCACGCAGACATCAACGCGGCGGTCAACATCGCTGACCGCCACGACCCGTGGGGTGAGAGCCTGCCACTGGAAACCGGCGGGCGATGACATCTCACGGGATGGGAGCGCCTGTGACAGCGCCACGACCCCACCGAGCAGAGTCAATCACGGTAGATGACGCTCGGAGAGGTCGGGTCGGAACCCTCTGCCGATAGTTAGCCGGTATTCCCATGCAGGGAAGCCGCGCCGTCGCCGGGCTACGCCCGGCTGCTGAGGGAGCTTTGCTCCCTCTCCTCTCACGCGCGGAGGATGTCACAACTCGGGACGAGGTGTGTGTCCCTCGAAGGTGTACGAACCGACGACGGCAAGCGTAATCCTCGGCCTCTGGGAACGGTAGGCACGGAAGGACCGGCCGGCCCCGATGTTGATTAAGATCGCGGAACGGGGGGTCGCCTGTCTCCAAAGACCTCCATAACAAAACCCGACGATGGCGAGGACGGAGACATGGTATCGGTCGCCTTCTTCGGCAGCCACCCGCTGGGCGAGGCCTGCCTCGAACGCCTGGTCGCACACGACGAGATAACCGTCGAGACCGTCGTCACCTACCCCAGAGACTACGACGCCTGGTGGGACGGATCGGTCCACGAGCGCGCGCTCGACCACGACCTGCCGGTGTTGACCGTCCGACGAGGAAGATCGGGTCGTCGGGCGGGACTTCGACTACCTCCTCAGCGTCTACTACCCGAACATCCTCGGGCCGGATCTGCTGAACACGCCCCGGGAGGCCGCGCTGAACCTCCATCAGGCGGAACTGCCCCGCTACAGGGGAGCAACGTGTTCAGCCACTCGATTATGAACGGCGCGCCGGAACGACCACTGGCGACACGGAACGACCCTCCACGTCATGGCCGAGGACTCGACGCCGGCGACGTGATCGACCGGAAGTTCGTTCCGATCACCGAGGAGGACACCGCCCGGACCCTCTACGAGCGGGTCCGCGGCGCGTCCGTAGAACTCTTCGAGGAGCGACTCCCCCGCCATCGCCGCCCGCGAGATCGACGAACTGGCGACGCCCCAGTCGGATTTCGACCGGTGAGCGCTACTTCTACGCCAAGGACAGCCTCGACGACCTGAAGGAGATCCCCACCCGAGAAATTGACTGCGAGTGACGAGCAGACGCAACTCCGCCATCTACGACGGGTGCGGGCGCTCGATTTCCCGCCGCACGAACCGGGCCTGGACACGGGTCGGCGACCGGAAGCTCTACCTCCAGAAATCCGACTACGAGAGGCGTGCTGGCGGAGTGATTCGAGGCCGAGGCCGACCCCGGCCACGCGCCGCGGGCCGTCGGCTTTTTTGTTGCCCCCAGCCGACGGGTCGAATATGGGACTCGTCGACAGTCTGGTGGTTTTCCTGGTGAGTCTGTTGATCGGCGCGCTGGGAATCCACGTCGGGGCCGTGATCGTGACCGGGGAGAGCGACTACGAGTACGCGGTCTGGACGGCCTTGATCGGCGCGATCATCTGGGGGGTCGTCGGCTGGCTGTTCGGCGGGATCCCCGGACTCGGACCCGTCCTCGTGTTCCTGGCGTACCTCTGGGTCATCAATCGCCGGTACAGCGGCGGGTGGCTCTCGGCCGCCGCCATCGCGCTCGTGGCCTGGGTCGCGTCCGTCGTCGTCCTCTCGGTGCTGGCGTCGACCGGCATCACCGAGTTCGACGCGTTCGGCGTGCCAGGATCTGAACGGAAGAATTCGAGGTCCTCGGTATTACCGCTAAAACGCACTGGGAATGGTGTTTGCGTTGTATCAATCCGTATTCGGTGGGCTGACGGTCCGAGACTCCTGAGGAACGTCGAGCACCTGCCCGGAGTCGGCGGCCTCGACGGCGCGCTCGAGCAGTTCGACGGTGCGAGCGCCGACGCGGCCGCTCGCCGGCGGGTCGCGACCCGCTTGTGCTGCGGCGACGAACTCCCGCAGTTCCGTCTTCAGCGGTTCCGCGTCCGCGGCCTCGTGGACCGTCTTGCCCCGCTCTCGTTTCCGCAGGTCGCCGTCGGCGTCCGTGACGATGCTCGCGTCGTAGACCTCGACCTCCGTATCGGCGAGGTAGTCGAGGTACGCCGCGCCGTCGGTGCCGACGACCGCGAGATCGCGGCGCTTCCCGAACACCGGAATCTGCCAGGAGGAGTGGATCACGCCCGTCCGGTCGCCGTACGAAAGCGTGAGCGTCGTCGTCTCGTCGATGTTCTCCCGGTGGGTCGAGTTCGTGGAACAGTGAATCCGTTCGGGACGCTCCCCGAGGAGGTAGTCGTACACGTCCACGTCGTGGACGGCGAGCGAGTAGAGCACGCCCGTGGTGTCCCGGGGGACCCGGAAGGAGAAGCGCGCAGTGTGGAGGTACTCGATCTCGCCGAGTTCGCCGGCGTCGACCAGCCGTTTGAGCTCGCGCAGTCCGGGGTGATACCGGAAGATGTGGCCCACGCCGAGGGCCTGACCCTCGTCCCGGGCCGTCTCGACGACGTTCCAGGCGGCCTCGGCCGAGAGCGCGAGCGGTTTCTCGACCAGGAGGTCCGTTCCCGACCGAAGCAGGTCGGTCGCAATCTCCTCGTGGGTGGTCGAGGGCGTCGCGACCGACGCGGCGTCCACCTCCAGCCGGTCGTGACGCGTCGTGTACTCCACGTCGTAGGTCTCGGCGAGGTCGGCGGCCCGTTCCTCGTCGGCGTCACAGATGACCACCTCGTCGATCGGTCCGGAGCCGCGGAGTTCCGTCGCGACGCGGACGTGATTTTTCCCCCAGTAGCCCGTCCCGACGATTCCGTATCTCATCGGTCGTAGTGGCGCTCGATCGCCGCACACACCCGGTCGATCTCGGTGTCGGTGATGCGCGGATGCATCGGCACGGAGAGGATGCGTTCGGTCAGCCGCTCGGTTCGGGGCACCTGCGGCGACCCGTCGAGTCGCTCCGCGACGGCAGGATGCTCGTGGGTCGGGACCGGGTAGTGGATCCCCGTCTCGACGCCCGCGTCGTTCAGTGAGTCCTGCAGATCGTCCCGGTCCGGTGCCTGAATCACGTAGAGGTGGTAGACGTGTTCGGTGTCGTCCCGCGTATCGGGAGTCGTGACCGCCTCGACGTCTTCCAGTCGGTCGGTGTACCGCTGCGCTGCGGCGCGGCGCTTCTCGTTCCAGTCGTCGACGTGCTGGAGCTGTTCGAGCCCGAGGGCCGCGTGGAGTTCGCCGAGCCGGTGGTTCAGGCCCAGTCGGACGTGCTCGCCGTCGTCGTCGCGCCCGTGATTCCGGAGCATCCGGGCCTCGCGGGCCAGGTCCGGGTCGTCGGTGGTGAGTATCCCGCCGTCGCCCGCGACGGTCATGTTCTTCGAGGGATAGAAGCTGAACGCGCCCGCGTCGCCGAGACTCCGGCGCGGTCGCCCCCGTCCGTCGCGCCGTGGGCCTGACAGGCGTCCTCGATCATCGCCATGTCGTGTGCCTCGGCAACGTCACCGATGGCGTCCATATCCGCCGGGTGCCCGTAGATGTGGACCGGGACGACGGCTGCCGGGTCGTCGGCGGCCGCGACCTTCTCCGCCAGATCGCGCGGGTCCATCGTGTACGTGTCCGGGTCGTGATCGACGAACACCGGGTTCGCGCCCAGTTCCAGCACGGGGCTGACCGTCGCGAAGAAGGTGTGTGCGGGCACGAACACGTCCTCGCCCGGATCGACGCCGGCCGCTCGCAGCGCCAGGTAGATCGCGTCGGTCCCGCTGGCGACGCCGACGGCGTGGTCCGTACCGCAGAACTCGGCGAACGCGGCCTCGAATCGCTCGACCATCGGCCCTTTGACGTAGCGGCCGCTCCGGAGGACCTCGGTCGCGCGGTCGACCATCGCCTCGTCGACGTAGATATCCGTGAACTCCACGGGCTCGTCCATACCCCGAGGTGGTGAACACCGGCAGTTTGTTATAGCGAGCGTATCCCCGGCCGCTCCCGGAAAGCCACTGCTAGTGTCGACGAGGGAAGGTGCGCGGCCGTCACGTCCGGCAGTCGCGGGTGTGGCCGGGTACAGGGAGGTTACTGGCGGCTGGAGCCGATCCCGCGCTCGCACCCGCCCGATAACTTTAGCCGGCGACGTGGTACGGCCCGGTGCGCCCCGGCAACCGACGCCGCCCCCACCCGTGCCGGGGTGCCAGCCCTGCCCCCACGGACGGGAGCACAGCACATTCCCCTGCCCCCGCTTTTCCCGACTCACCCCATCCGGATACGCTCGTGTCTGTCGTCGACGGCCTGTGCGTCGCCGTCGAGCAGCGCGACGACCAGATACCGCGTATGGTCGGCGAAGTACTCCAGCAGTCGCCCGATCCGGTCGGCGTCGATCGCCTCCAGCGAGTCCAGCACGACGAACGGCACCGTCTCGTCGAGGTCGTGTGCGAGGTAGCCCGCCAGCGCGAACACCAACCCGGCGACCTCCCGCTCGCTCTCGCTGAGCGTCTCGATAGCGTCCTCGTAGACGCCTCCGTCGTCGCCCCGACGCACGATGTGGAGGTCGAACACCCGCTCGGTCACGTTTCGACGCCCGTCGCGAGCCTCCTGTTCGCGGGGTTCGAGCCAGATGCGGTCGATCCCGTCGTAGTCCAAGAGGGAGAGCACCTCAGCCATCCGGTCGTTGAACGTCTCGACCATCTCGGCCTCCAGGCGCTCGATCCGGGTCCGCTGGTCCCGTAGCTCCTCGTCGACGGACTCCCGCCGGGCCTCGATCTCCTCGCGCTCGTCGAGTCGGGTGTCGACCTCCGCGATCTCGTCCTCGACGGCGTCCAGATCCTCCCTGAGCGATTCGATCTCGAACTCCAGTTCGTTGACCGCCCGATGGCGCTCGACGACCTCCTCGTACTCTCGCTCGTCGCGCTCGCGAACGGTATCTTCCAGATCCTCGACCCGCGCTTCGAGGTCGTCGATCGACGACTCCAGTTCCTCGACGTTGCCCGTCCGGCGCTCGATCTCGTCGTCGAGTTCCGACAGTCGACGGTCGACCCGTTCGCGCTCCTCGCGGGTCGACTCCAGGTCGCCTTTCTCCTCGCTCAGGTCGTCGATCTCGGCCGAAACCTCGCGCCGCTTCGACACCGTCTCCTGACGGAGGTCGCGGAGCCGATCCAGCGTGCCCTCGATGGCCGACTCCTCGACCTCGGAGCCACAGGTCCAGCAGACGACCTCGTCGTCGGGCAGGAGCTGGGCCGTCACGTCGTCGTCGCGCTCGGTGAGTCCCTCGACCGGTGCCTCACCGTCGCCCTCGATCATCGACTCGTTGAACTGGACGATCCGCCCGAGCTGGTTGATCGTCGACTCCAGCGAGTTCTTGTGTTCCCTGAGCCGGTCGAGTTCCGACTCGATCTCGTCCAGTCGGCCCCCGGGGTCGTCCGGCAACTCCTCGCGTCGCTCTTTCAGTTCCGCACGTTCCTCGTGGAGAGAGTCGAGGCTCTCGCGTTCGGTCTCCAGTTGCCGCCGCGTCCGCTCCAGATCCTCCCGGGCTGACTCCAGTTCCGAGAGATCCTCCTGTCGCCGTTCGCGGTGGGATTTGCTCTCCTCGACGGAGGCGTCCAGTTCCGCCAGTTCCGCCCGCCGCTCCTCCAGATCGGCCTCGGCGTCCTCGATTTCGTTCGCCAGTCGCGTCCGCTCGTCCACCAGGTCCGCGCGCTCGGCTTCGAGGTCGTCGAGGTCCGCCAGTTCGTCGTCGAGTCGCCGTTTCTCTTCTTCCAGCCGGTCGATCTCGGCACGGATCGCGTCCGTGTCGACCGGCCGCATCACCAGTTCGCGCAGATCCGATCCCGACCGGACCGCGCGCCGCGCCTCGTTCGACTCCAGCAGGAAGGCGAACAGATCGGCGACGGTCGCGTCCTCGAGGTACGGATCGCCTCCGGTGCTCACCCGCCCGTCGGTCCGTTCGAAGGTTCGCGTGTACGTCTCGCCGTCGAACGAGAGCCGAACCTCGCCCTCGTCCGCGTCGCTTTTCAGCGTCGCGCGGTCGCTGCCCAGCGCCGCCATCAGCGAGGTGAGAAACGAGGTCCGGTTGGTCGCGTTCTCCCCTGTCAGTACCGTTACGCCCGGTTCGAACGTACACCGTGTCCGGTCGATGCCGCCGACGTTCCGGACGTCGGCCTCGACGACTTCGGCCGACTCTACCGTGTCCATGCTTCGAAGGGTATGACTACTCGCACAAAACCTTTTGTTACAGTCCGGTTACAGCGGCCCGGCGCGTCCGACGTGCGTCTGACATATTCGGCCGGTAGGCGCTCCCTTACACAGGTACGACCGCCTTTACAGCCGTACGACTGGAAAGCACAACCGGGTCGGGTGAGCGGGTCACTCCTGACAGTCACAGCCGCCCCGATCGAGCAGCGAGCCCACGTCGTGCTGGCGGCCGCACTCGTCACAGAGGACGGTCACGTCGACGAGCACGTCGAAGTCGGCCAGCGCGAGCGCCTCCGAGTCGCGAAGCCGTTCGAGCGCGTCCGTCGTGACGGCTTCCGTGCGACTCTGGAGCGCGCGGATTCGATCCCGATCCGCGCGCCGGCGTGATTCGGGGTCGTCCGCCTCCGTCTCCCGAGAGACGCCGAGACACTCCGTCAGATGCGTGTGAACGGTCTGGTGGGAGACGAAGGCCGACTCGACCGCCTCGACCGGTACGCCAGCGGTCTCGAGGCGACGGCGGGTCTGGGTCCGGACCCCGCTGCTCACGTCGTCGTCCGTCAGCAGTCGGTAGAGGTTCGACACTTCGCCCGATAGCGGTGCCTCGTCGGCCGACTCGACCGCCGAGCCCAGCAGTCGCCTGTTGAAGTAGGTCGCCAGTTCACGGAGGCTCTGTCGCTCCCGCCCGTCGCCACACCAGCGACGGACCAGATCGTCGTGTATCCCGTCGAGACCGAAGTCCTCGACGCCGCGGCCGACCTTGCACTGGCAGTCCGTCCCGGTCATGTGCAACGAGCGAACTCTAGGCGTCGGTTTCCTCTAAACGTTCCGGACAGACAGCCGCCCGGCTGATGGGAGACCGCGACCGGCCGGTGTCTCGTGGCGTCGTCGCGCCGAAACGCGCCCAGCGGCGTGAACTGGACACCGTCCACCTGTGACTGCCGGCCGGTGTCGGATCGATTACGCCCCGTTCACGGCTGATCCCGTCTCGGCTACCGATTGCTTGCGAAGACAGAACACCCATACTATCAGTGAGCAATAACTAGCTTTGTGCCCGATAGTGTTCGAATCCGGTTTTTACCAGTCGATTACCTGTGAACTAAGGAGGGTATTACTAAGACACGACACGCCAAACGAACGTGCGCATGCAAGGACGGCTGACAGATAGTGAGTGGGAACGGATTACAGAGTTCGCTCGGACACCGATGCACGAGCGGACGCCGGAACAGCTCGTTCCGGAAGACACCGACGTGGGGAACGCGTCACGCGAGACCGAAGACGAGTAACGGTGTCGTGGGGCGGGGTGTATTGGCATCTCGGAAGCACTCGCCCGGCTCCGGAGATCGACCGTGGCGACGCTCGGGGTGAACCCGGACGCTTACACCATGTTTTCGGCCTCGATCTTCTGCCACACGTTGCCGCCTTTTTCGGTGATCCCGTAGACACGACCCTTGCGTCTGTCCTCGGAGACCAGCAGTTCGACGAGATTCCGCTCGCGGAGCCCCTGGAGGGCCCGCGAGATGTGTGCGATGCCGAGATCGGCGTCGTTCGCGATGCGCGACGGGGTCGCCGGCCCGTCGGCGAGCCGCCTGAGGACCGCGATGCGGTACTGCGAACTGATAACGAAGCTTACGTCGTCCCAGTCTGAGTTCATTTAGTTGATCGTCCTCCTGATCGCGCCAGCCGTACCGCGTTCGTTCGCGTACTCAGCCCCGTCGCTCACGTCTTCGTCACCCCGCCGCGACTGCCTCACCGACACGATTCACCGCTCACGGCTCGTCCGTGGCGTCCTTCGGTGACTTGCCACCTGTTCGTCGTCACCCCCAATAATTTTGTCCCCCTTATTGCGCGGTCAGCGACACGTTCTCAGGTGGTTCCCCGCCGGACTCCACCTGCCCCCGGACCACTCGTCACTTACCTTTCGAAGGCGCAGTGTGATCGTAACGCAGCCCCTGCCTCACCCGATTCGGCGTGAGCGGCCGTCAGCGATACGGTCACCCACAGTAAGCCCGTAACAATCTGAATAAGCTCGTAACAATCCAAATACGCATCAATAGCCCGATTATAACAAAGCACCCCCCACTCCACGTGCCTACCGCACATGACAGCGGAACTCACGACCGTGGCCGACGAGACGCCAGACGAGACGTCCACCCGATGTCAAAACTGCGGGAGTTACGTCACGAGCGCCTTCGCCCGCGTCTTCGGCGACAACAAGGATCACGTGTACGCGTGTCTGGAGTGCTCGACGATGCGCTCACTCAGGACCGGCAGCGGCGTCGTCCACGAGTGACGCAGCGACGAACCACGTACTCAGCCACCGCGGGTACGCAGTTCGTTCGGCACCTGTTTTCGCTGTGACCGCCAGTAGAGGTAGTGGGCCGACGCCGAGATCGCGAACCCGGCGGTGATGACGATGCCGACAACCAGTGCCGGTATCTGCCCGAACGGGCCGATTCCGAGCCCGACGAGCAGGAGCAACACCGCGCTGACGGCGGCCAGCCCCATGTAGAACGCCTGCCAGGGGATCGGCTCGCTCGTCTCGGTGAGGTAGTCGTCGATCCGGTGGACGCGGTCGGTCAACTCGACCATCCCGCTCTGTTGATCGTACTCGACGATGCCGACCGAATCCAGTTTCGGAATGTGAGTCTGGTACAGGGAGACGTACACTCGCTTGCGCTCCTGATCGGACAGTTCGTCGACTTCCGTCTCGTTTTCCCACGCCGCGACCTGTTCGGCCAGGTCGTTCAGCGCGACCGGCTCCCCGACAGTCCGCAGATAGTACAGAACGTACCGACGGCGCGGACTGCTCAAGATGTCGAAAACGAGGTCTTGCGTCAGTTCTTCCTGATCGTATGCCATCAAGGAGTTCGTCCCTCGTGATTAGCTCTCTCGACGAGACTGGACGCCTGGCACGGTCATTTCTGCGTGACGTGCCTCCCAATTTCTGCCTCGTCCCTTTGTTACACCCAGCTTATAAACGGTACCAGCGTGCTACCGTTGTCCGCCCATCCCGTTAGCGTGCCACACTGTGTCGCCTGGCGGGTGATACGGCCCCGAACCGACCCGTAGTCGGTCAGGAATCGACGGAGTCGGGGCGTACAGCCGTGAGGCGTCCGATACGTCGGGTAAATGGGCCGCATAACAAAGGCGAACTGCCGACTGGATGGAGGCGTGCCAGGGGTTTCGCCCGCTGGCGAACTCGAACCATGAGGTCCCCAAGAACGAACACTGTCTGTCGGCGCAACTGTGCTGTCGAGCGACATCGGTCGCCGGGAGGACGACGATGGTAACCGGCGAGGAACGCGTCCGGTCGGTCGACATCGCCGCCCCACAACTCGACGAGCGCGAATCGGCTCGCGTGTCCGAGGTCGTCGAATCCGGTCGCCTGGCGGCCGGCGAGACCGTCACGGAGTTCGAGACCGCCTTCGCGGACTTCTGTGAGACCGACCACGCGGTCGCCACCAGCAACGGGACGACCGCGCTCCACACCGCGCTCCACGCGCTTGGCATCGGCGAGGGCGACCGCGTCGTGACGACGCCGTTTTCCTTCGTCGCCTCGGCCAACGCCGTCCGGTTTTGCGGTGCCGAACCGGTGTTCGCCGACATCGACCCCGAGACGTACAACCTCGATCCCCACGCGGTCGAGTCCGTCGTCAGGGAACACGACGTCGACGCGATCCTCGCGGTCCACCTCTACGGACTGCCGGCGGACATGGACCACCTCGCCGACATCGCCGAGACACACGACCTCGCGCTGATCGAGGACGCCGCACAGGCCCACGGCGCGCGCCACGACGGCCGCCCCGTCGGCGCCATCGGCGATGCGGGGACGTTCAGCTTCTACCCGACGAAGAACATGACGACCGGGGAGGGGGGCGCGGTCGTGACCGACCGCGACGACGTGGCCGAGCGGGCCGAGCGGTTCGTCAACCACGGGCGCGACGGCAGCTACCGGCACGTGGATCTGGGACACAACTTCCGGATGACCAACCTCGCGGCCGCCATCGGACTGGTCCAGCTGGAGAAGCTCCCCCAGTTCAACCGGGCGCGCCGCGCCAACGCCGCCGAGTTGACCGACATGCTCGAAGACACGTCGGTCATCCCGCCGGTCGAGCCGGTCGAGCGGCGACACGTCTACCACCAGTACACGATCCGGACCCAGCGGCGGGAGCGGTTGCAGGACGCGCTGTCGGCGGCCGGCGTCGACACCGGCGTCTACTACCCGACGCCGATCCACGAACAGCCGGCCTACGAGGGGGTCGACGCGTCGGCCCCCGTCGCTAGCCGGGCGGCCGAGGAAGTGCTGTCCCTGCCGATCCATCCCGAGACGACCGAGGCCGACCGGCGCACGATCGCGCGGACGATCCGCGAGGTGAGCCACGAGTGATCGAACGGAAACCCACCACGAACGACCGGAGACGGCGCGACGAGACGGAAAACGAGACCGCGACACGATGGACGACACATGAGTGAGGAGCGACCGACGGCCGGCGTCGTCGGCGTCGGATCGATGGGCCAGCATCACGCGCGCGTGTACAACGAGCTCCCCGGGGTCGACTTCGGGGGTGTCGCCGACGCCGACGCGGACCGCGCCGCCGACGTGGCGACGAAGTACGGGACCGACGCGATGGACCAGACCGACCTGCTGGAGCGCTGTGACGCGGTCTCGATCGCCGTCCCGACGCGCTACCACTACGGCGTGGCCACCGAGGCCATCGATCGGGGCGTGAACGTCCTCGTCGAGAAGCCGTTCGTCTCGGACCTCGCGCGCGGGCGAGAACTAGTCGAGATGGCGCGGGAGCGGGACGTGGCGTTACAGGTCGGGCACGTCGAGCGGTTCAACCCCGCCGTCAGGGCGCTGTCCGAGATCGTCGCCGACCTGGACGTGATCGCCGTCGACGTCCAGCGGCTCGGCCCGCCGGTGGACCGCGACAGCAAGGACGGCGTCGTCCTCGATCTGATGATCCACGACATCGACGTGGTGCTCTCGACCATCGGCTCGACCGTCGAGCGCGTCTCGGCGATGGGCACCCGGGACCGGAATCACGTCACCGCCCAGCTCGAGCTGGCCGACGGCGTGGTCGCCGACCTGACCGCCAGCCGTGTGACCCAGGAGAAGGTCAGACGACTCGCCATCACGGCCGAGGAGTGTCGCGTCAACGTCGATTACGAGGCCCAGAGCGTCCAGATTCACCGCCACTCCGTCCCGGAGTACTACGAGTCCGACGGCGACCTTCGGTACCGCCACGAGAGCATCATCGAGCGACCGACCATCGAGAACGGGGAGCCGCTCAGGGCCGAACTCGAAGCCTTCGTCGAGGCTGCGACCACCGGATCGCGCCCGCCGGTGACCGGCGAGGACGCGCTGGCCGCACTCGACGTGGCCCGTCGGATCGACGACCACGCGACCGGCGAGCCCCCGGCGATAGAGAACTAACATGCACCGCGAGTCCGAATCGGCCGTCTCGCTGTACGGTGGTTCGAGTCCGGCGAACGGACAGGGCACCGCGATCCGCGCCGGCCGGGTGCCAGTGGCAGTCTACGGTCTCGGCAAGATGGGGCTCCCCCTCGCGACGGTGTTCGCCGAGGTCACGGGGAACACGACCGGCGTCGACGTCGACGCATCCGTCGTCGAATCGATCAACGACGGGGACTGCCCCGTCAGCGGAGAACCGGGGCTCCCCGAGGCGATGCGGGAGGTCGTCGCCGACGGGTCCTTCGTCGCGACGACCGAGGGGGACGCGGCCGCCGCCCGTGCGAGCGTCCACGTCGTCATCGTCCCGACCCTCGTCGAGGACGGGAGTCCCGACCTCACGACGCTCCGGGCGGCGATCTCGGCCGTCGCGAGCGGCCTCGAACCCGGCGATCTGGTGTGTGTCGAGTCGACCGTCCCGCCAGGAACCTGCGATGAGGTTGTCGCCCCGATACTGGCCGAGGAGAGCGACTGCGACCCCGGCGAGTTCGGCGTGGCGTTCTGTCCCGAGCGGACCGCGAGCGGGCGGGCACTCCGTGACGTTCGCGGGGCGTATCCGAAAGTCGTCGGGGGCGTCGACCCCGAGAGTACACGGGCCGCCGCGGCCCTGTACGACGTGCTAACGGACAACGAGGTCCACGCGGTCTCCGACGCCACGACCGCCGAGTGCGTCAAAGTGTTCGAGGGGGTCTATCGGGACGTGAACATCGCGCTGGCCAACGAACTCGCGACGCTGACCGAGGAGATGGGGGTCGACGTGTTCGAGGCCATCGAGACGGCCAACGCACAACCGTACTGCGACCTGCATCGTCCCGGTGCCGGCGTCGGCGGCCACTGTATCCCCTACTATCCGTACTTCCTCATCGACACTACCGAGACCGGGACGCCCCTGTTGCGACGGGCGAGACGCATCAACGACGCGATGCCGGGATACACCGTCGGGAAACTGTGCGAGGCACTGCGCGAGACGGGCGTGGCACCCTCGGACGCGACGGTCGCCGTCCTCGGTCTCGCGTACCGGCCCGGCGTCGACGAGACCCGTGAATCCCCCGGCGTCGCCATCGCGTCCCTGCTGCGAGACGCCGGCGCCGACGTAATCGGGGTCGATCCCGTCGTCGACCTGGACGCGTTCGACGTCCGATCGGCCGAGGTCGGTGACCTCCCCGAGACGGAATTAGATGGGGTGGTCGTCGCGACTGCTCACGACGAGTTCGACAGCCTCGACTGGAGCGAACTCGACGGTGCGGTCGTCGTCGACGGCCGAAACGTCGTCGACGGTACCGAATTCGAAACCCCGGTGACGACCGTCGGTGTCGGTGATTCCGGTAGAGAGTGACTGACACGCCCGAACGTATCTCGTCCGATCCCATTTTTCGAAAATGTTTTTGATACTATACGACCGTGCGGTTGCTGTTCTCCGTCCTGTTACTGTCTGACCGTGCTGATTCGCTAGCCACCGAGACCGAAACAGATCCTTACCGATCGTAGCGCCAGCGTGAAGTATTCATTTCTTATACGACAAATAACAATTAAGTGCCTGCCTGTCGTGCGTGTAGACGCCGCGGATAAATCAACGCGTTCCCACGTGGCGTCGGTCATTGGGAGAGGCCTACCAGCAGTAAAGGGGCGAATGGAGACGCGTCCCGGTAGGACGTACACGACCGACTGGGAGGGGGAACGAGTGCGATCCCAGAGACGGGTGATTAGAGCATGAGTACACAGGAAACGGGGTCAACGGGACCAACGACACAGCAGATCGAGGAATCGGCAACGGAACCGACGACGAGCGCCGAGGGGGGTGAGGAGTCGCCCGCCGAAGAACTATCACTAGATCTCATATTCGAGATTTTGAAAAACGAGCGTCGTCGCGAAGTGATCAGATACCTGCGCGAACACGAACAGCAGGTCACACTCAGTGACCTGGCGGAGCATATCGCTGCGCTGGAAAACGACACGGACATCGCGTCGATCACCTCCAGCCAGCGCAAGCGGGTGTACGTGGGCCTCTACCAGTGTCACCTGCCGAAGATGGCCGACATGGGAATCGTCCAGTTCAACCAGAACCGCGGGATCGTCTCTCTCGGTGAGAACGCCCCACAGCTCTACGAGTATCTGGACAACCAGTCACCGGACACGCGACCCTGGCACGAGTACTATCTCGGGCTGAGCGGCGTCGGTGCCGCGCTCTTTTTCGTCAGCCTGGTCGCGGGCGGCGCAGCGTCGATCGCCGCCCTGGGCGTGCTCGTCCTGGCCGTCGGCGGCTGTTCGGCACTCCACGCGATCGAAGTCGGGGCTGAGACCGGCGACTGAGTGTCCGACAACCGAATTTCTGGTTCTACCGGACGCTGTAGAGATCGACGAAGAGATCGGTCTCCGCAGTGATCCACTGTGACATCCGGTCGACACCCGACGACTCCGGGTGGAAGATGGTACACTGGTCGGGCGCGTCGTCGTCCTCGACGACCACCGAGATCAGTTCCGGCTCCGCCTGTACATCGTCCGCCACGTCGTCGGTCGTATGAGCCTCGTCCATGCTATCACCCTTCGCCGGACCGTACCGGCGCGACATCGACCGGGGCGTATCGTGCCGGTGGGATAGTTATACCCCGGTTATGCGCAGTAACCCACGGACGGCAGCCCGATACGCCGACCCAACCGGGCGCAGTCAGGCGTGTATACAGAGTAAGACGGCGTTATACACCGTCGCCGCACCGAATACGGTAACGAGTGGCAAGTATCCCAGGAAATAGACGGTGTTTGGCCCGACCGAGGTATCGTCGTGACGTTCGAGGACCGATGCAGCATGCTCGACGACGAGGACGACGACGAGCAACACGGCGGCGGTCATCACGCACAGTCCGACGACGCCGAACTGGCGGAAGACAGTACCGGCCACGGGATTGCGTTCCGTGAGGCCGTCGACGACCGCCAGTCCGACGACGGTCGTCACGAGATCGCCCGACTTGCTCGCGACGAGAGCGAGTATCCAGGGCAGCGAGACGGACCGGAGCCAGCTGTGGTGGTCCGCCGATAGCGCCGATCGCGTCTCCCGGGACGGTAGCATCGACTCCGATCGACGGGAGATGGACGGTTTGTTACCCGGTCCATGTGCGATCGGCGTCGGTGAGAGTCACTGACGCTGTCAGGAACTGCCGATCCGTAACTGGCTGGTCGGACGGGTCGAAAAAATAGTCGGGATCGCTACGTGGGCCGTTACGTCGGGATGGCCTGTTTGTCCTGCAGGTACTGGTCTTCCCAGTCCCGACGGTCCTGAAGCTCGCGAACGCCGCGGTCGGTGAGTTTGTAGACGTTGGTACGTCGATCCTTCTTGCCTTTCTTGATGAGGCCTTTCTTCACCAGTTCGTCCAGGTTCGGATACAGGCGGCCGTGGTGTATCTCCGATTCGTAGTACTTCTCGAGTTCGTCCTTGACCGCGAGGCCGTGTGGGTCGTCTAACCCCGCAACCAGGTACATGATGTCTCGTTGGAAACCAGTCAGGTCGAACATGGGTCCGTATTCTCGTTATGAATTTTCGTCTATAGTTATACACCAATTACCCGAGACGTTCGAACGTACGTTCAGGCTAACGAGGGGTAGCCGGCACCGACCGGTTCAGAAAGACCAGTTGGTGACGACGATCGAGAAGTGAATCCCAGTGAGATGTCGGGACACTGACGACCGATGGACGAAGCCAGAAACTGGATGGAGAATTTATGTATTATAACTTTTGTAAAATTTCGAAATCGGACACCGGGTTTCCGGTGAAATGGTTTATAAAGAATCGGGTTAGAGACACACACCGGGTTTCCGGTGAAATGGGGGGTTGGAGGGGGAGGGGTGCAGTTGAAACGGGGGTTGAGGGATCGTCGGTGGGGAGCCGTCGCCAGTGAGGTCGTCGATGAGAGTGTCGTCGGTTGCACGTTGTCTGCAGGAGTATCGTCGGTCGAAGCGCCGTCTGAAGCCGGAGTAGACCTCTCAACGAGAAAGCTACGGACCAGAACGGAGGGAGATCACGGTGACAGAGGAATCGAACCGAGAGTGGAAGCAAGCGTGACAGCGAGAGCTGGAGCGAAGAACGATACCGAAAGCGAGAACCACACCACTCGAAGAGGATCGTTTCGGATGGCAGCTTCCGCTCTACGTGATAGCGCCAGCTATCACTCTAATGGTTGTGATCTAATCAATGGACTTTACTCCTTTGTAGTATATAAAACTAATGTAATTAAACACAGTTATCAATTTTATCCAGTTTTATTCAGATAGTGCTAGCGGAAGCCCAGTCTCTAGCTCAGTCTCTAGCGCCACAATATCTCAGCGGATTTCGGTACTACTGGCCGCTCTAGCATAGACTTTCACCGGAAATCCGGTGTGTGTCTGTTTCTAGGGTGTTTTCCCTCGTCCCCCGCTGGATCTCCCTCCCCAGTCCCCTTCTGCCCCGGTTTCACCGGAAACCCGGTGTGCGCGCGCTCCAAATACCACCTCGCCTCGAACAAACACCCCTCGTTCCACACCCCCTCTCTACCACCCGTTTCACCGGAAACCCGGTGTGCGCGCGCCACTGACTCGTCCCTCGTGAACGCTACTCCTGTCTGTCGCTCCAACTTTACAGCCATACGACTGTAAATAGCTGTGAATACGAAACGAAGTGGCAAGGATCCGGTCGGCTCCCACTGCCGCTTCGCCGTGACTCACCGAGGACGGAGTTCGATTCTGTCCGGGTGTCGGCATCGACCGTGACCCGTTGTCGGCATCGACCGTGACCAGGGGATCCGTCGTCCAACCGGGATCGTCCTTTCAGATGCAAGCACCACCGGCTTGGTCCGGCAAAACCTGCACTCCGGTCCGGACTACGGTATCTCTCGGGATCATGTACGACCATACGCCACCACGGCCGAACGGAACCGGGACCGGTGGTCCCGGATCGTCGAATCGGGAATCGACACGGCAACCGCAACGCGACATAGGAGCGGGGCATGGGCCGCCTGATCGAAACGTGGCTCGCGATCTGATCGTAGTGTCGAACCGACAGCCGTACAGTCACGAGTTCGACGAGGGGGCGATCACTGTGGACCGACCGACGGGAGGTGTCACTGCGGGTCTCGATCCGGTGATGCGAAAACTCGGCGGCACGTGGATCGCTTGGGGGGACGGTGACGCCGACGAGGAAGTCGTCGACGACGACGGCTGTGTCGCGGTCCCGCCAGCCGAGGATCTATCGGAAAACACCGATTCGTCCGGGGCGCCCCCTCGAAATTCGTCCGGGGCACCCCCTCGAACCGACTCGGGGCCGACGGACGAACGATACACGTTGCGACGCGTCTGGCTCTCCGACGCCGAGGTGGAGAACTATTACTACGGGTTCAGCAACCAGGTGCTGTGGCCGCTCTGTCACTCGTTTCTCGGTCACGTGAACTGCGAGGGGGCGTTCTGGGACACCTATCGGACGGTGAACGAGCGATTCGCCGCGAATGCAATCGCGAGCGCGCCCGGGGACCGACTCGACGAGACGACGATCTGGTTTCACGATTATCACTTCGCGCTCGCGCCGCGTATCGTCCGACGGCAACTCGGCCCGGCGGTCGACGTGGCGCAGTTCTGGCACATCCCCTGGCCGGCGTGGGACACGTTCCGCGCCTGCCCGCGACGACAGGATCTTCTCCGGGGGCTACTCGGCTGTGACCGGATCGGGTTCCACACCGAACGCTACGTCCAGAACTTCCTCGAGTGCGTCGCGACCGCCGTCGACGATGCCGTCGTCGACTGGTCCGACCGACGGATCGCGTATCGCGGTCGTGAGATCGCCATCCAGTCTAATCCGATGGGCGTTCCCGTCGAGGACGTTCGCGACACCGTAGGGACTGCGGCCGCGACCGCGTTCCCGGCCCGTCTCAGGAAACAGCACGGAATCGCCGACGACGTGACGCTAGGTGTCGGCGTCGACCGACTGGACTACACCAAGGGAATCCCCGAACGCCTCCGCGCGCTCGAACGGCTCCTGACCGACAATCCCGACCTCCGCGGTGACCTCACCTACGTGCAGGTCGGGAGCGTCAGCCGGGAGGAGATCAAGGCGTACAGGGAGATTCGGGCGACCGTCGAGGATCGGGTCGAGCGGCTCAACGATCGGTTCGGCACCGACGACTGGCAACCGGTCATCTACACGACGGCGCACCTCTCACAGGCCGAACTGTTCGGGCTCTACCGCGAGGCGGACCTCGCCATCGTCAGCCCGCTCAGGGACGGGATGAACCTCGTCGCCCAGGAGTACGTCGCCGCGCAGGGCTCCGACCCGGGCGTCCTCCTGTTGAGTCGAGGGACCGGTGCGTACGACGAGTTCGGCGACCACGCACTCGCGATCGACCCCCTGGACGTGCCCGACTTCGCCACGACCATCGAGGACGCCCTCGCCATGCCGGACGACGAGCGACGACAGCGGATGGACGGCCTCCGTCGGGCGGTTACCGAACAGACCCTCGATTCGTGGGTCAACCAGTGCCTCCGACCGGGCGAACGGCGGTCTCCGGTACATCGTCGTCCCGCGTGACCTACGACCCGTGACTAACGATACCAATTACCAGCGCCGGCCGAATTCACAGCGTCGAACACGGCCGCCAGCACACGAGCGCGGAACGAGACCGGCTGCTTCCCATCTCGGCGAGATCGCGGCGCGACTGGAACGCGGATCGGGACTGCTGGTCGCCACCGACTTCGACGGCACGCTCGCACCCATCGCGAAGGATCCCGATCACCCGCAGATCACCACCGCGAACGCGGCCGCCCTCGGCGGTCTCGCCGCGCGGACCGACGCCGTCGTCGCCATCGTGAGCGGCCGCGAACTGGACGATCTCCGCTCGCGCACCGGAATCACGGATGCAGTCTACGCAGGCAATCACGGGCTCGAACTGGTATGGGGTGACACGAGAGAGCTCCATCCCGAGGTGGAACGTCACAGGCCCGCCCTCGACCACGCTGGGACCGTTCTCCGGCAGGCGCTCGGTGACGTGCCCGGCTGCCAGATCGAGGACAAGCGGCTCTCGCTGACGGTCCACTATCGACGGGTCCCGGCGGCGCTGCAATCCGTCGTGACCGACCGCATCGATGCGCTCTCTCCGGAACTGGACGATCGGCTCGAACTCGTCTCCGGGCGCAAATCGGTCGAGATACGGCCGCGCATCGACTGGGACAAAGGGCAGGCGGTGCGCTGGATGCAGGGGCGGCTTCCCGACGGGTATCGGACCGTCTATCTCGGCGACGATACCACGGACGAGGACGTCTTCCGGGTCCTCACAGCCGGTGACGTCGGGGTCCACGTCGGCTCGCGTGACACCGCCGCCGAGTACCGCCTCACGTCCCAGCGCGACGTGGCACCCTTCCTCGGCTGGCTCGCGCGCCGGGTCGTGCCGGGTGGCTGACGCAGGCGGAATCGCGCCGGAATCTCACTGCTGGACGGTGGCGTTCTCGACGACCGACTGGACCGACACGGTAGAGTCCGTCGCGTCCGCCTCGTAGGCCGCTTCGGTGAGCGCGGTGATGGTGAGCCCGACGGTTCCGGGGACGGCTAACTCGGCCGTCCCCTCGATTGCGTCGACGAAGTTCCGGAGCTTCCGGCGGTTGAGCGTGTCGAAGTCGGCGTCGATGGCCATCTCGGTCCGGTAGGCTGCGCCGTTCTGTTCGTCGATCTCCAGTTCGTCGTCCATGTAGGAGATGGTCCCGTCGGTTCCCCAGAACCGGTATCCCTCCCGGGGAGTGGCGTCGACGCCGTCACCGACGATGGCGACGCTCGCCAGGATCGGTTCGGCGTCGCGCTCCAGTCTGACCGTCAACACGCTGTCGACGTCGATATCGGGCATGGCGTACTGGATCTGGGCAGTCACCGCCGTCGGCTGGGCGTGAGAGAGCCAGACGAGAGCGTCGAGGACGTGTGAGCCGGTGTCGTAGAGCTGGCCGCCGCCGGACAGCTGGGGATCGACCCGCCAGGTGCCGCGGTGGTTGTCGATCCAGTTCTGACTGACGAAACAGTCCACGGCGCGGAGGCGGCCGATGCGACCGCTCCGGAGCACCCGGTCGATCTCCCTGAACCCGTCGTGGAACCGGCGCTGGTAGCCGACCTGCAGGACGAGATTGCGATCGGCAGCCGCCTCGACGAGCCCTTTGGCGTGGCCCACGTCCGTGACCATCGGTTTCTCGACGAGGACGTGCAGGCCCGATTCCAGACAGGCCATGGTCTGTTCGTAGTGGAGGGTGTGGGGTGTGACGATGGTGACGGCGTCGAGTTCGGCACCGTGTTCGTGCAGGAGTGCGCGGTACGTCTCGTAGGCCGGTGCGTGGAACTCTCGCTCGAAGAGGTCGCGAGCGTCCGCAGTGACGTCCGCGGCCGCGACGATATCGACGCTCCCGAGTTCAGCGTACGTCTTGGCCTGGAGGTAGCCGAGTCCGCCGACACCGATGACGCCGATCTGCAGGACCATACAACTCCTGTGTTATTCACGGCGAAAGGTCTGACGCCGCCGTCTCCCGACTCCGCCAGCCTCCGTTCCGGAACACCTCCCGCAGGCGACCAAAGAGTGAAGCCGTGAGCGGTTGTACTACGGACGACACATGCCGACCTGCCCTGGCTGTGAGCGGCCGGTCCCGTACGACCGACTCGCGACGCACGAGCAGTACTGCACGGCACTGGACAACGATACGGAACGGCAAATCGAGCGTCTCGACCGCCGGATATCTCAGTCCGAACGACGGATGTACCGCCGACTCCGCGCGCTCGAAGCCGAACTCGACGTCAATCGCTCCCGAACCGACGACGGTGCCGACGGCCGCTCCCGCCCCCAGCGGTGAGGGGAGTCCCGAGCGCGCCACCCGAGGAGACTCCCACGCCGGGGTGAACTATTACCGGCCGCGCGTGGAACGACAGGTATGGACCTCGGTGTCCTGACCGTCCCCCTCGGGGAGCGCCCCCTGGAGGACACACTCGATTACCTCGCCGACCTGGGCGTCGACGCCGTGGAACTGGGCTGTGGCGGCTTCCCCGGGAGTGACCACCTCGACCCCGACACGTTGCTGGAAGACCCGGACGAACGAGCGACCCTCGACACGACTCTCGACGACCGGGACCTGTCGATCAGCGCGCTCGCGACGCACAACAACCCGCTCCACCCCGACGACGACCGTGCCGACCGGGCCGACCGCGAACTCCGCCGGGCGATCCGCCTCGCCGACGCACTCGACGTGGCCGCCGTCACCTGCTTTTCCGGACTCCCCGGTGGCAGCCCCGAGGACGTGACGCCGAACTGGATCACGGCCCCCTGGCCGCCCGAACACGCCGACGCCCTCGCGTACCAGTGGGACCGCGCCACCGAGTACTGGACCGACGTGGCCGCCCTCGCGGCCGAACACGGCGTCGACGTAGCCATCGAGATGCACCCGAATACACTCGCCCACGAACCCCACGCCCTCGCTCGCCTCCGCGACGCGACCAACGAACGGGTCGGTGCGAACGTCGACCCCTCGCACCTCTACTGGCAGGGGATCGATCCGGTCGCGACGATCCGCTGGCTCGGCGAGCGCGACGCGATCCACCACGTCCACGCCAAAGACACGGAACTGTACGAGTCCCGGCAGCGAACCCGCGGGGTCCTCGACACGACGGCCTACGACCGGCCCGCCGAGCGGTCGTGGCTGTTCCGAACGGTGGGGTACGGCCACGGCGAGCAACACTGGAAACGCATCGTCACCGCCCTGCGTCTGGTGGGCTACGACGGCGCGGTGAGCATCGAACACGAGGACGCCCTGACGAGCCCGCAGGAAGGCCTCGAGAAGGCCGTCGAGCTACTGGACCGGGTCCTGCTGGAATCCGAACCCGGGGAGGCGTTCTGGGCGTGACGCTCCGGATCGGCTTCCTCGGCTACCGGTTCATGGGCCGGGCCCACGCCAACGCCCTCGCGCGGCTCCCGATGTTCTTCCCCGATACCCCCGAGACCGAACGGCGGATCCTGATCGGACGCGACGAGGCGGCCCTCGACGACGCCGCCGACCGGCTCGGATTCACCGAGACCGCGACCGGCTGGCGCGACGCCATCGACGACGTGGACGTGTTCTACAACCTCGCCCCGAACTTCCTGCACGCCGAACCGGCGATCGAGGCGCTCGACGCCGGCGTCCACGTCCTCTGTGAGAAACCGCTCGCGGACAGCCTCGACGACGCGGAACGGATGGCGACCGCCGCGCGCGAGAGCGACGCCACCGCCGCCGTCGCGTTCAACTACCGGTTTCTGCCCGCGGTCGCGCGCGCGAAGCGACTCGTCGAGGCCGGGAAACTCGGCGAGATCCGTGCGTTCCGCGGCCGCTATCTCCAGGACTGGCTCGTCGACCCGACGGCCCCGTGGTCCTGGCGGCTGGACGCCGACCTCGCCGGCAGCGGCGCGCTGGGCGACCTCGGCGCGCACACGCTCGACCTCGCGCGCTACTTCGTCGGCGACGTGACCCGGGTCAGCGGTCACACCCGAACGTTCGTCGACGAACGGCCCGATCCCGAGGGCGACGGCACGCAGTCGGTCACCGTCGACGACGCCACCACCGCGCAGCTGGCCTTCGAGAACGGCGCGACGGGAACCGTCGAGGTCTCTCGGGTCGCGCCCGGGCGGAAGAACGACCACCGGATCGAACTCGACGGGACCGAGGGCGCGCTGCGCTGGTCGCTCGAACGCCCCAACGAACTCCTCGTCCGATGGCCCGACAGTCGCGGATTCGAGCGGGAGCTCGTCACCGAGGCCGACGATCCCTACGCGGACCACTGGTGGCCGCCGGGGCACGTCCTCGGCTGGGAGCACGCGGTGGTCCACGAGAACTACGAGTTCTTGCGCGCGATCGCGGCCGACGACCCGTACGACCCCGACTTCGAGGCGGGGCTGGCGGTCCAGCGACTGCTCGACGCCGTCCAGCGCGCAGCTGCCGACGGTGGATGGGTCGAACCCTGACGCGTCCGGGGTTTCGCCCGTCGAGCCGTCGATTCGGGAAACCTCCCAATAACAACGGTACGTGGTGGGTGAGTGGCGGCATGGCCGTCATCGACTCCATCATCGTGTTCGTGGTGAGCCTCCTCATCGGCGCGCTCGGCATCTACGTCGGGGCGCGGGTGATCACCAACACCGACGACTACACCTACGCGCTCGTCACGGCACTGATCGGGGCGATCGTCTGGACATTCGTCGCGCTGTTTATCGGCTGGATTCCCCTGCTCGGCCCACTCGTCGCGCTGATCGCGTACATCGCCGTCATCAACTACCGGTACCCCGGCGGCTGGCTCAAGGCCATCGGGATCGCACTGATCGCCTGGATCGCCTCGCTCGTGGTCGTCGCCATCCTCGCTGCCCTCGGGGTGACGACGTTCGACGCGGCCGGCGTTCCGGGGGTGTGAGCAGATACGCCGCCGTTACTGGCGATAACCGAGATATACCTATTGACCGGGTAGTGAAACTCCCGCTGGGCGTCTTCGCCCGTCAGATCATGACCCAGGGCCAGTTCCAGCAGTCGACAGGCACACAGGGCGGACAGCAGTACGGACAGACACAGGGCTGGATGTCCCAGGGCGGCTCCCAGCAACAGCCCGGCCAGCCCCAGCAACTCGCCGAAAGCATCGCACGCGCTATCGACGTGTGTGGCTGGTGTGCGGACCAGTGCATTCAGGAGAGCAATCCGCAGATGGTGGAGTGCATCCGGCTCTGTGAGGACGTGACGGAGATCGGCGAGGCGGCCATCGCTCTGCTCCCGAAGAACTCTCGGTTCGCCGGATCGATCCTTCAGACCTTCCAGCAGGCCGCCCAGGCCTGTGCGAAGGAGTGCGGGCAGCACGACCGCAGCCACTGTCAGGAGTGCGCGCAGGTTCTCGGGCAGACGATGCAGGAGATCCAGCAGGGGATGGGCACGACGCAGGGAGCCGGCGGCGGAATGGGTGGTGGCGGAATGGGAGGCGGCGGAATGCAGTCCGGTGGCGCCTCCGGCGGCATGACACAGGGGTTCTAGCCGGCCCCAACTCCCGACGAAACGGAGTAACGTCGCCTTAGAACCCGGAACCGACGAAACGGTTAATGGCGGCGCGGTGGCAGCCACCGACGGGGTAGCGACGGACTCCGGTAACGCCGTCCCGGGACCGCTTCCTCACCCGGAACGGGAGCCGATACACAGCTGACAGCAGCCACAGACGAACCCATGAACCAGCAAAATCCATACCAGACCGAACAGTATCAGCAGGGCCAGGGCCAGCAGAATCAGGGCCAGAAAGGGCAGAGACAGCAACAGGGCGGCCAGCAGGGACGCCAGCAACAGCAGCGCCAACAGGGACGACAGCAGGGGCAGATCGAGCAACAACCCCAGCAGCACGACCAGCAGGGCGAGCAGGGCAAACGACAGTTTCGACAGCAGATCGGGCTGGCACAGGGACAGCACTCTCAGCAGTCCCAGGCTGGCATGCAACCACAGCAGTCCCAGCAGGAGTCCGGCCAGAAAAAACAGTCCCAGCAGATGCCACAGCGGGGCCAGAGCGAGCAGTTCGGCGGCGAAATCCGGGGACAGGGCACCCAGCAGGGACAGCAGGCCCAGTCCCGCCAGCGAGGGGGCCAGCAACAGTTCCAGCGGGAACAGCAACCACAGATCGGCCGGCAACAGTCACAGATAGGCCAACAGCAGCCACAGATGAGTCAACAGCGACCCCAGATGAGACAACAGCAGCCACAGCAGGGACAACAGTCCCGGATGGGTCGACAACAGCCGTCTCAGATGGGGCAACAGCAACAGCCACAGATTCAGGGCCGCCAGCAGGGACAGCAATCTCGGATGGGGCAACAACAGCCACAGAGAGGTCAGCAACAGTCCCCGATGAGCCAGCAACGGCCCCAGCAGGGCCAGCAACAGCAGCCCCAGCAGGATCAACAACAGCAACGACCCCAGCAGCGTCAGCAACAGCAGCCCCAGCAGGGCCAGCAGGAATCCGAGCAGTCACGGGGCGGCCTCCAGTACAAACAGCGAGGCCAGCAACAGGGTCAACAGGAGCAGACCGGCGGGAGCTTCCAGCAGCAACGCTGAGGTCCGTCGCCGACCCGATACCAGTATCTCAGTCGCAGTCCGGGCCTCCGTGACGGCCGGCGGCCCGCCTCCTCAATCTTCCTCCGACGGGGCCGACGGTCGCCGGTCGCGCTCCGTCCGGGTGGGTCGAACGTCGACCGGTTCCAGTTCCTGGACCGCGGGCGCGTCGAGGACGGTCCCGTCCACGTCGAACCGGGAGCCGTGACACGGGCAGTCCCAGGAGCGCTCGCCGTCGTTCCACTCGACGAGACAGCCCAGGTGGGGACACACCGCCGACCGGGTGTACAGTCGCCCGTCCGCGTCGCGGTAGGCGGCGACCTGTTCCCCGTCGCGGCGGAAGACGCCCGCCTCGCCGGGATCGAGCGCGGCCGCGGGCGGCGTCGTCCGTTGCCCGAACCGCCCGGAGAGGAGATGCCGAGCGGCCTGAGCGTTGTGGGAGACGAACGGTCCGACGCCGAGCGTGACTCGCGTCGGTCGGAACACGCGGCTCCACTCCGGATCGCGACCGAGGATGCGGTCCGCGAGCTGCCGTGCCGCCGCGGTGCCGTTGGTCATCCCCCAGCCACCGAACCCCGTCGCGACGTACACGCCCTCGTCGAACACCGGGAGTGTCCCCACGAACGGCACGTCGTCGAACGTCCGGAAGTCCTGGGTCGACCAGCGGTACTCGACGGCCTCGACGTCGAACCGGTCGCGCGCCTGGGATTCGAGTCGGCGGTAGCGGGCCGCGGTACTGCCGCCGTGTCCAGTGCGGTGGTTCTGCCCGCCGATCAGCGCCAGCGAGTCGCGGTCGCCCGGCCGCGGCCGGACGGAGAAGTACGGCTCCGTCGGATCGTAGTACAGCCCCTCCGGCGGTTCGTCCCGCAGGCGAACGGCGAGGACGTACGACCGTTTGGGCGTCATCCGTGCGAAGTACCCCGCGTGGTCCGTGATCGGGAAGTTCGTCGCGACCGCGACGGCGTCGGCCGTGATCGTCCCCCGGTCGGTCTCGACGCGACAGGGCGACCCGCCCGAGACGCCCGTCGCCGTCGTCCGCTCGAAGAGCCGGCCACCCGAATCTGCCGTCGCGGCCGCGAGCTCCTGCAGGTAGGTCGCGGGATCGAACCGCGCCTGCGAGTCGAACCGGACCGCGCCCGCGATCTCGAACGGGAGATCGGTCGTCTCGGCGAGCGACGCGGGGAGGTCGAGTCGCTCCGCGGCCCGGACTTCCTCCCGTACACGGGACACCCGATCCCGGTCCGTCACGTAGGTGTACGCCTCGGTGCGTTCGAACTCACAGTCGACGCCGAGGTCGTCGACCAGTCGCTCGACGCGGTCGATGGCGGCCTCGTTCGCCTCGGCGTACTCCCTGGCCCGGGTCTCTCCCCGGCGTTCGAGCAGGTCGGCGTACCGCAGGCCGTGCAGCGAGGTGAGTTTCGCCGTCGTGTGGCCGGTCGTCCCGCCGAGCAGGCGGTCGCGTTCGAGCAGCGCTACGGACTGCCCGGCGGTCGCGAGGTGGTAGGCCGTCGTGATACCGACGATTCCCCCGCCGACGACGACGGTGTCGACGGTCAGGTCGTCGGTCAGCGGGCCGTACTGGGTCTCGGACTCCTCGGCCAGCCACAGCGAACGGTGGCCGTCGCCGCCGTCGGTGACGCCGTCGCCGTTATCGGTCGTGTCGCCGCCTTTCGGTCGGGTCTCCTCGGGGTGCATGGGAATCACGGCTGCGCGGAGCAGCGACTGATCGCTCCACGTCCGGACGGGAAAACCCGCGGCCAGCCACTGCAAGGAACCGAGCTATCGACCGGGCGATGCCCCGCGACTGATAAGTGCCTGCCATCCCACGTGCTAGCACGGATGTGGCCCGAGTCACGACGCCGACGGCGGTGTGCGCGATGAGTAACGCGCTTCCCGATCGGGTCGGCGAGGCGACCACCGTCGTCCGCGTGATCGTCACCGAGTTTCGCGAGCGTGACGTGCCCTTCATGGCCGGGAGTCTGGCGTACTCCGCGTTCGTCTCCCTGCTCCCGCTCCTGTTACTGATCGTAATTGCCCTCTCGTGGCTCGGCGGTGATCGCCTCGTCGCCGTCGTACTGTCGCTGACCCGACAGTACCTCTCCCCGGCCGGACAGAACGTGGTCTACGACGCGTTGACCCGCGCCAGCGGTCGACTCGGACTCTCCGTACTCGGGCTCGTGGCGCTGCTGTGGGGTGCGACCACGCTGTTCCGTCGGCTCGATACCGCATTCGCACAGCTGTACGACACGGAGGGCCGCCGCCCGCTCCGGGGGCAGGTGACCGACGCGCTGATCGTGATCTCGGCGATGGCCGGCGCGACGCTCGCGATGTTGTTCGCCGGCCTGATCTTCGCGATGGTCCCACAGCTTCCGTTCCTGGGCGTTCTCAACGTCCTCTTTCTGATCGCGGCGCTGTCGGCCGTCTTCTACCCGGTGTACTACGTCTTCCCGGACGTGGACATCGAGCCCCTGGAAGCGGTGCCCGGTGTGATCGTCACCGTGGTCGGCTGGACGCTCCTGCAACTGCTCTTTCAACTGTACATCTCCCTCTCCTCGACCGCGGAACTGTACGGCGTCCTCGGCGGCGTCCTCCTGCTCATCACCTGGCTCTACTTCGCATCGCTGATCTTCCTGCTCGGGGGCGTCACGAACGTCGTCCTCGCCGGCCGTCGCCCCCCGAACGCCGGACTTGCCTACGAAGGTACCGAGGGACGCGACCGGCTCGGGTGAGCCGGACTGTTGGGAAGTACCTGCCGAGGCCGCCCCGTCACGGTCCCGTCGCTACCGGGACCAGCGGAATACTGCCGGATTTCCGACGTCGCCCGGCGGGGGCGATCCCGGTCAGGGGTGTGGCTCGTCCGGCGTGAGGCCGTCGTGGAGCGACGACTCGATGAGGGACTGGTGGGCCCGCCGGAGTCGCTCGGAGACGGCCTGGTGGGAGACGTCGAGGCGGTCGGACAGTTCGACCAGTGTCGAACCCCGCGGGACGCCGTAGTAGTCAGCTTCCAGCGCCTCGGAGAGTGCCTCGTACTGCTCGGGGGAGAGTCGCGTTCCGCCGTGCCGGACGACGCTTTCGAGGCCGTTCACCCGGTTCACGTCGATGTCGAGGCCGTAGTTCCGGCAGGTGTCGTAGAACGACGACATCGCCGCCTTCTCCGGGAAGAGGACGCGCAGCTTCCACGTGTCGTCGTGGAGTCGGGCGTCGAGCAGCGTGCCGTCCTCGACGGCGACGAGCTGGACGAGCGCGCGGACGCGGGACTGCCAGCGGACGGCGTAGAGGACGTGGTTCCCGTCACGGACCAGTCGGTGTACGTCGGCCGTGCTCTCGTCGGCACGCAGCGCCTCGTCGAGGCGGTCGAACTCCGGGGCTGCGGCCCACAGGAACGGTAACGGTCGCTCCGTCCCGGCCGAGACTGTTCGGACGGGCTCGAAGGAGACGTCCGGAACCGATGCTACCGTGTCACCGAGCGCGAACTCCGACGCCGGGACCTGTGCCTCCACGATCGTGCCCATGGGAAGTCCAGAACGGACGGACGTTTTATTATACACTGATTACGTGTGGTAACGCGGCAGTACCCGCTCCTGAGCCCGCGTTGACAGGTGGGAAAGCTCGGCGAAACAGGGGACACGGCCCGAACGCCGGCTGGTCCGAGCCAGCGTATCAGCCAGCTGGTGCCCGCAGGCTGTCGAGTTCCGTTGTCAGTCCTCCGTTCGGTCGTCCGACGCGGTCGGGTCCCGGTCGTCTGGTACGGGTGGCTCCCGATTGCCGGGAGCGGGCCGGTCTCGCGCTCCCCCGTCGGCTTCGGGTGAGCCGGACGGGCGCGGTGCTCCGTTGGAGGCCTGTCCCATCCAGCGGTCGATGTTGTTGGCGACGTAGCGGTGGCCGCCCCACCCGAACGCGACGCCCAGGCCGATGGCGATCGCCGCGCCGAGCCCGTAGGCCAGCGCACGGGCGAACACGAACAGGATACTCACGTCGATCCCCATCGTGTCGAGGCCGATCACGACCGCGGTGAAATACAGGAACATCCGGGTGCCCGTGGCGAACCAGGACGTGTACGCCGTCTGGGTCGCCGCCCGGGTTCGCATCATCGCGTCGCCGATGAAGTCCGCGACGATGAACCCGGCGACGATGACCGCCAGCCCGCCGATGAACGCGGGGAGGTACGACACCGCGGTCTGGATCCACTCCGAGAGCAACGTGACCGCCAGCACGTCCGCGGCCGCCAGGACGGACAGGGCGACGACGAACCACTTCGCCGTGGCCCCGAACGCCCGCGAGACGGCCTTTTCCGTTCCCCCCAGCATCCTCCCGAGCGGCGTATCGAGTACCAGCTGGTCGAGTTCGGCGCTATCGGTCACCTTGCTGACGACCTTGCCGATCGCGATCCCGATCGCCCAGCCGATCAGCAGGATCAGTAACGCACCGATCAGTCGGGGGAGGAACGCGACCACGTCGGCGATCGTCGACGAGATCATGTCCGGTACCTCGACCTGCAGGACCGTTCGCGCGTGGAAACTCATGGGTCTCACCGGTGGCCGATACACCGCCAACCCGGATCAACACCGAGCCTGCAGGCCCAAGTCACTCAAATCAGCCGGCTGGCCGAACCCGCCGGCGTTCCGGCCCGACGCTCCCGCCCCGGAGAGTTATGGCTGCTCCCCGCGTACCGTGACCAGTGGTACCATGGCAAAGGAACGGCCGACGCTCACCGAGACCGACGAGGGGAAGACGGTCGTCGACGCGGCAGGTAACGATATCGGGATCGTGACGGACGTGACTGCCGAGGGGATCTACGTCAAACCCGATCCGTCGCTGGTCGACCGGGTCAAGACGACGCTGAAGTGGGAGGGGTACGACGAGGACGCCTATCGGATCGACACGGACCGCATCGAGCGGACGACCGGGACCGACGTCGAACTCCGGGCGAAGGACGACCCCAGGACGAAGGACGAACCCGAGACGGGGAAACAACTCGAGTCGGAGGGTGAACCGACCTGACGCTCCCGTCGGAGTTGCGGCCCGACCCCTTTTGTCCGTCGGCGTGGTACGGGCTGTCGGTGAGCACAGTGACAGAAGACCGCGATATGGGTCTCGATTTCGGCGGTCTCGACGACGAACTCGACGCCGAATCGTACCCGCTGACGAACGAGGACTTGCTCGCGGCCCACGGTGACCGCGAGATCGAGCACGCGAACGGCACGGTCGAACTCCAGTCGGTACTCGACACACAGGACGACCAGACCTACGAGTCCGCCGACGAGGTCCAACAGAGCGTCCTCAACATGATCGGTGAGGAGGCCGTCGGCCGAAAATCATACAGCGACCGCGCGACCAACGACACCGAACTCGATCACGAAGAGCAGTCGTTCTAAGATGACGGCCGACCCGACAGACACTTTTTGCCGGTCCGTCCCGAATCCGGGGTATGAGCGGCCGAGGTGAAACCCCAGAATCGACGGATCCCGACGAGGTCGATCTCGCGTTCGGACAGACGCTGTACACGGAGGCCGGACACGCCGTGGGCACCGTCCGCGGCATGGAGGACGGCGGCCTCTACCTGACCGTCCGACACGGAGTGGAGTCACTCAGCATCGAACACGCCCGATCCGGCCACGCCTTCGGCGAGGCCGAACTGATGTGGCGCTGTATCGGCTGTGGCGAGATGGGCGAGATCGCCGGCGACCTCCCTCCGACGTGCCCGAACTGCGACGTTCCGAAGGAGGATCTGATGTACTGGACCGAGGACTGATCGAGCGGGACCGAAAAAACGGCCGATTCGTCGGCGTTACTGCGTCTCGGGCGGCGATTCTTTCTGTGCCGGCCCGTCCGCCTGTTTCCCTTCGGCTCTGGAACCCTGCTGTGAGGCCTCCGTGGGGTCGGGCCTCGTCTGTCGTTCGCCTTCCTGCGGTGTGGGCGACTGCTCCGTCGCTGGCTGCTGTGGCGACGGCTGCTGCCCGAGCGGCCGTTGTTGCCCCTGGATCTGCGGCGGTCGCTGCTGCCCGATCTCCGGAGGCTGTGGCTGACCCAGCCCCTGTGGTTGTGGCTGCTGCCTGATTTCCTGGGGCTGTGGTTGCTGTTGGCCGCCCGGCTGCTGAGATTGCTGTTGCCCGATCTCTTGGGGCTGTGACCCCTGCGGTTGCTGGACTCCGCCTGTCGGAGTCTGCTGTCCCATCTCGGGGGACCGCTGTGGGGTCGACTGCTGACCGCCCATCTGTTGGCCGCCCGACGGCTGTCGTTGCATTCCCCGGCCGCCCTGGAACTGGCCCATGGCTTGCTGTATCGCCTGGCCCTGTTGCTGGCCCGCTGCCATCTCGGTCTTGGCCAGCTCCTCGGCGTTCTGGGTGACGTCGTCGAGCGTCTGGAGGTAGTTGCCCATCGTGTTCTTGGTGAGTTCGATCCCCCGCTCCTGGGCCCACTTCTGTGCCTCCAGTCCGTTCACGAACAGTTCCGCCGCGCTGCGCTGGAACTGCAGGCTCTGCTGGAGCGGCAGTTCGACGAACTGCCGCATGGCTTTGCGCCCGTTCTCCATCAGTGTCCGCTGGAGTTCTTCCGTCTGCTCGCTCGACTCGCCGGTCTCTCGCTGGGTCTGTCGTTGCTGGCTCATAGATGGATAAGCGATCTGCGTCTGCCGTCCGGTGCGTGCAGGCGAGTGGCCTACCGCGTTCCGACCGGTGCGTGCGTGTCGTCCGCTGGCGTCGCTATAAACAACCGCTATCGTTCACCCCCATAGCCGTCGGTTGTCGGTTTCGTCCCTCGGTAAGCGGTTGTTGTCCGCCGCCGGCGCGTTCCCCGTCGCAGTCGCTATCGGAGACCGAGCGTAGCCGACGACCGACGGTTCAGCGAGGAGTCGGATTCTGCTGGTTGCGGCCGCCGTTCTGGGGCTGGGTCTGCGTGACGACGATCTGTCCGGTGCTGTAGACGGTGACCTGACAGTCCCAGATCGTGAACCCGAGGTGGCCGTTCGTCCGCGGTGTTCCGTCGGATTTGGGGGCGAACAGGCGGTCCAGCGCCGCCGGATCGACGTAGTCACTCAGGGTGAACCCGGTCTCGGTCACGTCGAAACCGGTCACGTCGGCGATGGCGTGTGCGAGCGTCGTGGTCAGCTCCGACGGCCCGTCGAAGTCGTGGTGGACGACGTACGGTTGTGTCCGGTGACCGAGAGACTGTGAAGCGGTAGCGTGGTCACGCTGTGACACGTTGGGATTTCTCATCTGTCTCGTGGTTCCGTTACAGTACCGCTACCAAAAGTTTTTCTCCACTTACGCCGCCCTCGCGAAACCCCCACCCGCCCGGTCCATCGGTCCGTTGCCGTCCGGCGGTAATCGAGCGTTACATCGAGTAATCGGTTTCTTCTACCCCGATACTCGGACGACGGATCCATCGGGTCCGAGTGCACGACAGGGCTGTCGCTCGAACTCGTCCGGACGCCGCGAAAAAGGTTACCCGCCGCTACAGATCGCCTTCGAGCCGCACCTCGTCGTCGGTGACCGATTCGATGCTGGCCTCCTGGAGGGGATAGGTGTCCTCGCTCTCCCGTTCGCCCCACCCGAGTTTCGATTTGATCGTGTCGGTGATTCCGGGATCCGGATCGATGTAAGCCGTGCCGTGATCTATTTCGACGACCCGCCCGACCGATTCGTCGCCGCGAACGACCGTCTTCCCCTCGTCTTCCTCTGTGAGTTCTACCATAGTTCGTCCGACGTACGGTCCTCGTCGGGGAATGGCTGCTGCCTGCAGATGCAGACCGACACCATGCGCTCCGGGCACCGATTCGGCAATCGACCGACACCTATTCGACTGCATTACGAACGTACTACTGTAACGCCTTGCAGCTACGTGACTCGAACTGGAACGCAAACGAATCGAGTTTGCAACTATCCGGTATTCGAATGGCAGAACGAGCGACTCGTGGCGATGGACTGGGGACCATCGAGGGCGGTGGCCGTGAGGCCGCCGGCTCCGTCAGGAGTGGCTCATAGTCTGGGTGGCGATGATCTCGGCTGCGTCGTTGAGATTCCTCCCGAACAGGACGAGCAGGTCGTCGAGCGTGACGATACCGACGAGTGAACCGTCCTCGTCGAGGATGGGAAGCCGGCGAATGCCGGCCTCCTTCAGCTGATCGAGGGCCTCGAACACCGTCATGTCGGTCCGTCCGGTGAGCAGGTCCGTCGAGACGAGTTCCTCCGCGGTCAGATCGGCGATATCGGGTTCGGACTCGATCGCGAGCGCGATCTTGCGGTCCGTGAGGAGGCCGATTGGCGTCTCCCCGTCGTCTTCGACGACGATCACGGAGCCCACGTCGTTTTCGCGCAGTAGCGACACGACCGTGGGGATCGGTGTGTCACGACGGGCGGTGATCACGTCGGTGCTGATGACTTCCTCGACGCTCGCCGGTGCCATCCGACGACCCCGTGGCGGTGCGGCCGCGCCGCCAGTCGCTCGTGGGGGTGCCGACTGCATCGCGCTCGCCTGCTGCGTGAATCCTCCCGGCTGACCGGCACCCATCGCTCCGCCTCCCTGCGCTCCGATCTGTCCACCGGACTGTGGCGGCTGTCCCCCCTGCTGGCGACCACCCTGTGGCTGCCCACGCGGCTGCTGGCCACCACCTGGCTGCTGTGTCCCGCCCGGTGGCATTCCGCCCCGCTGGCCGCTCGATCGTCGCTCGCTAGGTTGTTGCCCACTCGACTGTCGGCCGCCTCCGATCTGTTGGCCACCCCCCGGTCCCTGTGTGAACTCCTGCTGGGGCTGCTGGCTGGGTGTCCCCTGGGTCTGGCCCTGCCACTGTGTCGGCTGTGACTGTCGGGGCGGCTGTTGGCTCGTCTGCTGTGGCTGGCTGGGCGGCGTTCCGGTGCGCTGTCGCTCACGTGATCCCTTCGGATCGTCTCCCTGGTGACTCATGATTGCCGTCGGTCAGTGATACGCGACCGACCGAGTAGTGGTACCACGAACCCGCTGATAAAACCCAAGGCCGGCACGGGTGGGCGGCCGTACCACCCTAAAGGATTTGGGCGAACGATGAAGGATACGGCTGGAGTACTCACGGTAATACATGCCACGCTGTCCAGAATGTTACAGGATCCTCTCACACCGCCGACTCGACACCCATATCCGGTGGTGCTGTGCGTCTCCGGATCGGGAGCGCACGACCGAGGAACTCGAAGAACTCACACGCCGCATGACCGAAGCCGAACATCGCATCGAACGGCGGATCGAAGCCATCGAGGCCGAATTCGACCGCCTCGACTCTCGACCTGACCCCGGACGACCCGACGATCTGACCCCACAGACGTAGGCACCCGAACTCGACAGTCTCGGGACCGGACATGAAACTACTTGGTCCTGTCACCCGAATCTAGGGACGTGATCCGAACGCTCACCAAACTGCTGAAACTCGGACTCGTGGGGATCGGCCTGTTGACCGTGCTGTTCGTCGTCTTCTCGTACGGCTGGAACGGCGAGCCACCGACCGTGGAACTGGAGTAGCGGAACCCTCCTACGGTGGTTTACTCGTCTGCCGCCCGTCGTGAAAACGGTATATCGACATACGGTTTATTCCCGACAATCATAAATTGGCGGCATACGCGTGTTGTATGGTTGTCTGCGTTGGACACCAAGACACCACAACAGTTAGGTTTCTCGATACGATCGTTGGAAATAGTGAGATCGACCGATACAGCCAACCACGCGGACGACGCGAGACAGCTATGACGAGCTACGCCGCCTTCGATTCGCTGGCGGAGTTCGAGTCGTTCTATCGCGAGGAGATCGGCCCGGCGATGGCGGCCGACGAGGAGCTGTCGATCGACCCCGACCGCGAGACGCCGCCCTACGCGTGGTTGAAGTCGAACTACTCGGGGTTCGTCGAGCGACTGCGCCGCGATTACGGGCTCTCGCCCGGCGAGTTCTACGACGAGGTCGGTCTCCCACCGGACGGCGGCGAGGGCGATCCCTGGGGACTCGCGCACGAGCCGACGACGGCCGCGCTGGAGGGGTACGTCACCGAACTGACCCGGGACCGCGACCGCGCCGAGTCCACCGTCGACTCGCGTCGCGCGCGCCTTCGAACGTACGTTACGACTTACAGCAACACTCACGACCGCGCTGATCTCCTCTCGCCGCTGCTGGACGAGAGCGCGAAACCCGACGAGATCGCCCGCACGAAGGCCGTCTTCCGGGTTCTCGACGACCGCCTCGGGACGCTCGCCTCGAAGCGCAAGTACGTGTCGGCAGTGAAAAACTGGTACACCTACCTCGAAGAGACGGGGCGAGCGACGTACAACCCTGCCCGGAACCTCACGCGGCGGTTCGGCTGGGACCGCCGGCCGGTGTACGATCACCCGGCGCTGTCGACGCCCGAACTGGACGCTCTCCTCTCGGTCGCGGATGCCGACGAGCGGTTCCTGCTCCTCTTTCTCGCCGGTTGGGGCCTCCGTCCCGTCGAAGCCTGCCAGTTGCACGTCGATCAGCTGGTCATCGATCCGCCCGACGGCGACACGCCACACGTCACCTTCGCGGCCGGCGAACGGAAGAACGCCCGGCGGACCCGTAACACGGTGGCGATTCTCGTCGGCGTTGAGGCCGTGCGGGCCCGAATCGACCGCCTGCAGGCGAGCGACTGGTCGGGCCACCTGCTTCCGTCGCCCGAAGGCGGTCCGATCACGACCCAGACTGCCCGCCGCTGGCTCCGGGATCTGGGTGAACGGGCCGACGTGACCGTCGACGGCGAGCCACCGAAACCGAAGATGGGCCGGCGGACCTGGTATCGACTGTACAGGGCCCAGCGGCCGTCGATTACGGCCGATACGGCGGCCGTAGCCGACGCGCAGGGGTCGAGCGATCCGTCGGTGTCCGAACGCAACTACCTCGACGAGCGCACGCGCCGCCAGGCGCGCGCGGACGCGATGGCCGACCTCGTGCGTGAGGAACTGGCGTCGGTGTTCGACGAGTACCTTTAGTGGGGCCCGAATCGTACTATTGGTATGACTGGACAGTAATACCGATCGGTATTATTGATCCGAACGGAGAGTCGGTTCTTCTGGCCACTATTCCTGGGCAGTTCTTCTGATTGGTGTTGTTGGTCAGTCGCTCTGGCCAATAATACTAATCAGTATTTCTGATCAGTAATGCTGGCCAGTATTATTGTTCAGTATTACTGGACAGTCTGGTCAGTACGTCTGACGAATATTTATGATCAGTTAGTGTGTGCAGTGCATCATATGATCTCGTACGCGCTGTGGAGTGAGGCGGGCGGCGTCGGGAAGACGGCGCTGGCGGTCAATCTGGCGGCGGCCCACCAGCGCCACGGCCAGCGGACGCTGCTGATCGACCTCGATCCGCAGAACGGCGGCGCGAGTCACCACCTCGGCGTCGACGAGGAGCGCGCCGATCCCGACGTGGACAACATCGTCCGGCATCTGATCGACCGCCCCAACGGCGAGTTCGAGGAGCTGGTCCGGACGACCAGCCACGGACTGGACGTGGTGCCGAGCCACAACATGCTCGACAGTCTGGAGACGAACCTCCAGCGCGCCCAGGAGATGGAACAGGACATGGGCGGCCGGTTCGTCAAGGAGTTGCAGTTGCGCCGGGTGATCCGCGACGCCGGTGTGCCCGAGACCTACGACGTGGTGATCGTCGATCCGCCCGCGACCGGCGGGCAACACGTCTACAATGCCGTCTCTGCGACTGCGAACGTCGTGATCCCGCTCGAACTCTCGCCGAAGGGCGAGCAGTCGCTGCGCGGGCTGGAAGACACCGTCTCGAATCTGGAGGCCGACGTCGACACGGAAGTCGGCGTGGTCGCAGTGGTTCCGAACAAAGTGCGGCGGACGCGGATGCGCGACAAGTACGAGGAGGCCCTCTCGGAGGTGTCCTATCCCGTCTCGCCGGTCCAGATCCCGGTTCGCGAGGCGATGCTCAACGGGGCCTGGGACGCACAGACGACCGCGTTCGACTACGTCGCGACGAACGACCGGCCCGAGCGCGAGCGGGAGACGCTGGCGGCGTTCGACGAACTCGCGCGGTTCGTCTCGGCGCAGTTCGACGTTGAACTCACGTCCGGGGATCTCCGTGAAGACGAAGAGGGGGTTGTCGCATGAAGTCCGGTGCGTCTGATCCGTTTGGGGATAGCGAGGACGAGCGAAGCGAGTCCTCGGAATCGCGAACGGAGAGCGAAGCGAACCGTGAGCGTGAGGACGACGAGGACGAACGAAGCGAGTCCTCGGAGAAATCGAGCGGGGAGCGAAGCGACCCGCGAGATAGTGAGGAGAGCGAGGACGAACGCAGTGAGTCCTCGGACAGTCGAGCGGCGACCCTAGAAGACGATGCCGAGACGGACCCGGCCATCGAAGGCGGCACGGAACCAGAGGAGGGGAGTGATGCGGCCGAGGACGACGGGCCACTCGACCGTGACGAACTCCCGCTCGTCTTGCGGCGGGATCGGGTCAAAGACGAGCGGCCGGAGGTCCACCAGCTGTTCGTCCAGCAGGAGACTCACGACCGCGCCGTCGACGCCGAACGGACGCTCGAGGACCGACTCGGCGTCGACCTCTCGCGCACGGACGCACGCGAGGCGATCTATCTGGCGGGGATGGCACACTTGGACGACGCCGAGGAGATACTGCGGACCTGGGGCTACGATCTCTAATCCAGTCGGCCAGTCCGGCACTCACTTTGCAGGCGTCACCGACGCCGACCGGATGCGGTCGTAGAGGTGGGTCGCGAGCGTCAGGATCGTCGACCCGCGCTCGACGCTGTAGAACGGCTGGAGTTCCGGGTTGAACTTCGCCTTGTACTCGTTGATGCGCTGGTCGTTCGCGCCGACGAGGTCGTAGGTGGTACAGCCGCGGTCGACGGCGTCTTCCATCACCCGCCAGTCCAGCAGGTCGTTGACGGGTGCGTCGGCGTCGGTCTTGACGCCGCCCTGCCACCGAGAGACGGTGTCGCCGTGTTCACAGGCCAGGATCCCGCCGACGGGCCGGTCGTCGACGCGACAGATGTACGGGCGAATCGCACCCTCGGGGAGGTCGTCGTAGAGATCCGTGACGAGTGCGGTCGGGAGCCGAAAGTCGATGCCCTGGGCCCGGTAGCGGTCCCTGACCCGGTCGAGGATGAAGGGCACGTTCGCACGGCCGCCTTCACAGATCGCGATGCGGTCGTCCTCTCGTCCGTCACGGATGTTGGTTCGAGCGTCGCGGCTGAACGAATCGAGCAGGTCCTCTCTCCCGACCGAAAGGTCGACGAGGTAGGTGTAGGCCGGTTCCGTGTCGAATTCGTCCCACGTTAACGGCCGGAGGTCGGGGTAGCCCCGATGGAGGCGCAGATGCGTGTACTGCGGGTCGAGGCGGTCGTCGATCCAGTCGAGCGCCGCCTCGACGAACCGACGGTGACGGCGCTCGGCTTTGCGCTGTTTGAGCCCGCCGAGGTTCAGCGGGGCGGGACCCAGATACGGCACCCGCACGTCGGGCGGCGGTGACACCGCCGCGGTGACTGGGCCCTTCTGTATCTCGAAGACCGGGAAGATTCCGACCGGTTCCTGTCCCTTGAACCCCACCAGACGGACGAGCTCGCACTCGGTATGACGAGCGAGCGCCGACAACGCCTCCGTGCGGTGAAAGAGCCCAGCCCACGGGGACTGCTCGACGTAGCTGTTCCAGTGCTCCAGATCCGACTGCGTTGCTTCACGTACTTCGACGCTCATGATTTTGAGTCCACGTGCTGCGAGTTCGCTGTCGCACCGTGGCGCTGTCCTTCGACTACTGGCTGTTTTGTTATGCGACGGTTACCCGTCGGTAATCGATTCCGTCCGTCGCGCGTCGAGGTACTCGGCCATGGCGTAGGCCATCCACGCCTGACACCACCGCATCAGCGTGACGCGACGCGTGAAAAACCGCTCTTTCCGGTAGTAGAAGGCCCCGTCGCCCGCGTGGAGGTTCTCGAACACCCACTCCAGAATCCGCCGGGCGAACTCGTACTCGCCGGCGTAGGTGAACACGAGCGCGCCCTGCGTACTCGCGTGGATGTCCCGGGGATAGGCGTTCTCCTCGTCGAAGTTCGGCGCGCCCGTGGGCTCGAACAGCTCCCGGCGGTAAAAGGAGAGCGCGTCGGTCAGCGTCCCGTCGTACCGATCCGAGCCGGTCACCGCCCGGTACCGCTGGAAACACTCGATCACGAATCCGTTGTGATGGCCGTCCATCGAGAGGTGAGAGGCGTCCGGTGGATCGCGGTAGTACCAGCCGCCGCGTGCGGTCTGCAGGTCCGCGACGTGATCGAGCAGTTCCGTCGCCCGTCGTCGGTACTCCTCGTCCCCGAACGCGTCGTAGATGTCGAGGAACGTCCGCGCACACAGCGCCCCCGCGTTGATCGTGTAGTGGTCGCCCGACTTGTTCAGGTGGTAGTCGATCACCGCGCCGCGCCCGTCTGAGACGGGCCGGTAGTTCAGGTCCTCGATCAGGAAGTCGGCTGCCGTCCGCGCGAGGTCGGCGTAGGAGTCGTCGAGCGCGCTCGCTCTGAGAAGCGCCTTCACCGCGTAGGTAGTCGACACCGCGTCGGGGTCCTCGGGGCGGCCGCGACCGTCGAGGAACTGGATCGTGTGGTTGTGGCCGCCACAGAAGCCGCTGTACCCATCCCGGCGCTCGTCGACGAGCCAGTCGGCCAGCCGGCGGGCCTCCCCGCGATAGTCGACGGCGGTGGTCCCCTCGAAGTCGACGGCTTCGTCGCCGCGGAGCCGGGCCGCCGTCAGGTTCGCCATCGCGAACAGCGCCGTCCCCTTGTAGTTGCGGCGCTGTTCGACCAGGAACAGGGGCCTGACGTTGACCGGGGCGCGCTTGACCGTCTCCTGGACGGCCAGGTTCACCCACTTGTTCTCGACCGGGAGTGCCTGTAACAGGCGACTGCTCATGCCGTCGCCGTAGTCCCACCCGCGATAGTCACGCTCACGCGCGTACGTGAGCGTGCGGTCGAACCACCGGAGTACGGTCCTGTCGGCCCCGGTGATCCCGCCCGCCGCTGGCTCCGCCGTCGCTCGCTCGGATTCGATCTGTGTCATACTCACTTCCCTCCCGCCGTCGGCGCCGGGAGAACGTGTCAACCTCTCGTGACCGGCCAAGTTTGTTATACCTCGCCTACGCGTCGCAACTACGCCGCAACCATCCAAAGACGAGTATACAGCCCCGTGACCGCCGTTAAACGACATCTGCACGCCGCGTTCGCGATTGCACCGAAGCCATAACAAAGGCCGGCCGGCGGGAAGCCGCCGCCACGACACGATGTTGGCTACCAGGCAATCGGGACGGCGACGGGCAGGAACGGCCGAGGAGTCGATCGACGACGAGCGACACGGGGGACGGCGATGAAGGTGCTCTCGGTGGTCGGCGCACGGCCACAGTTCGTGAAGGCGTTCCCGGTCTCAGAGGCACTGGGAACGCACGAGCACGTCCTCGTTCACACCGGCCAGCACTACGACCGCGAGCTCAGCGACGTGTTCTTCGAGGAGCTCCCGATCCCCGAACCGGACGTGAACCTCGGCGTCGGCTCGGGGACGCACGCCGAACAGACCGGTTCGATGGTCGCAGAACTCGACACCGTCGTGGCCCGCGAATCCCCCGACGTTGTGCTCGTCTACGGCGACACCAACTCCACGCTCGCTGCGGCACTCGTCGGCGCGAAACGCGACGTACGACTCGCACACGTCGAGGCGGGACTCCGGAGCGACAACCGGGCCATGCCCGAAGAGATCAACCGCGTGCTGACCGACCACTGCTCGGATCTGCTCTTTGCCCCCTCCGAGCGGGCAGTCGAGACGCTGGCCGGCGAGGGCGTCACCGAGGGCGTCCACGAGGTCGGGGACGTGACCTACGACGCCCTGCTTGCCGTCCGCGACCGCGCCCGCGACCGCTCGCGGGTGCTGGACCGTCTGGGCCACGACGACGGCGAGTACATCCTCGCGACGGTCCACCGCGCCGCGAACACCGAGGACGAACAGCGACTGGCCGCTATCGTCGAGGGACTAGCCGACGCGCCCTTGCCCGTCGTCTTCCCTGCTCACCCACGGACCATTGCGGCGCTGAAAGCCGCCGACGGTATCGGCGACCTGCCCGAGTCCGTCCACCTCGTCGATCCGGTGGGCTATCTGGACTTCGTCCGCCTGCTCGACGGTGCCGAACGCGTAGCCACCGACTCCGGCGGCGTCCAGAAGGAGGCGTTCTACCTCGATACGCCCTGTGTCACCATGCGCGAGGAGACCGAGTGGATCGAGACCGTCGAGGCCGGCTGGAACGTCCTCGTCGGGGCCGACGCCGGTGCGATCCGGCGGAACCTCGGCCGACGCTTCGCGGTCACGGAGAAACCACAGCCATACGGCGACGGGAATACGGCCGAACGTATCGTCCGCGCGCTCGACCGGACGATCGAGGCTGCACCCGTCGAGGACGCGGTCCGGGGATGAGCCGTGACGGCGATCACGGACACCGAGTACCCGTTCGCGCTCTGCCTCACCCACGACGTGGACCGGCCCTACAAGACCGCCGTCCACGCCGCGTTCTACGCCCTCGCGGAGCGGTCACCCCGACATCTGCGCGCTCTCCTGCCGGGCCACAACCCCTACTGGCAGTTCGAGGAGATCATGACTCTCGAAGCGAAACTGGGCGTTCGCTCGGCGTTTTACTTCCTCAACGAACAGTCAGTACGCTCGCGGCCGTGGTCGGACCTGACCGACCCGCAGACGCTAGTAGAGACCGTCAGCCGGTACGACGTGCGCGACCCAGCGATCGCCCGGGCCGTGCGCCAGCTCGACCGCGGCGGGTGGGAGGTCGGCCTCCACGGTTCCTACCACACCGCTCGCGACCGCGAGCGCCTGGCCGAGGAGAAAGCCCGTATCGAGTCGGTGCTGGGCCACGACATCGCAGGTGGTCGCCAGCACTACCTCCGATTCGACGATCCCGAGACGTGGCGTCACTACCGCGATCTCGGCCTCGCCTACGACACCAGCCTCGGCTCGACCGAGGAGTACGGCTTCCTGCACGGGTACGACCTCCGCCGGCCCTTCGACGACGGGTTCGTCGTCTTCCCGCTGACGCTCATGGAGCAGACCCTCCCCGATCCCGGCGAGCGGTTCGAGGCCGCGTGGGCGGCCTGTGAGTCCCTGCTCACCGAGGCCCGGGCCAACGACGCCGTGATGACCGTGCTCTTTCACCCGCGACTGTTCGATCCCCGCGAGTTCCCCGGGTACCGACGGCTCTACCGCCGGCTGATCGAGCGAGCGCTCGACATGGGTGGCTGGGTCGGGTCGCCCGGGGAGTTCTGCTCGGAGTTTCTCCGTACTGAGGGGCACCAACAGATCACGTCGCTAAACGCTCCTGGGCGGATTAACGAGTGAGTCTCGCTGGATTGGGTAGACGACCGCTCATCCAGTGAAATCGGTAATTGGGTGTCCCTGTAACCACGGTACGACGATCCGGTTCCGGTCGCTACCGACTTGGTCGTCGAAGGCGTGGCCCACCCGATTTTCCGCCAACAACCACCGCCTGCTCCCGTCGACGGGGAACCAGCGCAGGACGTTCCCGTATCGGTCGTCGGCGTCGTCCCCGTGTAACCGCCACATCACGTCGTCGTACATACCGTAGTCCCAGAACCGGCCTCGAAGAACGTTGAATCGACCCCGTTCGAGGTCCCAGAGTATTTCGGTTTCGTCGGCGGGTTGGACGACAACGTCGAACTCGTTGCCCGCAATGTTGTCGGTCAGGCGATCGACAGAGCCGGAGTTGTGCGTGTGTATACCTCGCTGGAACCCATACCAAATGCCGGATATTTGACATCCGTTGATCCCGTATGCGTCCGACCGGTGCATGTCCACGACCGTGCCGATGTTCCGGACCGAGTGCGCTACCCGAACGAAGTAGATCGCTTGCTCGCCTCCCTGCGCGAACTCGAAGAGCGTTCCCTCGCCGATCCGTCCCTCGGTGAAGCCGCCGCGTACGTGCCAGGGGTTCGAATTTCCGTAGAATCCGAACTTCCCGCTGTCGAAGCGGAACACACTCGACGTGTAAGTTCCGTCGACGTTGCGGAGGTTCACGTGTGCGTCCTCGACCCGGCCACCCGGGTAAACGTGGTGGAGGTCTACGTCCCCCCGCGGCTCGACGGTCGCGCCGTTGTACCGCAGGACGACGCCATCTGCGATCGACCAGGGGGTGCTCGGCCGGTAGACGGATTCGGGGTAGAGCTCGACACGCGTCGTGCCGGGCGCGTCGGCTCCCGCTGCCAGTACGTCCGTTACTTCGCCCGGCGCTGCGCGTCGTACCGTTCCGTGGTCGGCCGTTGCACTCTGAGTCATGGATGGAGTCGGTGAACCGGGACCGGATTGGGAACGACTGGCGTCGAAACCGTTACATCCAGCCAGACCCGCGGCACACGCAAGCAGCAGTTCCCGCCGAGAGAGCCTGCGCCGTGCCTCCTGATCGTCGTCACTCCGGGATTGGCCCACCATCGATCTGGGATTGACGCCCTACTATTTTGGTTATGTGTCGTCTACGACATTCGAACGCTCTACCAACGGCCGGTATCCCGGCCGTTCCGCCGTATGACTTACTCCGACAGGACATTGGTCGCCCGGGACTGGGCTGTCCCCGTATCGACGGCCTCGATTCCAGGAACGCCGATGGCGGCGAGTATCCGTCGCCAGTCGTCGGCCGCGGCCTCATAGGAATAGGTCTCCCGGACTGACATCGCGTTCTCCGCCAGGGTCGTCCGACGGTCGTCGTCGGTGAGCAACCGCTTCGCCGCTTCGACCAATCCGGCCGTCTCTCCACCGGGAATGACGACTGCGGTCTGTTCGTCTACGGCGACGTCACACACGTTCCCGACGTCCGGGACGACCGGTGTGACCCCCGTCGCCATCGCCTCGATGAGCGTAAGCGGCAATCCCTCCCGGTCGGATGTGAGTACGTAGAGCCGCGCGTTCCGGTAGTACCGCGTCGGATCGTCTACCCACCCCGGCAACTCCACGTGGTCCCCGACGCCGTGGTGGCGAATCCGCGACTCGACGGCCGCCCGTTCGGTGCCGTCGCCGACCATGACCGCCCGAAGATCACCCCTCCCAGCACCTGCGACTATCTCCGCTACCACGTCGACGAACTGTACCGGATCCTTCTCCCGGGAGAACCGCCCGACCCAGAGCAGGTCGATTGGCCGGTGGGACACAGGCGAAGCCGCCGGAAACGCGGCCGGTCTGATCGGATTCGTGAGTGTCGCTACCCTCCCTGGTCGCACGCCGAGTGCATCGAGTTTCCGACAAGACGCAGTCCCCGGGACGGAAACGACCGCGAACCGACTCATGAGCCACCGGACTGCCGGCCCGTAGTATCCGGTCGCGTGTACGTCGATGTCGCCCCCGATGACACCGAGGTGGGTCGGGACAGAAGCGACTCGACCGGCGACGAGTGCCGCACATCCGTACGGGAACAGAGAGAACGAGCAGACGGCCGCATAGTCGCGACGAACGCACTCGACCACGGCGAACAGCGACAGAATGAGGAGGTCGAGCGGTCTGACGCCGACGGTCGGCGGCGTTTCGATGTCCACGCCGTCGATTGCCGCCGGCGGATTCACACAGAGCATCGTGGGATCGGCGACCCGCGCGAGTGGCCCGACGTGTCGCTCCGCTTTTCCCTGGTTCCCAGTGAAATCGGCGACGACCAACACCGATGACTCCTGCGTTGACGTACCGGTCATCGAGGTAGTACCCCGAGGCGAGACCGTTAGTTATAGAGTGGATTCGGTGTCGCTGGCCGCCAGCGGGCCACCGGAATGGCTATCTCGAGGCGGGGACCAGGTAGAGATCGAACTGGTCGTTGGCGACGACACGATCGACACGGCGCTGTGTTCCGATTCCACGTATCTCGGGCCGTGTGAATCGGAGCCCGCGATAGGCTCGTTGTTCCCGCTCGATGGTGGCCTGACTTACCACGACGTAGGTGTCCGTCTCGAAACGCCTAGTTAGCGGTTCGGCCATATCGTCCTCGGTGATCGTGTAGTGGCTTCGCTTCAGGTCCTCGTTCCCGTTAACCGCGTCGTCGTAGCGATTGGGCGCGTTTCGAAAGCCCGCGAGACCCTTGCTCGTGTTCCGGACAGCGAACGTTTGCTCGTACCCCTCTATCTGCATGTCGGTGACGTGTGGCGACGCCTTGTAGACGTACGGCGACGGAAATACGGTGATCAAGGACGCCACGACGAGTACACCCAAGATGACCGAGAGCCCTGCCTGAATCGAGATCGACGACGACCACCGAACGCGGCTGACGCCTTCGTAGACAGCGATCGCCGCAAGGACCACGACGAGCACCATGACCAGACCGACGACCCGGAAGTACAGCTTCGAAGCCGAACTGAGGAAATAGAGCCCGAACACCGTGCTGAGGCCGATCAGTCCGACGGTGACGTATTTCGTCACCGACGGAATATCACGGAATCGACCCTCCGATCCCCTGAGGAGGATGTCGACGATCAGCGCCCCGGCCGCTAGCGCAACGATCGCCTTTACAGCGAACAGTTTGAGGAACAGTTCCGGGAGACTCCCGCCGACTTCCTGCAGCGATCCGCTCTGTGAGGCGACTGCCGCCCCGGCCGTTCCCGCCCCCCCGAACAGGAACTCGAGCGTTCCCCCCACAGCGGCGCTGACGGTCCCGAGGAAAAATCCGTGATTCGAAGACCACCCGAAAAAGAGCACGATCAGAAACAGCGTCTGCCCGTACAGTGTTTCGTGGTCGCTGATCCGGGTCCGTGAGGACCAGCTGTCGACCGGACCGGACGACGCTCTACGACGATACGCGTACTGAACGAGACAAATTCCGACTGCGACGGCTATCAGGTGGGCCACGAGCTGTGGATGGTACAGGAGCGTACACGCCGAGACGAGCGCCAGCATCGCTCCGACCGCCGATATCGAGATGCCCCGGGAGGATGTGGTGACGTACTTCAGAAGGAGAAAAAGGAAGACGGTCGAGACGAATATCGCCTGCGACATTGCGTGTGGGAGGAGATACGTCGAGATCGACGTGATCGGAAGGAGCAAAAACGCGCCGAACGCGGCGATGGCGGTCGCCATTCCGGTTGGAGCGACGAGCCTGACACAGAGCGGTACGAAGACGAGATATACGAGGGCCGATCCCAGCACGACGAACAGCATCGCCCGCGACAGCGGTATCCCGACGACGCCACTGACGAACCCACCGGCCGTGTGAATACCCGGATAGAACAGGTCAAACGGCGACATGGTACCCGTGCTGATCGCTCGTGCCCACCCGAGGTGGGTCAATGCGTCGTGGTGTCCGTAGTAGCGGTATCCGCGGACGATCGGGAGGCCGATGAACACCGTCATCGCTGCCCCTCCGACCACGAGCGCGCCGGCCAGTACCCCTCGATCATCGGCTGCGCCAGCGGTGAGTCCCACGAGGATCGCCGTGGCAAGCGCCACGGCGAGACACGCCCAGACCGCAACCGGCGTCGCGTGGTAGACTGACAGTTCGTACCCGGTTGCTGGCGTTCGGTGTGCGATCAACACCCCCACTGCCACCGCTGTCGCCCCGATTACGAGACCGACCTTTCCGAGGCGACGCCGGGTCGGCGAAAGGACCATTTCAACGACTGATCGACCCCCTCACAGTTTGTTATCCTCTATTTACTCCCCGCCGAACCGCAACGGGCGGGGATCATGGGGTTTCGTCAGCGGCCGATACCCAGAAGTAGGCGTGCTGAGACGCACTCTCCGGTGTCGGCGTCGCGGGTGCGTCGCCCTCGTACAGGAAATAGCTCACCCGCAGGTTCTCGCCGTCCAGAACTGGTCGAAGACCGTGTCTGTAGTACCACGTCCCACCTGGCGGGACAGTCGCGTTCCCGCGGGAGAGCACCGCGCGCTCGGTCACCCGATTGTCCTCGCCTGACGGATCGACTCGCTCAACCACTACGACTAGTTCGTAGGTGGTTTCCCGCCCCTCGCGATTCTCGACGGCCGCGACGAGTCGCCGATCGTCTGCTGTGTCGAGATCGGTTGGATAGTCCCCCGCAACTCGGTCTCCCGACTCGTTCTCGGTGAGTATCGAGATCGTCGAGTACTGCTCGCCGTCCTGTGGCGTGGCCAGCGCGTATCCAACAGCGCCAGTCGCCGCAACGAGGCTAACAGCGACGAGCAGGTTCAGCACAGTCTCCCGCTTCGAAGTCCCGGCGAGTGCAGTCCGAATCGACGCAAGGGTGCGGCCGACGTGCCACCTATACCGGTCGGCGTCCGAGACCTGTGCCCGTCGGTACACGGCTACCGCCGCCATCACCCCCGCATACCCGCTCACAGCCCCGGCGCGTACGGGTGACTCGAACGGCCATGGTGAGACGTCGATGGCGAGTGCGAGTAGTGGCAAAAGCGCGACGCTCAGTCCAAACGACAGTGCTGCTCGTTCGACGCCACTCACCTCTCGAACCTGCCCGAGAGCGCCCGTTCGCTCGAGAGTGCCCGAGCGTGCCCGCGGGAACGCAGCCGCGACGGTTACGTATCCCGGAACCAGAAACAGAAGCGGGAACCCGAGAACGGCCCGGACGAGCGGCGACGACACCCCGACCGTGAGCAGGCTCACCGCACCGAGCGCGAAGGCGACCACCAACACGAGATCGGTCGGTACCTGCCGTACCGCCGACTGGATACGCCCGCGTACCGTCCCGAGAACGCCGTCACCTGTCGACCGAATCAGGGACTCCCTCATCGTGTATCTTCCCCGATGGGTTGGGTCTTTGTTATAAGTCGTATACCGGGACGGTCGTCACAGGACCCGATCGTGAACACGGGTCACAAGTTCGCTCCTAACTATTGCGGACAGCGATCTGTTGATCAAACGACGATGGGACGGATCGTGATATCGATCGACGCCGAACTTGCCTGGGGGTTCCACGATCAGCCGGACCGGCCCACGGAACGGATCGAGCGGGCCCGGTCCGCATGGGTACGTCTCCTCGGGTATCTTGATCGCTTCGAGGTGCCGGCGACGTGGGCCGTGGTCGGCCACCTGTTTCTCGACGAGTGTGACGGTCGACACGGGAACCACCCCGCACCAACGGAGTGGTTCGCCCGGGATCCGGGTGGTACCGAGGTCTCCCACCGTCGGTGGTACGGGTCGGCATTGATCGACCACATCCGAAGTGCGGGCGTCGATCACGAGATTGGTTGTCACTCGTTCTCACATGTCATCTTCGACCCAGGTCAGATCGGTACCGACGTGGCGGCCGCCGAATTCGAAACGTGCGTCGAGATCGCTGCAACACACGATATTTCGCTCCGCTCGTTCGTCTATCCCCGGAACGTAGTCGGATTCCGAGCGCAACTGGCCGAACACGGGTTCCGCTGTTACCGCACCAGAACGCCCTCACGGTGGTACGACGACGCGCCGCTGTACCCACTCGCGAAACTCGCCGGATACACTGTCGGCGACGCGCCGCCGGTCGTGACACCACGAGTCGACGAACACGGGCTGGTCGAACTGCCGGCGTCACTCGACCTCTTCTCGTTGGAGACCCCCGTCACGTCGGCCCTCGAACTGATCGCCGAGGATCCCGTCGTCAGGCAGGCGAAACTCGGTATCGACGCGGCGGCCGACACCGACGGCGTGTTCCACCTCTGGCTCCATCCGAACAATCTGACGCGAGCGGCCGACTTCGAGCGGCTCCGGGCCGTCCTCTCACACGTGGCCCGACGACGACGGGACGGCGCGATCACGGTTGCGACGATGGACGAAGTCGCTCGCCGAACGCTGGACGGTGAGTATGCCGGTTAGCTACACGGTTCGTCCCTTCCGGCCGGACGACCACGACGCGTACCTATCGCTCTACCGTGACGTCTTCGACGGGCCGGCCAGGCCAGCGTGGTTCCGCTGGAAATACCAGGATAACCCCTACGCCGACGACGTCACTATCTACGTCGCCGAGACCGACGGGGAACTGGTCGGCGCGAGGTCGTTTTTCCCGATGCCGATCGCGGCCGGCGACGACGCCGTGCTCGCGTACCAGCCGTGTGATACGATGGTCGCCGCTGACCACCGTCGACGCGGGCTGTTCACCGAAATGACAGAAGCCGCCATCGAGGCCCATCGCGACGGCCCCCCGTCTCTGTACTTCAACTTCCCGAACGACCGGACCCTCCCCGGCAACCTCGATCTCGGCTGGCGGGCCGTAACGACACACCCGATATACTATCGGATCCAGCACCCGGCCGCAGTCGTCGGCTCACGGATCGAAGGCCCGATCGGCACACCCGTTGCTCGAACCATCGCGTCTGCGACCGATGCGTATTACCGTGTACGCGACGCCCTCGCCAGACCCGGTGGATCGCCCGTGACCGTGGAACGCCGTCGGGGCGTTCCGATCGACATCCTGTCCCGTTTGTATCGGAGCGCCGTCCCGGACACGTTGCACACGCATCGGGAGGAGCAGTTCCTCGACTGGCGGTTCGACAATCCTCGCTGGGACTACGATACGTTCCTGGCCCGCGAGGGAGGGGCTGTCGTCGCTGCAGTCGTCGTCGGGCACCGGAACCGATACGGGTTCGATCGCGCGAACATCGTCGACGCCCTCCCACTCTCGGGGCTGCGGCCTGCCGTCGTCCGGGCATTGCTCGCCGCCGTCGTCGACCGGTACCGGGACGTCGACCTCTGTACCGCGTTGCCCGGCTCGATCCCGACGGAATCACTCTCGGCGCATGGGTTTCTCCCCGACACCACTCCTCCGCTCTCGCTCGCGACCGAGACGACGACGCTCGTCGTCCGTCCGCTCTCGGAGGAGGGGCAAACGGTCGGCGGTCGGTCGGTCGACGAGGCGGCAAACTGGTCCATCACGTTCACCGCAAAGGACACTAGCTAATATGCCGTCGACGAGGAACCTACTCGACGGTTTCAAGGCCGTTCTGGCGTCGCAACTGCTCCGAATTGGCATCAGCGCAGTGATCACCCTTCTGCTCACCAGGGTGTTTCTGACTCCCTCGGAGTACGGTCGGCTATACCTCGCCATCTCCGTTCTCGGTCTCGCCCTGCTGGTCAGTCAGCTGGGTATCGCCAAGTCGACTGCCCGCTACGTCACCGAGTACCGCGAGCGGGACCCCACACGGATTCCGTTCATCGTCCGCTCGATGATCCTCATCAACGGCCTGACTATCCTCGTCGTCTCGGCTACGGTGTTCCTGTTTCGCAGCCGGATCGCCGGGTTGTTCGGCGGGGACGAACTGACTGCGTTACTCTCGGTCGGTTTCCTGTATATCGCTTTTCGAACGCTCAACACCTACGGCTACTATCTGTGTCAAGGGTTCAACGAGGTCGACTGGAGCGCCCGCCAGTCCGTCGTCACGGACGTTGGGACACTCGTCTCGATGCTCCTGTTTCTCGGTCTGGGGATGGGTGCGACGGGTGCACTCCTCGGCTACGTGTCCGGATACGCACTCGGTGCGGTGTTCGGCCTGTTCGCCCTGTTCCGACTGGTATCACGGATCGGAGTCTCCTCGCGGGAGGACGGTCCCGATACGGATACGTCGACGGAACAGGGGGCTGCCGACTTGGCTGGGGACGGGAGGGACGACGGTCGTAATGCCGAGGATGCAGCCGTCTCGAATCTGGCGCTCCTTCGGCGCATCCTCTCGTACTGCGTGCCGTTAACGGTCACGAGCGCGGCGGAAATCCTCTACAAGCGCGTGGACATACTTCTGATCGGGTACTTCCTCACGCCGGTCGTCGTGGGGTACTACACGCTAGCGAAACAACTGACGGAGTTCGTCACTGCGCCGGCGAGTTCGCTCGGCTTCGCACTCTCTCCATCCTTCGGTGAGTACAAGTCGAGCGGTAACCTCGACCGCGCGGCCCGCGTATACGAGACGACGCTCGAGTACACGCTCCTGTGTTACCTCCCAGCAGCAGTCGGCATCTATCTCGTCGCCGACCCGGCCGTCAGGTACGTCTTCGGTGACGGATATCTCGGTGCCATTCCGCTGGTTCAGATTCTGTCGGTGTTCGTCGTCCTGCAAGCGATCAATAGAATCACGAACGACACGCTCGACTATCTCGGCCGCGCTCGGGGCAGAGCTGTCGCCAAAGGCGGTACCGCCCTGCTCAACTTCGGTCTGAACCTCGTCGTCATCCCCGTATACGGTGCTGTCGGAGCGACGGTCGCGACGGTCGGTAGCTACGCGATCATGTTGACCGTGAACCTCTACCTGATAGACTCGGAACTCCCGATCTCCCGGACCCAGGTTGGGAACCGGTTGGGTCGGGTCTGTGCCGTCGCACTGGTGATGGCCGCAGTCGTCTCGTTCTCCCAGCGGTTCGTTACCGACATACCAACGCTGATCGGCAGTGTCCTCCTCGGCGTTACGACCTGGACCCTGTTGGCCGTCTCGATGGGACTGCTCGACGTCGACCAGCTCCGCACGGAGTTGATCTGACCGCGCGCCAGCTACCGATCTCGACTCCGGCCGAACGCTGACCCCGACTACAGGGAAAACTCCGACCGGTTCCGGACCGTTCTCACGACTGTTAGGCGGTTCTTACCGAGGTTCGATCCGATAACGAGCCGGCCGAATACGGTTGGGCTCGCATGCTATCCGACTACTCTTATTTACTTGCGTTTATTATATGTTATATGACTATTCAAGGCCAATTACGCACTCTAACATGCGGTTTTGATACATAAATGAAATATTTATACTGGGTAAGCATCTCCTGATCGAGGTGTATGGAAGACGATAGTTACGGTGACGAAAGCGACGAGAGAAAGCACACCACCCGAGGTGTAGTGGGCCGACGCCCGTATCTGAAGTCGATGATGGGGGCGGTCGCCACGCTGGGAGTTGCCTCGACTGGCGTCGCGGCGGCTGCCGATGGCGACTACGACGTCATCGAAGTTCCGGCGGGCGAACGATACGAGAAGCGAATCGGCGACGGTGAGACCTTCGAGAATACGCTGATCGATATCACAGCCGACGGAGCGACGTACCTGATCTACGCGAGTGGAAGCGACTGGACGGTCAGGAACGTCGGCGTTCGTGGCGTGTGGGACGAGTTCGAGAAGGCGGAACCGTTCATCGCCCTCGTCGACGAAGGAAGTACGGGCGTCATCGAGAACGTGTATCTCGGCGATGGCGCGATCGACGACTCGTACCCGGGCTCGACGGGCATCTACGTTGGGAAGGCACACGCTGGGACGCTCAAGATCGACCGGGTGAACATCCAGGGGTTCCCGGACAACGCCATCTACGCGAGCACACCGGGACACACCGACGAATACGACAGCGGGACCGGCGGCGGTGGCGAAGTCCACATCACGAACTCCTTCGCTGCCGACTGCCGGGCCGCACACTTCCGGATCGGCACGGACGGGTCGTACTGCCGGAACTGCGTGGCCGTGGGTGGCGACCGAGGGTTCATCGGTCGATTCCAGCACACCGAAGCGTACGACTGTGACTTCTCCGGCGGCCGCTTCGGTGACGTCGTCGTCGGCGCGCCGGGCTGGGATACCAGTGATACGGCCAGCGTCAGGGTGGAAGACACCAGATACGGGACGACCCATCTCTACTGGGACGGGAACGAACTAACCGGCAGTTCTGCGGGCCAACCGCGGACCGATCCGCCCGCAGGTGTACCCACGACTCCCGAGGAAGCCGCTGGTAGCAGTACCGACGCGAACACCGACGGAAGCGTGGGAGACACCGATGGCTCGGGAAGCGATGACGGGACCGAGACCGACGACGAAGAGACCACACTCCCGCACACGCTCACGGTCGAGACGAACGAGGGCGGCCCGCTCGTCGAGTACGAACTCACGGTCGAGGGGACTGTCTCAAAAGGCGATGCTGCCGAGGGCAACGACACCATCACGGAGGACGGTGGGACGACCATCGTCGCCGGCGTGACCGGCAACGGCTACACCGACGACTACCGCTTCGATGGCGAACTCGTCGACTGGTCCGCCGACGTCGACCCCGAACACTACCGCGTCCTCGTCGACGGTGAGGAAGCGACGGCCGACGAGTCGACGGAGCACACGCTCACGGTCGAAACGAACGAAGGGGGCCCGCTCGTCGAGTACGAACTCACGGTCGAGGGAACTGTCTCAAAAGGCGATGCTGCCGAGGGCAACGACACCATCACGGAGGACGGTGAGACGACCATCGTCGCCGGCGTGACCGGCAACGGCTACACCGACGACTACCGCTTCGATGGCGAACTCGTCGACTGGTCCGCCGACGTCGACCCCGAACACTACCGCGTCCTCGTCGACGGCGAAGAAGCGACGGCCGCACCCGACGAACCGCGGACGTTCACGATCGAGACGTCCGAAGGTGGGCCGCTCGTCCGCTACGAGTTCACCGTCGACGGACCAGTCTCGAAGGGGCCGAACGCCGAAGGCGGAAAGAGCGTGGCCAGCGATACGGTCACCGAAGACGGCGATACGACTATCGTCGCCGGTGCGACCGGTAACGGCTATACCGACGACTACGAGATTCGCGGCCGGTTGACCGACTGGACCGCCAACGTCTCCGCCGACCGGTTCCGCCTGCTCGTCGACGGCGAGGAGATCGATCCCGCGCAGATCTAGAACGGGACCAGCAAGCGGTACTCCGACCTGCCGATTCTTTCGGTGCCCAACCGAATAGAGCCGTTAACAAAGAGTTCTCCCGGTACAGAACCGGTAATGCGATACCTGTTCTTCACGAACACGCCGGCACACGTCCACCTGTACAAAAACGCCGTCTCGGAACTACAGCAGCGGGGCCACGAGGTACGCGTTCTCGCGCGTGACTACGGCTGTACGCTCGCGCTCGCCGACGCCGCCGATCTCCCCTATCAGGTCTACGGCGAGTGCGGGACGACGAAACGCTCGCTCCTGACCAACCTGCCCGCCCAGTACGCCCGCGCCCTCGCGGCGGCGCGGCGGTTCGACCCCGACGTGGTGTTCGGGATCGGGGCCTACGCCGCGCCCGCCGGCCGCCTGACCGGTGCCCGGACGATCCTCGTCCACGACTCCGAGCCCTCGTCGCTGGACCACCGGATCGCCCGCTTGCTGGCCGACGCACTCCTGACTCCCGACACGTTCCGGAACGACCTCGGTTCGAAACACCGCGTGTTCCACGGGTTCAAGGAGTCGGCCTACCTCCACCCCGACCGCTTTGCCGCCGATCCGTCCGTCCGCGAGGACCTCGGCGTGGGGGACGATCCGTTCGTGATCCTCCGCCTGAACGCCTTCGGCTCCCACCACGACGTGGGCCACGGCGGATTCTCCGTCGAGCAGGTCCGGACGCTGATCGCCGATCTGGCCGATCACGCGACGGTCCTCGTCTCCGACGAGGGCGACGACCTGGACGTGGAATCGACCGCGGGCCGGCGCTTCGATCTCCACCCCGCCCGGCTCCACGACGCGCTGGCCGAGGCGTCGCTGCTGGTCGCCGACACCCAGACGATGGTGACCGAGGCCGCGCTGCTCGGGACGCCCGCGGTCCGCTCGAACTCCTTCGTCGGCGCGGACGACATGGGCAACTTCCTCGAACTGGAAGAGCGCGGCCTCGTCCGCAACGTCGCGTCCTTCGAGCGCGTCCGCGAGACAGCCCTCGAGCTGCTGACCGACGACGAAGCAGTCGACCGCTGGGAGTCTCGCCGACGTGACCTGCTGGACGAGACCGTCGACCTCACCGAGTTGCTCGTGACCGTCGCCGAGAATCCCCACGCGGTCGACAGCGTCACGGGTGTCTCGCGACGGGTATCGACAGGGGCCGCAGAAGTCGGGCGGTCGTCGACGGCCGACTGAAAAAATAGGGTCGGTGGAGCCGCGTTCAGTACGAAACCGTCTCTTCGAGGTGTTCGTTGTGCTGCATGTCGAAGATCATCGCGAACACCAGCAGCGCGCAACTGAACAGGAGGATGAACACCGACACGCTCCCGGCCAGCAGGGACGCGCCCTGTGTCACCACCAGCCCGACGAGTGCGAGCCCGGACGCGCCGCCGAGCACGCCCAGCGCGTACAGGAACACGAGCGGGTGGAAGTCGGCGAGACAGTACTTGACCTTCAGCCGCCACAGGAAGCCGACGAACAACAGCGTCGAGAGCCGCGGAACGAACGACGCGTAGTTGATGTGGCTCTGTTCGTCGCCGTAGATGGCCCGCATCGGCACGTCGGCGACCCGGAAGCCGTAGGCGTTGAGCGTGATCAACAGGTCGTTGCTGAACCCGTAGCGGTCGTACAGTTCGTCCAGATCGATCCGTTCGAGCGCGTCGATCGAGATGGCCGTGTAGCCGTTCTGTGGGTCGTTGGTACGCCAGTACCCGCTGGCCAGTTTCGTCAGGAAGGTCAGGAGGTAGTTGCCGACCGACCGCCACGACGACATCCCAGCCCGGAGCTCGGGCGACTGGAGGCGGTCCCCCTTGGTGTAGTCGGCCCGGCCCTCGACGATAGGCTCGACGAACCGGTCGAGGATCGACGGGTCCATCTGCCCGTCGCCGGCTATCACCGCGGTCACGTCCATCCCGTCCTGAAGCGCACGCCGATACCCCGTCTTGATCGCGCCGCCGACACCACGGTTGGTCTCGTGTCGGATCGCTTCGATCCGGTCGACCGACCGTCCGCCGTCGGCTTTCGCTGCGACCGCCCGATCGTCCCGTTCGCTGTGGTCGCGAATCTCCCGCCACGTCCCATCGGTCGAACAGTCGTCGACGACGTAGACACGATCCACGAACGCCGGGATCGAATCGAGGACGTCTCCCACGAACCCCTCCTCGTTGTACGCCGGGACCACGACCGCGACAGTTTGCCCGCTGTACATCCGCGTCTGAGACTCGTCGGTGAAGGCTTTGTAATTGAGATCCTGCCGCGTCGAAGTCACTCTCTTCGCAGTTAGTTGCGGGCAACGGACCCGATACCGGCCGTCGGATCGCCGGACCGGAACCGACTGCTCAACACTTTCGACGGCCGTGACCGTAGTAACACATATTTCGCTGGAAGACCGTACCTAATGCAATGCGTATCAAGGACAAACCCGCAACGCCGACGCCGAGTCGTCTCCTCGGGACCATCCTTCTGATCGGCGGCGGGATCTTCATCGGCGACTTCTTCTGGGCCATCGCGACGTACTCGCCGTCGATCCAGTCGGCGGGACCGACGGTGTGGACCGTGCTGGCTTCGGGCGTCCTCGCCGGCGCCGTCCTCGTGGGCGTGGGCGTCGCGACGGTGTTGCACTCGACCGACCACCTGGAGATCGCCGCGAACCTGGACTGGGGCCTGTAGGTCGATTCCGCGACCGCCGTTCGTCGACCGGAACCCCGTCGAGCCGCCACCGATTTCACGATTTCCTCATCGGTACCGACGACAGCCGTGAGTATAGCAAGAAGGGTTTAGTATGACTGACTCGAAATGTAATACAAAGATGTCCAGTAATACCGACGACGGCGAGGTCATCCGCGTCTCCAAGAAGGGGCAAGCGACGATTCCCAAGGAGTTGCGGGAGCGGTTCGGTATCGAGACGCCCGGGAAAGTACTCATCCACGAAGCGGAGGGGAAGATCGTGGTCGAACCCCTGCCCTCGGTCGAAGAGATGCAGGGCGTCCACGCCGGTCGCTACGAGACGGGCGAGGTCCGCGAGCACTTACAGGAGATGAAGGCGGAGGACGAGGAACTCGAACGTGAGCGCGACGCGGAACTCGACCGGCACCGATGACGGAGTACGTCTTCGACACGGAGCCCCTTCTCGCGTATCTCTACGACGAGCCGGGCGCGTCTGACGTGACCGAGCGACTGCAGGCGATCGAACGCGACGAGTCGACCGGCGCGATCTCCCACGCCACAGCGACCGAGATCGTCTACAAGATCGCGCGTCTCGAAACGGGAGATCCGAATCGAGTTCCGCCGGGCGACGACGAGTTCGAGGTCGGACAGCGGGACCTGCGAATTCTTCGGGGCTACGGCCTGACGGTCGAGACCCCGTCCTGGAGCGGTGTCGCCCGGATCAAAGGTGCCGGCGGCATCTCGCTGGGTGATTCGTACGCGGCAGCGCTGGCGCTCGAGGAAGACGCAACACTCGTCGTCGGAGCGGACCCGGAGTTCGGCGATCTATCCGCGGACGTCGATCTGCACCGCATCCGCGAGGATCCCGCCTGAGGCGGCCAGGTCTATCGGTCGACGGACGTGAATTCGTGCGTGTGAACTCGGTTGTTTGAAGGAACAGACTTATGGATTAGATGCGTCTAAAACAAACCAAGATGCTGAGTGACGTGATGGAGGACTATCTCAAGGGGATCTACGAACTCCAGCGCGAGCACGGGGCACCGGTCAAGCCCTCGCTGATCGCGGACTCGCTGGACGTGACCGCGCCGACGGTCACGAGCATGATGGAGAAACTGGAGGATCGGGGGCTCGTCGCGCGCGAGAAGTACAAGGGCGTGGAGCTGACCGACGAGGGCGAGACGGTCGCCGTCGAGATCATCAGACACCACCGCCTGCTGGAGGCGTTCCTCGTCGACCACCTCGACTACGAGTGGACCGAAGTCCACGAGGAGGCCGACGTGCTGGAACACCACATCAGCGAGGAGTTCGAGGCGCGGATCGCCGAGCGACTGGGTGACCCCGCGGTCGACCCGCACGGCGATCCGATCCCGGAAGCCACGCTCGAACCGCCGGCCGCCGACGAGACCCGGCCGCTCGCGGCGTTCCCCGTCGGCGAGTGCGTCGTCGTCGCGCGCGTCCGTGACCGGAACGAGGACGAACTGGAGTACCTCGCCGAGGCGGGCATCGTCCCCGGTCGTCGGCTCGTAATCGAGGAGAAGGCACCCATCGGCATGGTGACGGTCTCCCACGACGACGGTCGGCAGGACCTCCCCGACGAGGTCGCCGAGACGATCGGCGCGCGGGCCGCCGAGACCGATACCCAGGACCAGCCCGACACCCGACACGCCTCCGAATTATGAGCGGCTTCCTCGAGATCATGGTGATCGCGATGACCGCCCAGCTCGCCGTGTTGCCCGGTGAGAAGGTGCAGTTTCTCATCGCCGGGCTCTCGACGCGCTACAACCCGCTCGTGGTCGTCGCCGCCGCGGGGACCGCCTTCGCCGGCTGGACGGCCCTCGAGATCTGGTTCGGGCAGGCGGTCAGCAACGCTTTGCCCGGGCTCTATCTGGACGCGATCACCGCTGCCCTCTTCCTGTTCTTCGCGGCGGCGCTCTGGCGGTCCGCGCCGGCACCCGAGGACCAGCCGATGGACACGGACGGCTCCGGCGTCCAGGCCGTCGACGGGTACGAACTCCCCGTGATCGGGACGGTCCCGACCACGCTCGGGAGCTTCCTGCCGATCTTCAGCATGATGGCCGTCGGCGAGTTCGGCGACAAGACCCAGCTGGTCACGATCGGCCTCGCGATCCAGTACGGCGCACATCCGGCTATCTGGGTCGGCGAGATGCTGGCGATCATCCCCGTGAGCCTCGCCAACGCCCTGTTTTTCTATCGGTTCTCCCACGCGTTCGACCTCAGGAAGGCGCACTTCGTCGGGGCCGGCCTGTTCGCCTTCTTCGGACTCGACACGGTGCTGTCGATCACCGTCGGATTCTCCATCTGGGAGCAGATCGTACAGGCGGTGAGTACTGTCGTTCTCGGTCTGTTCTAGTCCAGTTGCTCGGGCATCTGGAGCGCGCCGTAGACGAGCGAGAGGATAGCGAGCAGCACCACGCCGATGGCACCGAGAATGTCGTAGTTCGTGGCGAACGCCAGTGACGAGACGACCAACAGACAGACTAGCGCGACGGGGAACACGGCTGACTCCGGCAGCCCCTCCAGAGCACCCCGTGAACGCTCGCTTGACATCTGTGTATCCCCTCGCCCGCCAGTTATTTGGCTCCTGTCAATAATTCCTGATAGGTATCGTGCGAACAGAACGCACACGACACGTCGGCACGGTCGCTCTACTCGTCGTAGGGAGCTGACGTGAGCGAGACGGAGCCGTCGTCGTCCACTCTGACGGAAAAACCCTCGTAGCTGAAGGAGAGGTGGCCGTTCCGAAGCGTCGATCCGTCGGTGTTGTCGAACATCGATTCGAGCGCGTCCGGATCGATCACGTCGTGGAGCGGGACCAGCGCTTCCGGATCGACCCCCTTCTCCGCAGCGACTTCCCGAACCAGAGCGTAGCTGATCGACTTATCGGCCATACGTTCGGTATCCAGTCCGTCCTCTTACCTGCTTCGACCGACTCGCGGGATTCAGGACTCGACGGTTTCGGCCAGAACGCGCTTGACGACGTGCGGATCCTCCAGCAACTGGTGTTCCGTGTAACTCCCTTCCGCACTGCCACCGCTGTGTCGTGACTGTTCGATGATGTCCAGGAAGGCGTGTTCTTTCAGGAGGTCCCGGACGCGGCGCAAGGAGAGCGGATCGGCCCCCTCCTGCCGGCAAATCTGCTGGTACACCTCGAACACCCGTGTCGTCCGAAACGCCTCCTCGTCGGTCTCGTCCAGCGAGAGAACGGTCAGCGCCTGCAGGACGTGCCGGGAGTGCGGTGTCGACCCGCGGATGAGTTCCCGGAATCGGTCGGTCTCGGCCCGTTCGCGGGCCTGAATGACGAACTCCTCGCGGACGGTCCCCACGTCGTTGGCCTGGGCGATCTCGCCGGCGTACCGCAGGATGTCGATCGCCTTCCGCGCGTCCCCGTGTTCCTTGGCCGCCAGCGCCGCGGCCCGTGGCACGACGGACTCCTCGAGGACGCCCTCCCGGAACGCGTCGCTGCGGGCGTCCATGATCGAGCGCAACTGCGTCGCGTCGTATGGGGGGAAGACGAACTCCCGCTCACAGAGGCTGGACTTGACCCGCTCGTCCATCCGGTCTTTGTATTTGATCTTGTTGCTGATGCCGATCACGCCGATCTTGCACTCGTCGATCTTGCCCGCCTCGCCCGCACGCGACAACTGCATCAGGATGTCGTCGGAATCGAGTTTGTCGATCTCGTCGAGAATGACGAGCGCCACGTCCAGCCGCGCGTCGAGGATCGACCAGAGCCGTTTGTAGTACGTCGCCGTGCTGATCCCGCGGTCGGGAATCTTGATATCGGTCGTCTCCCGGTCGTTCAGTGCGCTCGCGATGGTCTGGACGGCCTGCGTCTCCGTCGAGTCCTGTGCGCAGTCGACGTAGGCGAACGCGGCCGTCACGCCCTCCTCGTCGGCGGTCCGGATCAGCCGCTGGGAGACGTACTTCGCACACAGGGACTTGCCCGTCCCCGTCTTCCCGTAGATGAGGATGTTACTGGGACTCTGGCCGAAGATGGCGGGGTTGACGGCGTTCGCCAGCTGGCTGATCTCCTCGTCGCGACCGACGATCCGCCCCTCGTCCGGGAGGTGGTTGATCTCCAGTAGCTCCTTGTTCGCGAAAATCGGATCCTCCCGGATGAACAGATCGTCGGATTCGGACATCCTCTCACACCGCGTTTCCGGTGGACCCGTCTTTACTTTTTCCCCGAAATCTGGACACCGGACTTCCGGTGAAATCGAGAGCGAGGTAGAACGAAAGGCGAAAATTGGGCCGGTCGGCATCCATCGGAAAGTATACTATTATTCTGATAGACACGCCGTCAATACCCCCGATTCGGTTCACCGGAAACACGGTGTCGGTCCACGTACCTGACCACTGCCCGACAATAATACAGCACGAAACGAATGGAAATGTTACATTAACACACCGAGTTTCCGGTGAAAAAGGTCGGTTACGTGAATTCTCGGGTCTAATACCGGTCTTCGAGTCCGGGTAGAATCACATACTATATCTTTCACGAATAGCGTTATCGGGTTCTGTGAACGCGATTTCACCGGAAACCCGGTGTGTCCGGACGCCGGCTGTTCCGGGTAGGGGGCGGCTACTACGCGTGTCCTGTGAGGATCGGTTGTGCTTCACACACGCTCGCTCGACTCACGGATCGAAGCGCTCGGACGGGAACTTTCACCGGAAACCCGGTGTGTGTAGGAGCGTTCTAGTCGGTGGAATCGACGGCGGACGGCGTAACGTGCAAAAGAGGACACGGAAGGGGCGGGAATCGAACCACGCGGGGCCTTGCAGCCGCCGTCGGACCGAGGGTCACGACGGTGCTCTGCCACTGAGCTACCCTTCCACTGTGTCACCGCCGACGCGGCACTGTATCCATCGGCTGCCGGGAGTATCGTTATGTGGCGTTTTCGACCGGCGAGCGAGCCGCCGAACCGGGGGAACGCGCTGGATCCGGGCGGTGTCGAGCGCCGGTCGTCACTCCGTGTCCAGCCGCCAGACGACCTCGCCGGCGGTCAGTTCACCGGTCCCGTCACCGCGACCAGTGCGATCGGTGAGCAATGGAACCAGCGGTGCACCAGTGTTCTCCACGTCAGCGTACTGTGTCATGGTGGATGGCCACCACGTCGGTGGCACAGTCTCTCATCATCGTTCGTGGTGATTAGTATAGTCAGGTTATCCAGCGGCTGTCCGGAACGGCGACCGGATCGTCGAGCGTCGTACCGAGTGAATAACAATAGTGGACTCGGCCGTTCGTCCGGATGGGCCCTCGCAGAGGGTCACACGCACAGTTGCGTGACGTGCCACACGGCCTCGGAGCGGTTCGCCACCGTTCCGACTTGGGGGGAGCCCCGCCGGACCCGATCAGGTATCCACTGGTTCCCCGCTGCCTTCGTCTCACGCGCTCGATCCGGGCCGTAAGAACTACTTACGGCTCGATCGGTCCATATTGGCGCTCTTCCGTCGGCTTCCGATTCCTTACACGTGAGTATCGACGGTATTCGCCGTGGACGCCTGCTCTATACACGCGTTATCGTCGGTTTGGACCGAAATTAACCGACGGCAATCGGACCGAACGGTCGAGATACTTAAGCACAGTCGGGGCGGGGTATCCGGTGACCCTGGGCAGGAACCAGGGACGGGTAACAATGAGACGCAGTTCAGACCAAACCAGTGAGTGGTGGACGGCGAAGACACGGTCACTCCGCAGCGGACGCCCGCCGCGGATCGAGGTGTTTCTGCGGTCGTTCGCGCCGCCGATCGGCGTGCGCGAGCAACAGGAGGGGCTCCTGAAGGAGCTATCGCGACTGGAGCGAAAGGGGGTCGTCGAGACCGTCTCGGTCGATATCTGGGGGAAAGCCGTCTGTCCGGAAGGTCACTGCGGTGAAACCCACGCCGGCGAGCGGATACTCGACCGCATCGAGGAGTTCCGGACCTGGGCTGCCGACGCGGACGTGCCCGTCGAGTCGCCGTTCGAGGAGCGAACCGTCACCTCGAGCACGACCGACGAGGAGTTCCGGAAGATCGTCCTGCCCCGGCTCTGTCTCGGCGTCTACGTCGACAGGGACCTGCAACTCGTCCTCCCGTGCCGGATGGAGGACGACACGATCTCCGTCGAGGCGCTGCTCTCCGCGCTCGAATCCGCGCCGCCGGCCGAGCGCGTCGGGACCTCCGCCTGACCGCTCCGCAGATCTGCATCGGACGTAACCAAGCCATAACAAAGCCCGATTCGGCTGTAGGCCCTGCCACTGATGTCTCGGCGTAGATACGACACCGAGCGGTGGCTAACCGGGGCGAACGGGCCATGAGTACCGAATCACCGTCCTGGGGCCGGATCGGGCGTGCGGTTCGTGCGGTGCCGTTCGACCTCCTCCTGGTCGCGTCGGTCGTCCTGTTCGTCGCGACGAACCTGCGCGTCACGCCCGACGTGCCGCTCGTCCGTGTCCTGCTCGGCGCCGCGTTCCTGTTTTTCGCCCCCGGATACGTCCTCCTCGCGGCCGTCGTTCCCGCCTCGGCGCACGCCGGTGGGTCGCGGTTCGCGCCCACCACGTTCGCCGAACGGCTCCTGCTGGCGTTCGGCGCGAGCGTGACGGTGCTCCCGCTGTTGGCCCTGGCCGTCGCGGTCGCCGGCCCGCTCTCCACGTCGCGGATCGTCGCCAGCGTCGCGGTGTTCGTCGTCCTGGGGACCGTCGTCGGGTGGATTCGACGGCTCCGGCTCCCGGCCGACCACCGGTACAGCGTCCCGGTCGGCCGCTGGCTGGCCCAGTCCCGCGCGTTCCTGACGGGTGGCTCCGCGCTCACCACCGCCGTGAACGTCGTGCTCGCGCTCAGCGTCCTGCTCGGCCTCGCTGCGGGGGCCTACGCCGTCGCCACACCCCAGCCCGACGCCGAGTACACCGAGTTCGCCCTCCTCACTGACAACGGGAGTTCGGGATACGTCAGCGGCGACTATCCCACCAACGTCACCCGTGGCCAGTCGGCCAATCTCACCGTCAGCGTCGAGAACCAGCGCCGCGACGCCGCGAGATACACCGTCGTCGCGGAACTCCAGCAGGTTCAGGTCACCGACGACGACCGGATCCGCGTCCTCTCACAGTCCGAGCGCACCCGATTCTCCCGGACCGTCGAATCCGGACAGACGTGGTACCAGCCCCACCGCATCCGCCCACAGCGGGCAGGGGCCAACCAGCGGCTGGTCTACTACCTCTATCGCGGTGACGCGCCCGAGGATCCGTCCGCCGCGACCGCCGACCGGCACCTCCAGCTCTGGCTCAACGTCTCGACCGGCCTAGGAGCGGCGAACGACACGGCCCAGCGCCGCTAGGCCGAACACCAGCACCGCTCCCGCACCGATCACGACGAGTGCCCACCGGACCGTCACTGGCACGTCGCCGTCGGGTCGATCACCCGGAGTTTCGCGCTCGCCTGTGGTCTCGACCGGCGGCTGTCCGCCGCTCCCGACCACGACCGTCCGGCTCCGGTTGCCGACGCCGACCCTGTAGGTGCCCGCCACGTCGAAGCGCTGGCTGAACGTCACCTGCCTCGTCGCGTTCCGCTGGAGCGTCAGCCGCTCCGCGTCGACGACGGTGTCGAACGTCCGGAACCGGACCACGTCTGCCCCGTCCGCCTGCCCATCGTTTCTGACGGTGGCCCGGACCGTCACCGACTCGCCCGGCGCGATCCGATCACTCGACAGCGACAGGTTCGAGACCACGAAGGCCGGCCGTGGCCGTTCTACCCGAACTGTCGTTTCCCCCTCGTCGATCTCGACTGGCCACTCGCCGGGACTCGGGAACCGGACGGGGACGTCGACGGTTCGGCGCTGGCCCGCCGCGGCGAATATCGTGTGGTTCCGGAGGATCGTGTCGTTGCGCGTCTCGATCTCGAACTGTTCCCGACCGGCGCTGTGGCCGCGGTTCTCAACTGTCGCACGGATCGAGCCCGTCCGGTTCGCGAACAGTCTCCCCTGCTGGCTGAGGTTCGTCACCACCAGTTCACGGTGCGGATATCCGAACGCCAGCGGGACCGTCCCGGAGGTTGTCACCCGAACCACCGCGTCGCTCCCGTCCGGGGATCGCGTGGCGTTCCCGAGGGTTCGCCACCGCCCGTCGCGAAAGGCGAGCACGCGCAGGTCGTCGACGCTCGCGTCGTCGTCGCGGAGATCGTCGCGCTCGGCGTCGAACTCGTAGGTGACCGTGAACGACTCGCCCGGCGCGTTCGCGGTCGCGTTCACGTAGAGGAGCGGCCTGTCGAGTCCGGCCGGCGGCGCCATCTCCCCTCTGGCCGCAGTCGAGAAGTTGTCGAGCGAGCCGACGGCTTCGACCCGGAGCTCGAAGGCCGAGGGACCCCCGTTCGACTGGATCGAGAGTCCGCGGAGTCCGCCGTTGTCGACCTGTCCGACACCGGTGGGCGGCTCCGCGTCCGCGCTCTGTGCCAGTCCGGCGTCACGGACGGTGACGCGGAACGTCGTCGGCGACTCCCGACTCGCGTCGGCGGTCATGAACCCGAGCGGGTTCCCGTCCGAACCGTTCGGCGCGTCCGTCTGCCACGAACACCCGGGACAGCCCCACCGGGCGCGTTCCCCGTCGGTCGGGGCTGCTGCCACCGGGACCGACAGGACGAGCGCGACCACCAGTGGGAGTGCGACGAGAGCGAAGCTAGGTTTCCGTCGTGTCATGGAAGTCGGTCGACGCCGTGTTCGACGGATCCGCGTATTGTTATAGCCCGCAAACCGAGCTCGGACGGCGCTTCGACGATCCGATCACCCCGCCATCGCCCGTCGGACCTGCTTGCGGAAGAGTCCCAGCCCCGGCCAGCCGTCCCAGATCCAGACGGCCACCGCGAGCACCAGCAGTCCTACTTCGCCGATCAGATACAGCGTCCCGTGCGGCGTCGCCAGGAAGGATCCGAACCCTGCGAGGAGGTCACTCACCTTCGCGAGCGCGCCTGGCGTCGCGTCCGGGGGGATCTCGACGAACGGGTACAGGAGGAAGGACAGCGCCGGCCCGTCGCCGAGCAACACCGGGTAGATCACGTCACCGGGGAGGTGTGAGAGGTAGCCGACGGCGAACGCTGCGCCCAGTGCATCGCGGTCGAGGGCCCGCGTCGCGATCAGCACGCTCACGACCACCGGGACGGCGAAGGGAAGCGAGTGGCCGAGCGACCGGCCGGCGGGCAGGACGCCCAGCCACCACGCCAGCGGCTTGTCGATCAGGTCCGGCACCTGCGTCCCGACGAGCAGCGCGACCGCGCCCGCGTCCGAGGGTGGGCGACGTCCCACCGCCCGCAACGCCAGCGAGTAGCCGACGTACCCGACGGCCGCGTGTTCCCACGGCCACATGTTATCGCCCGACCGACGTGGCGGTGGTCCGACACCGCCGGTATCCGGCGGTGTACCAGCGATCCGATCGACGGCGTACCACGTCACGACGGGGGGCAAAAGCGCGGACCTTCATCGTCGGAGGTGGGGAACGACCGGGCTTAGTAACGAGGTGCGTACTTCGGCCGCGGCTGCGGGAGAGTGGACGTGCGACCGCCATTCCGACCGTAGCGGGTGCGAAGCGGTGGGTTCGTCGTCGATCCGTGGCCCGGCACCTGCGACCGAGCCACTCTTTATACGATCGGGTGGCCGTAGTGAGCGCCGAACGCCGCGGAAGGGATCGTCTGAAACAAGTTCCCCATAACAATGCTCGCAACGGCCTTCGAGGCGCAGGATGCACGTGTACAGGACGGCAGCCGCGGCGTTCGACCGGACCTAAGATGTACAGGAACCACACCATCGCGGTCGTCGTCCCCGCGTACAACGAGGCGGGCCTGGTCGGTGACGTGATCCGGACGGTCCCGGAGTACGTCGACCGCGTATACGTCGTCGACGACGGGAGCACCGACGGCACGTGGACGGAGATCACCGCCGCCGCGACCGCGGTCGACGAGTCGACCGACGGCACCGCCGGGTTCGACGAGCGCGTCGTCACGATCCGTCACGACGAGAACCGGGGCGTCGGCGGCGCGATCAAGACCGGCTACATCCACGCCCGCGAGGACGAGATCGACGTGACCGCGGTCATGGGCGGCGACGGACAGATGCGCCCCGAGGGACTGGCCGCCGTGATCGATCCCATCGTCGAGGGCCGGGCCGACTACGCGAAGGGGAACCGCCTCCACGACCCCGACACGGCGCGGGAGATGCCGCGCTTTCGACTGCTGGGCAACCGGGTCTTGACCCTGCTGACGAAGATCGCCAGCGGCTACTGGGGGGCGAGCGACCCGCAGAACGGCTACACCGCCATCTCGCTCGACGCGCTCGAAGCCGTCGAGATCGAGGAGATGTACGAGTTCTACGGCTACTGCAACGACCTGCTGGTCAAGTGCAACCGTGAAGGCCTCCGGGTCGCCGACGTCCCCCGGAAAGCCGCCTACGACGACGAGGAGAGTCACATCTCCCTGTCGACGTACGTCCCGCGCGTCTCCACGATGTTGCTGTCGAACTTCCTCGGTCGCCTCCGCGAGCAGTACCTCCGCGGCCCGCTCCACCCGACCTGGCTCGCCTACGCGAGTGGGCTAGTCACGGGGGCCGCCGGCGTCGTTCTCGCACTCGCCGAAGCCGTCAGCTCGGACGGGACCGCACGGAGCGTCGGCAACGCCCTCGCGCTCTCGGTCGTCGGCTGTCTCGCCTTCCTGCTGGGCGCGGTCCTCGAACACGGTCGGTTCGCCGACCGGACGGTCGTGGCCGAACCCGAGGCCGTCGACACCGAGGACCGGATCGAGGGCGACAGCGTGACGACCGACGGCCAGCAGCCGGAAGCCTCCGCCGACTGATCGGGGGCCGGCGCCGCCGTCGCGATTCGCCGGGCGTCGACGGCCGAGGCGTGCCGAAGGCGGAGCCTAGCCGTCGTTAGTGGATCATAACCAAACCGAAGCCACCGCGTTCTTCGGACGTGACGCGGCAACCACCGAGTCCTGAGTCCATCACCCGCCGTCGGGTGTTGCAGACGCTCGCGGCCGGGACAGCGGGTGCGCTCGCGGGCTGTTCGTTCTTCGGCTCCGAGGAGTCGACCCCCGGCGAGACGCCCCCGACCGACGTGACGCGGGACCCGGAGCGGGGGCCGGGTACCGGGGACGCACCGGACCGTCTCGCCGCCGACTACGACCGGGTGGTCGACGTCGTCGAGGCCGGCGCGGACAACTCCGGCTCGAAGCCGGTCGACTCCGTGATCCGGAGCGAGATCGACGACGACACGCTGCTTTACTTCCCGCGCGGTGAGTACCAGTTCGCCGAACCGGTCGAGCGCGGATCGGTTTCGAACCTCGGACTCGTCGGCGACCGCGCGCTCTTTCGCCCGCCCGAGGGGTTCGCCGAGGCACTCCTGGTGTTCGGCGGCGACGGAACGGCGACCGATCTCCGATTCGAGGGAATCGACTTCGACGTGACGGCCGACCGGACCGGCGCGCGACCGCTGTACTGCGCCGTGGACGACGGGTTGCTCGTCCGCGACGTGACCGTCCACGGCCGGCAGGACGTGGATCAGGACAGCATGCGCTTCGACGTGACGAGCGAGAACGGCACGGGCCGTGTCGAAGGGCTCCGGCTTCCACACGGTGGCTCGACGGAGTTCACGAACACCGGGATCTACGTCGGCGAGTCGAGCGTCGGCGAGCTGTCCTTCGTCGACTGTGAGGTCGGCGGCTGGCCGGACAACGGCCTCTATGCATCGCCGGCGAAAGGCCCCGTCAGGGTGATCGGCGGCCACTACGCCGACAACGGCATCGCGAGCGTTCGCGTCAGCGGCGACAGCGTCGTGAAGAACGTCCGGGTCACCTGCGACTCGACCCGGGAGGGACTGGAGAACATGCGCGGGATCCGACTGCGCGAGGGCGGGAACGTCCTCGTCGACGACGTCAGCGTGGAGATCCGGTCGGTCACCGGGAGCGACGGCGCGATCACCATGGCCGAGTGGTTACAGTCCGCGACGGTCCGTGACTCCCGATTCCAGACCGACGTGGACGACGTGCCGGCGATCAACGCGAAGCAACCGGGCGAGAAGGCCCGGCAGGAGATCGGCACGGGCTCCCTCGACGTCGAGAACGTCCGCGTCGTCGGCGCGGCCAGCGGCGAGTCGGCGATCACCATCGCCGGGCGGAACGGCTGTCGATTCGAACGGCTCTGCGTCCACCAGGGCGGTCGCCAGCGCAACGGCATCCACCTGACGAACTCGCGGGGCCACGTCGTGACCGACAGCACCGTCGACGTGACGGGTGATCCGCTCGTCCTCGAGAACGCGACCGCGAAGCGACGGTCGTTCCGGACCGGCGTGTCGCTGTCCCGGTGTCAGTGAGGCGGTCCGCGAGCGGGTCAGTATCCGACCGTGCGTGAGTGATGTCGCCCCGTTATCTGTACAGCGATGGATTTAGTAGTACGAAGTTTGTAGTGTATAATAACAGATGTCGAGTAATACAGCAGAAGCGGAGGTTGTACGCGTGTCTCAGAAGGGGCAGGCGACCATTCCGAAGTCGCTCCGGGAGAAGTTCGGGATCGAGACGCCGGGTGAGGTGTTCGTCTACGAGGAGGGCGACCGCATCGTCATCGAGCCCGTCCCGACGCTCGAAGAACTCCACGGGATCCACGCCGGCGAGCGCGAACCAGGGGCGGTCACGGCGAAAGTCCGCGAGCTGAAAGCGGCGGAGAAGCGTCGCGAGGCCGACCGCGTCGAGGACCTCCGGCCCTCGTCCGGGGAGTGACCCGGAGCCACCGATGAGCGAGGCATACGTCTTCGACACCGAGGCCATCGTCGCGTTCCTCTACGACGAACCGGGTCACGAGCGTGTCGGCGAGTTGCTGTCGGCGGTCGATTCCGGGGCTGTTCGCGGTCTGCTCTCGGCAACCAACGCCAGCGAAGTGTACTATCTCGTCGCCCGGTTCGAGGGGACTGGCGACGACGAACCGACGCCCGAGTCGCTCCGGACGGCGGACCGTGACCTGCGGACGCTTCGCCGTGCGGGCGTGAGTGTAGAGCGAGCGGACTGGCGGGTCGCTGGCGAAGTGAAAGCGGATGGGAGTATATCGCTGGCCGATGCGTACGCCGTAGCGCTGGCTGCCACCGAGGACGCCACACTCGTCGTCGGCGGTGACGACGACTTCGACTCGCTCCCGGTCGACGTCGACATCGAACGGTTCCGCGACCACGGTGTGTGAAGGTGTGACGTCTCCGCTCTGACTCACCGAAACCGTTTGTACAGCGTCGAGACCAGCGACATCGTACGGGTACTTGACTCCATGCTGTAGAACGTCGCCAGTTCCGGTGCGAACTTGGATTTATACTGAGCGATCCGGCGGTTGTTCGCGCCGACGAGGTCGTAGTACTCCCGGCCGCGGTCCCGCGCCTCGCGCATGACGTGCCAGTCGAGCAGGTCGTTGACCGGCGCGTCGGCGTCGGGTTTGGCCCCGCCCTGCCACCGGTAGATCGTGTCCCCCGACTCCAGCGTGACCATCCCACCGACGAACGCGCCCTCGAACCGGACCTCGTACGGGCGGACGACGCCGGCCGAGAGCGCGTCGTACAGGTCCCGGACGTACGCCGGCGTGACGAGGTAGGTCTCCCCCTGCTCGTCGTGGCGTGCGATGACCTGCTCGATGATCCGGTCGATGGCGTCGTGTCCGCCCTCGCGGATCTCGACGTCCGCGGGCGGGTCGCGGACGTTCCGGCGGGCGTCGCTGCTGAAGGAATCGAGCAGGTCGTCGGGGTCGGGCGTCATGTCGACGACGTAGGTGTGTTGCGGGCTCACGTCGAACCCACGCCAGGCGAACTGCCGGGGATCGTCGTACCGCGGCGTCGTCCGGACGTGGACGTAGCTGGGCCCGAACCGCTCCCGGAGGCAGGAGAGCGCGGCGTCGAGGAACGATCGCCGCCGTCGCTCGCGGTCGGCCCCGGTCTCGTCGAGATCCAGCAGTACCGGCCCGAGATACGGGACCTTGTGGTCGGGGACCGGCGAGAACAGCGTCGTCACCGGGCCGCGGGACCGCTCGAAGACCGGAAAGAGCCCGACAGGACGGCCGTCCTGCAGCCCGACGAAGGGGTAGAGCGTCGCCCCGGACCGATCTGCGAGGACCTGCAGGAACCCGTAGCGGTGAAACGGCGTCGCCGTCGGTGCTCGGTCACAGAGGGTATTCCAGCGGGCGGCCGGGACCGTTCGCGTGAGCCGGGTCCGGATCCCGGGGTCAGACGTCCTCGAGGTACCCGAGGTTGGCGAGGTGCTGTTCGACGGTGTCGCTGTCGCGCTGTTTGATCTCTCGTGCATTGAAGTCGGGGTACGGCTGGCTGTCGAGGCGGTCGACCAGCGGGAGCGTCCGGCCGTCCATGCGCTCGCTGGGCGGGACACCGAGTGTCGAGAGGACCGTCGGTGCCACGTCGAAGATGTGTGGGCGGTCGGCCGTCTCCATGGCTGCCGGCGTCACGTCCTCGCCCGCGGCGATCAGGAGCCCGGTCCGCTTGTGGTTCCAGGGCTCCCGTGGCGTGTCGAACTGCTCCCCGCGAAGCGTCCCCGCGAGGAAGTGCTCGAACCCCGCGGGCACGAGGACGATGTCCGGCGCGTCTTCGAGATGTGGCCCCTCGTAGACGTCTTCGCGGGGCCGGACGGCCTGGAACACGGGCCGCCCCTGGGGCGTTTCGACGGCCGACAGGGCCTCGATCAGCTCGCTCCGGACGTGGTCGTAGTCGTCGGGGTCGACGACGCCCTCGGGTTCCCGGCCGGCGAGGTTGATGCGCACGCCCAGTTCGATCCGGTCGCGCATGTACGCCGTCGAGGCCGGGAAGTCGACCCGTTCGGTGCCGGCCCTGATCGCGTCGGTCGGTGCGATGGCGGTCACGGCGTCGGCCAGTCCGAGCGGTTCGAGCACGCGCTGGACGCGCTGGCTGGTCAGCCCGACGCGTGCGGCCGCCGACACCGCCCGTTCGAGCGGCCCGCGGTCGCGCTCGTCGGGTGCCTCGCCGTTTCGGAGCTGGTTGCGCGCGATGGCGTCCCAGGAGGGCATCCCCTCGCCGCCGGCCGTCGCGGTCACGTCCCCCCGCTCACGCAGGAAGTCGTTGACCCGGAACTCGTAGCCCGCGTACTCACCCATCCCGTGGTCGCTGACGACGAACACGTTCCGCGGTTCGCAGGTCTCCAGTACGCGCCGGACCGCGTCGTCGACGGCACTGTAGACGCGCTCGACCGCCGGCCAGTCACCGGGACGCTCGTGAAAGACCGTGTCGGTCGTCTGGAACTGGAGAAACCCGAAGTCGGGGTCGTGTTCCGCGACCAGGTTCTCGAAGACGCGCCCGCGGGACCGCGCCAGTCGCTCGAAGGCGGCCACCTGCTCGTCCCGGGACGCCTCGCTCGCCTTGGGCGGATAGATCTCGTAATCCTCGGCGTCGGCCTGCGCGAGTGCGTTCTCGGGGACGCAGGTCGGATCCTCCGGCGCGACGTAGCCCGGGACGACCGCGCCGTCGATGGGGCGCGCCGGGTGGGTGACGGGGACGTTCACGACGACGGAGTCGCGACCCTCCTGGTCGAGCAGTTCCCAGAGGGCGAACTCGTCGACGTCCGAGCGGTCGACGACCGTCCAGTCGTACCCGTCGAACGTGAGAAAGCCGTAGACGCCGTGTTTGCCCGGATTGACGCCGGTGTACAGCGACGGCCAGGCGCTGGGTGTCCACGGTGGTAACTGTGAGGTGAGCCCACCGGCGTACCCCCGTCCCCACAGCGACGCCAGCGTCGGAACCACCCCGTCGTCGGCGAGCGGGTCAAGCACTGGCAGGCAGGCACCATCCAGACCGAGCAACAGCGTCTGCATCCCTGACGAACGGCCTGCTGTCATCGATTTCCCTTGTGCCACCGCCGGTATTGTTATGGGATGTTTTGTCAGTCCCAGACTGTGGGATCGACCGCGACAAGGCCGGGTAAGACACACTTACGCGGCAGTCTGTGGACGGTATCGGTCGAGACGAAAGCCGGAATCGCGGCGGCAGTAGCACTGCCTCGCCACGACCGCGCAGTAGCGAGAACCTACTCGTACGGGGGACCAGCCCGCAAGTACCTCGCTACCGAAGTGGACCCATCAGAAGCGAAATGCGGCACAGACGAGAGGTTGTGGCCCCAGAACGGTCAGAACCGTTATATGTTTACTGCCTGCCTACCCGGACATGGCACGTCGCCAGGACGACAGTGATTGTCGGAAAGAACGGCTTATGGAGAGACGGTCGCTGCTGAAGGCTGTTGGCGGGACGACCGCGGCCCTCGGGGCATCGAGTTTCCTCGGGGCCGCGAGCGCACAGCAGAGCAGCGAGGGGAACGGGGGCAATGTCGACTTCACTGACACCACCGTCGATCTGGCCCAGGAAGGACTCAGCAACGGCGACCTGATCGACCCGTACCTCGACGAGCACCTCCAGTCGGGGACGCTGGTCAAGATCCCGGCCGGCGAGTACCAGTTCGAGGGCGAGGGCATCGCCGGCGACTACGAGAACGCCGCGGTGGTCGGTTCGACGGACGGCGTCGTCTTCAACCGCCCGGCCCCCGAGGAACTCGTCCGACCGGATATCTTCGCCGAGAGCGGGACGGTCCGAATCGAGAACATCACGATCAAGGGCAAGAAAGGGGCAGAACAGTCCCGCTGGCGCGTCGGCGCGGCCGAGGGCGCGCGGATGGAGTGTATCAACTTCAACCAGCCCGACGGGACCGTCGACGGCTCCGACTCCACGGGTCTGTTCGCCGGCGACGACCACGCGGGGACGCTGTGGATCCGGAACTGCTACTTCTCGATGTTCGGGAACGTGGCCTGCTACGTCTCCGACCCCTACAAGGGCGGCAACGGCCCGGTCATCGTCGAGAACTGCGACTTCGTGAACACCGGGATGTCCGCGCTCCGCTTCGCCTCCGACGGCAGCGTCTGCCGGAACTGTTACTTCGAGGCGACCGAGAAGGCTCCCGCCGGCAACACCGGCTGGAACCAGCGCGGCATCAAGATCGACGACCCCGGTAAGGCCGTCATCGAGGACTGTGACTTCAACTGGTCCGACACCGGCGCGATGGCGATCAAGTTCGACGAGGACGGCGAGGGCGGCGAAGGCGTCATGCGGAACCTCCGTATCTACAACGACGGCGGTACCACCTTCGTCTCCGGCTGGAACACCGAAGGTAGCTGGACCGGCGAGAACATCCACCTCACCGGCGACGCCGAACACGGCGCGCCGAGCCACTTCGAGACCGTCACCGGGAGCAACGCCAAGCGCCCGAACACGGAGTACTCGATCTGGAAGCCCATGGGCGAGAACGTAGAGCCCAGCGGCCCCGGCGCGGGTGCCGGCTCCAGTTCCGAGGACGAGAGCGGGACCGAGGACAGCGAGAGCAGCGACGAGGACGAGCAGGAAGAACTCGAACACCACATCGTCCTGCACGCGAGCGAGGACAACCCCGACACCTACTGTAACGCCCGGTTCACGACGACAGGTCCCATCCAGTACGCCGACGAAGCCGAACCCAACACCGACGAGATTACCGAGAACGACGACGGCACCTACACCGCGACGAGCATCGAGATGAACCCCGACGCGCTGGACTCGTACACCTTCGACGGCGAGATCGAGAGCTACGAGGTCACCAGCGGCTACGACGTCTCGGTCGAACTCGACGGCGAGGAGACCACCTTCGCCGAGATCGTCGGCGAGAAGTCCGAGAAGGATAGTTCCAGCGACGACGCCGAGAGCGGGAACGGATCCGACAAGGGCAACGGTGACAGCGAACAGCAGCACAGAGTTGTCGTGATCGACGGGACCGGCGACGCCGAAGAGATCGCCAAGTACCGGTTCAGCGTGAGCGGGAGCGCCGAACGCGACGCCGGTCGCTCGGACGCCAGCGAGGGCCTGCCCTGGGATCGCATGACCGACCACGTCGGCGACGGGCGCGTCGTCGGCGTCGTCGGCAACGGGAAGGACGCCTTCCGGTTCACCGGCAGCCTGGAGTCGATCAGCGTCGACGGCAACGCGGGCGTCACGATTCTGGAGGCCTAGGATGAGCGAATCGGAAACCGTCGACTGGCGATCCATGCCAGCAGATCCCGACCCCGACGATCTGGGCTACGACCCGCTGGAACTCGACATCACCGAGTCCTCCGCCGACGGGGGCCACTACGTCATCCTCCCCCACGACGAGGAGTTCCTCCGGGACGACGCCTTCATCGTCGCCGACGAAGACTCGGTCGTCAGGCTCGACGACCGAACCTGACTGATCGTTCACCCGCCCCCGCTGACGCCGACCGACGGGGCTCTATTTTCGCCGCTGCAGTCCGTCCAGCCGTCGGTAAGCGTACAAAAACAAAGTAGGTACGACGGCGACTGAGTCGACAGCCGGGCAATCGGGCGACACGGCGTCTTCCGGCGGATTCCGCCGACGCCGTCGCGTTCCGCTGGAGCGCCCCGGAGTCAGGAACCATGAGCTACCAGGACTATCTCGATCAGGACAAACTGATACTGACCGTGGCGACGACCGGCGGCGTCCACGGCAAGGACGCGAACCCCAACCTGCCGGAGCAACCAGAAGAGATCGCACGGCAGGTCCGCGAGTGCGAGAAACTAGGTGCCGCCATCGTCCACGTCCACGGTCGCGACGAACACGGCGAGAACGACCCCGAGCGACTACAAGCCGTCAACGACGCCATCCGCGACCACTGTGACGACATCGTCATCCAGAACACCACCGGCGGCCAGAGCCCCTACGAGAACCGCGTGGCCGGCATCCGGACCGACCCCCCGCCGGAGATGGCCAGCCTCGACATGGGCCCGTTCAACCGGGGCCAGCACATCATCACCGAACACACCCGCAACAACATCGAGTCGCTCGCCCGCGAGATGCAAGAGAAAGGCGTCAAGCCCGAACTGGAGGTGTTCAACAACGGCCACCTCAACGAGACCTACCGACTCATCGAGAAGGACATCCTCGACCCACCCTACTACATCAACGTCATCCTCGGGCCAGGCACGTTCACCATGCCACGGCCGAAGAACCTCCTCAACATGGTCGAGAACCTCCCCGAAGAGAGCCACTTCAACGTCCTCGCGACCGGTCCCCACCAGCTCCCGCTGACGACGATGGGCGCGTTGCTGGGCGGCCACGTCCGCGTCGGCATGGAGGACAACCTCTACTTCGAGCGCGGTGAGCCCGCCGAGAGCAACGCCCAGCTCGTCGAACGCTCCGTCGAAGTCATCGACCGGCTAGACCGGGACCTCGCGACACCCGACGAGGCTCGCGAGATGCTCGGGATCGAGTAGCGGCCTGTTACCCGACCTACGATCCCAATAACATTGTCCCGGTCCGGGCCAGCACAACGCATGACGTGTCCGTATCTGGAGTACCGCCGATCGGACGGTGACATGGACTTCGACCACGAACGACCATACTGCGGCGTCACCGAGGAGTTCGTCTCCCCGATGAAAGCCGACATCTGCAACGACCGCTTCGAGTTCGACCACGAGTGCGACTGCGAACTATACAAGGAACACGTCGAGGAAGTCGTCGGGGAGCCGGCGGCCGACGACGATTGAAGACACTCGTCGGGGTACGGTCCGAACGGCCCAGCCATCGACGGGCCCGCCTAAAGCGTGTGACACCGAGGGCATGGGCCCTCGTATTCCGACAGGCGATACAGGATCAAATAAGCCAGCGAACCGGAGTGAAAGTATAAGTGTGAGACGGCACAGCGATAGTGCCGGCCGCGGTCGAACCATCTCCGCTCGGGCGGGATACTGATCGACGGTGTCTGACGGAGTGTCGCTACAGATCGCCGCGTACCGTCCACGAACGTGCGTTTTTCGGGGTAGCGTGGCTCACGTTCACGTCCCTCGAATTATACCGCCGCCCCATGTAGGAAATAAATGTCTGACACCTGTCCATTATGTCTCAGAAACTATTAACTTGGTACGTTATAGAGTTCTATGGACACGCGTGTCGACTCCAAAGAACACGGCGGATACGAAGGATACGCCCCTCACGCTGCCCTGCGATCACAGCTTCGCGTATTCCACGCTCTCGGAGTCGATCGCTTTCTCGATCGAGGAGATCGGATCGACCACCGACGGCGCGATGTACATGGAGATCTCGTTCTCGTGTCCGCGCTGTCAGACCCCGGTCAAAGTCGAACTTCTCGAATCAGTGATTCAGTCGACGCAGTGACGAGTGCCCGGCGTCCGGTCCGAGACAGTGGCGTTCGAGTCGAGTGACGACGGTCTCTGCTCGCTTACCGTTCGAGTTCGTCGGAGTCGACACCCGGGATCCGGTCGACCTGATCGGCGAACTCCGTCGCCGAGAGGTTGTCGATGTGACTGAGTCCGAGTCGCACCAGTACCGGATAGAAGTGGCGGGTGACGGCCATCTGTCCGTCGAACTCCGCCTCGATTCGAGCCGACATCTCGTCCCTGACGGCCTCGAGCGTCTCGTCGAGTTCCTCGGGAACGTACAGATTCCGGTGTTGCCACTCCTTCTGGACGTGTTTGACACGCTCGGAGTCCTTCGGTGTGGATTCGGACGCCGTCCCCGAACGTGATTTCCGGGTCCGATTCCGGATGTCGGAGATGTCGTTCTCGTGTGGCTGTCTGGACGGCGAGGGTTCACTCACGGAAGATCACCGGGCCCCGCCCCGACGGTCGACGTATTCGGTTTTCGACACCAGCGTGATGACACAGCATGCTTCTGTAGGTCTTACCGTATCTGACTTCCAATATCAAAAAGATGTGTCAGACATGTGCACCCACACTGGCGGGTGATTTCCACACGAAATGGACGACGTGCCGGGGATCGGCCGTAAGACAACTTCAACGAGTGGCATTAGTCACATAATTATGATAGGACTGCACTCCACCCCGTTTCGAGTGTTTCTCTGGCGGTCGAACCCACCCACCGGGTCGCTCTGTGTCGGCTAAACACTCGAAACGGGGTGGTTCTTTCCCGCCGCCGTCCCGCTGATCTCCCGGAACTCGCGTAACTGGAGACGTGTAGCCCCTCTCGCCGGGTCGTATCAATACCCGGATACGAAACGTCGCCCCGTCCCTGTCCGGTTGCTCTCGGCTCTCGTCCCCGCGGCGTCCTGCGAAACAGTCGAAACGGGGTGGAGAATAGTTACCGTTTCATCACCTTCTCAAAAGCCCGTATCTGTAGGGCGAGAGCTTCCATGCCGGGGTAATACACTTGAAACAGGGGGTTCCCCGGCGTCGCGTCGCCGGGGAACACGGGAAACACTCGAAACACTCGAACCGGGAATTTAAGACGGTTGCCTGAGAGTGTCACGCGCATGCAATCGCCGTTCGACGAACCGGGTCGGATTTTCTCGAACAAGCGGCCGCTGGAGGAGGATTACACGCCGGATACGATCCTCTGTCGTGACGAGGAGATCGATCGCTACAGCGAGGCTCTACAGGACGTGATCGAGGGGTTCGGGCCGAACAACGTCTTCATCTACGGACAGACCGGGAACGGGAAGACCGTCGTCACACGGGTGATGATGGACCACCTCCAGAACGAGACCCACAAACACGACGTCGACCTGACCATCCTCGAGGTCAACTGCAACAAGCACGACAGCATCTTCAACGTTCTTCTGGAACTGGTCAATCAACTCCGGGACCCGGACGATCAGGTCAAAGATCAGGGTCCCACGAAAGGGTATCTCTGGAACACTCTCTACGACGAACTCGATCGGCTCGGCGGCGACGTCCTCGTGGTCCTGGACGAGGTCGACATGCTGGGCCACGACAACGACAAACTCCTGTACGACTTCCCGCGTGCACGCAAGAACGGCGACCTCGAAAACGCCCGGATCGGGGTCATCGGGATCTCGAACAATCACATGTTCAAAGACGAACTCGATCCGCGGGTCAAGAGCACACTCTGTGAGTCCGAGATCTTCTTTTCGCCGTACGACGCGACCCAGCTGAGCGAGATTCTGGATCACTACGCCGGGCTCGTCTTCAAAGACAGCGTCCTCGAGGACGGCGTCATTCCCCTCTGTGCCGCGAAAGCCGCGCAGGAACAGGGTGACGCGCGCGAGGCACTCGACCTCCTGGAGACCGCCGGGAACATCGCACGGAAGGAAAACGCCGACACAGTCACCGAAGACCACGTCGAGCGCGCCAGCGACCGGGTCGAGGAACAGCGCGTCCTCACGATCGTCCGCGATCAGTTGACGTCCCAGATGAAACTCGCACTCCTCGCGACGACGTTCCTGAACATCGACGAGAGCGCCGAACCGCGGGCGAAGAACATCTATCAGGTCTACAAGAACATCTGCAAGACCTGCGGATACGAACCGCGCTCGAAGCGCCGATTGAACGACTTCCTGGATTCGATCCGGCTGTACGGACTTCTAGAGCGTGACGAGCGAAACCTCGGCCGTGCGGGTGGCCGCTCCTACATCCACACGCTCGAAGTAGAACCGGAACTGGTCTTCGAGGGACTCGAATACGACTCGGACGGTGACGACTCCGTACTCAACCAGGCGGGCATCGTCCCGAGTCCCGAAGACACGGACCAGTACAGTCTCGAATCGTTCGGCGCCTGACCGGCCGTCGGGCCCCTACTCGCAATCGGCTTTCTCCGCGATCCGTCGACAGTAGTCAGCGCCAGCCCACTGAGACGAAGTCGCGACTGGAACTCCGACATCCTCGCCGGGTGTGCTTCGCCGGTCGCGATTCAATTCGGGTTGATGTCCCGGAACGGCGTGACCAGAACGGACCTGTCGCCGCGCACCTCGACGTAACATCCCTCGTACGAGAAGCTGACGTAGAGGTCACGAGAGTCGCTGTTCCGGACGAACCCCGCGACCGATTCGACGTCGACCGTCTCGGAGATGGGGTCGAGATCGGTCGCCTCGACGTTCGTCGCCAACTCGACCGCGTCTAGCAACGCGACGTGGAACGGCTCGTCACCCTCCCAGCGGATTTCCGTCGCTGAACCGGTTCGGTCGTGCATCGAATTCCCCTCGTTCGGATTCTGTATCGAGTCGAACATGGTATCGTAAGCGGTTGACCGTCGTCGGATCGTTCGCTCAGCCTCGGTGATCACCCACGGCATCCGGGCACGGTGATCCGTCACCGTGACCCACCCCGGTGCTGCACTGGGGCAGGTCTACATTCGGCTCCCGAGTACAAAGAGTGTTATTCTGCAAACACGATACGATCCGCCGGTAGATGGTAATAGTACCATACGTTTCATGAATTCGTCCACAGACTGCGGTCCGACGATCGAATACCTACCATGATTAGGAGGTGATACGCAACTGCTGAAAACCAACCGACACGGCGGGGGTGCGTATTACAGCGATCGTGAATCCCCGTCCCGTCCCGGTAAACATTCGGTCCGAGTGTCGTCATACAGTCGGCACGTCCGGTAGTATACAATCTATTTGAAACGAAAGATAACCTGTCCGGTCACCGATCTCGCGCCTCGTAGGTTCGATTCGGGCCGTTCCCGGTGGCCCGGACGAGGTCGTAATCTTCGAGTTTTCGCAGATAGGTGCGGACGGTCCGTTTCGTCTTCGGCTCGGACACGCGGTCCGCGTACAGATCGTAGATCTCGTTGGGTGGGAGTTCGCCTTCGTCGGTCAGGATGTCGTAGACCGCGTGCTGGTCCTCGTTCAGCTTTTTCAGGTTCTGCTCGTGGAGTTCCTCGCGAGCGGCCGGGATGGCCGAACTGATGTCGCTGTCGCGGATCTCGGACGCCCCCTCGTGGTCGGCGTTGCGAGCGGCCGAGCGGAGGATGCTGATCGCGTCCCTGGCGTTCCCGGCGGCGACGTCGGCGATGCGGTGGACCTGGTCGGTCGTGATCGTGTCCGGGGCCAGCCCCCACGTGATCCGGTCGTCGAGCAACGACACCAGTTCCGCCTGGGTGTACCGATCGAACCTGATCGTCACGCTGCTGCGGAGTCGCGACTGCAACCGTTCGTCGAGCGTGGAGAGGACCTCCTCCCGGCGGTTCGCGATCAGCACCATCGTGATGTGCGGCATCGGGTAGAGCTTCCGGAGCACCTCCATGTCGTCGAGCTGGTCGACCTCGTCGAGGATGAGCAGGTACGGACTGTCGACGCTCTGGATCCGTGCGATCATCTCGTCTTCCGGCGTCGACCGATGGATGTCGTAGGAGGTCTTGACACCCTCGAGGATCTTGTACAGAACGCGGAATCGATTCGAGTGTTGCCAGCAGTCGATGTAGTGGCTCTTGATGTCCAGCACCTGTTCCTGTAACTGATCGACCGTATACCGGGCGATACAGGTCTTCCCGGCACCGGACGGACCCACGAGGAACGTGTCCTGTGGCCGGTCGTCCTCCAGGACCGGTTCCAGCGCCTTCGACATCTGGTTCACCGCCTCGTGTCGGTGGACGATCTCCTTCGGGAGGAAATCGTCCTGCAACACCCGCGCGTTCTGTATCACACTGGTCATGTTCGGTCGTGGGGACGAAATATCTACCCGGGGTGTTTCCGGAACTTCCGGATTTCCGGGTTCGGGGGCCCGTCCCGGTCCCGAGCCGCCCGTATTCGGCTGGCATCACGCGATTCCTGCACTGACCGGCCGGATACCGTCCGAGTTCGTTCCGGTACCGTTCCGGGTACTTGCACTCTCCGATAGAAATACGGTAGGTTCGTTTCACAGTTCCGTTTCGAGTGTTATCGGGCCGACCGGCCGGGACCCCTTCACCGCTCGTTCTCCACGTGTCGAGTCGAAACTGTGGCAGAAAAATTATCTAACGACTCGGTAACGTCGCAGGTCCGACACGCCGGTCATGCCCCGACGACGGCCAGTATTTCACCGCTCGACGAGTGTCAGCTATCTTAGTTTATCGGCAAATATCGGATCGCTTTATACGTTCGTTCGCGCCGTTCTGTCGTACAGAGCCGACGCCGTCGTGCGGTTCGTCCCGAGCAGACGTCCCCTCACCGTTCATAATTAAGATATATTGTAATTACAGCACAATATTAATTCGGCTGTAGGTTCTCTGTAGCTCTCGCTAGGGGAAACTACGTCAGAAGGACGGGTTGGTGGAACATCACGTCCTTCTCCCATCGTGGGTAAAAGCGTTTCCCCGGTCAGAGGCATCGCTTTCGCTCCGGTGATGCCGACCCGAACGAACCAACAATGATCGAAACCACGTGCGTATCTGACGGAGTCGCCCACGGCGCTGTCCACGGACAGCGTTCAGCCCACGGAGGTGGCGGCTGTGGGTAGAGTTCACATCCAGGACAACGGTGGTGATCGGGAGATTTCCTCCCGCTGGGACGGGACGCTCGAACTCCAGTTGCGAGACGAGGACCAGATCGAGATCGTCGTCCCCGACGAAGCGCCGTATACAGCTGATGACATCGTAATCACGGGGTCACAGGCCGGCGGCGGCTCGGGGTATCTCGGTGCCGCACCGACGTGGCTGCTGTACGTCCCGACGCTCCTCGGCATCTGTGCGTTGCTGGTCGACGAACTGGACCTCCTCGGGGGACTGGGAGCGATCGGCGGCGTCCTCGTCGTCGGTCTCTACTGGATCTACGTTCTGCACGCGATCGTGGGAACGATCACCCTCTACAGCGACGCACAGGATCTGCCCGTCGACGGGTGGCTATCGAATCCGTGGCTGTACATCGTCGGTGGCGGCGCGGGGTTCACGCTGCTTTCGACCGTCCTGTGGGAGTTACCCTCGACGTGGCAGGCCATCGCTGCGTCACTCGCCGGCGCGTTCATCGTCGGCTCTGTGATCGCGTCGTCGATCACGGGCCCGATCTACCTGTTCGTCCGGCGGCGGGTGCTCGATAGCTGAGTTATGTCGACCGGCGATACCGTCACAGAATCAACACGGCCACGAGCAACACGCCGAGAACCGCCAGCGCGACGAACAGCAGGCGATGGGACAGCGGCCCCGTCCGAGCCGTCGACGCCGTCCGCCCACTGGACTCCGGCCCGGCAGTACTCCGGATCCGATGCCGGACCGAGTCCGTCACCCGGACGCCCTTGCTGTGTAGCACCCCGAAGAGGTACACCATCATGTCGCCGAGTTCGAGCAACAGGTGGTCGCGCGTCCCGTGGTTCGAACCCGCTGCAGTTCCGTGGTTCGAATCCGTCGCCGACCGGGTCGACGTCCGCGAATCGTCGGCGGTCCCCGTCGACCCGTCCGACTCCGTCTGTGTCTCCGTCTCCGTTCCCGCGTCGTCGTGTTCGTCGGAGCTATCCGACCCGTCGTCCGAGTTCGCCGGTTCGCCCGTGTCCGGTTCGCCCGCCGTGTCCCACGGACTGACCGCCTCGATCCGGTCGACGATCGAGGAGTCGATCGGTTTCAGGTCGGGCACCGACGCCTCCGAGAAGTCGGGCGTCTGGCCGACGTCGACGGTCTCGCGCATGCGGAACTGCACGCGCCGGACCCGTTCGTCCCAGTCGGTCATGAGGATCGCTTCACCGTTCTCGAGCGTCTCGACGCTCTCGGCGGCGTCCGCGTCGATGATCCGCCGGACGACGTCGGTGTCGTTGTTCCAGGTGAGTCGGTGCCAGACGATCCAGTTACACTGGGTGATGTAGTCCTTGTCGACCGCCGCCGGCCGCTGCGAGATGGCACAGATCCCGAGGCCCCGCTTACGGCCGCGCTTTGCGACCTGGAGCAACCGTTCACCGAGGTCGTCGAGGCCGCCGGATTCGGGGAGGTACTCGTGTGCCTCCTCGACGAAGAGGAGGAACGGTTGCTTCAGTTTCTTCTCCCGGACGAACAGTTCCCGGACGACGGCTTCGAGGAGGTCGTTGACCCGCGCTTCGTCGAGGTAGCCCGAGACGTCCAGAACGATCGGGACGTCCTCTTCCAGCGCCAGCGTGGCGAGTAATTCGGCGTGTTCGATACCGACCGTCGCGTCACAGGTGTCGTCGGCGCCGACGTGGAGGACCTCGTACTGCTCTTTCAGCCCGTAGTACTCGCCGTCGGTGTCGACGATGAGAAAACTCAGGTCGTGTTCGAGCAGTTCCTCCACGATAACGCTCGCCGTCATCGACTTTCCCGACCCCGACTTGCCGGTGATGAATCCCCGGCCGGTCAGGAGGTCGACGACCGGCAGTGTCCCTCCGTCGACGGTAACCGTGATCTCCTCCGGAGGGTCGGTCATCTCCCGTCCCTATGGAGCGTTCGAGTAAATGCCTTCTGACCGATACGACGGTCGAGTGGACGGTTCAGTCGAACGACCTCTCACCGCCAGTAGATTTTTGCGCCGAACGCGAGAGAGTCCGCCATGGTCTCGCTCCCCGATCTGAGTTTCGCGGAACAGACCGTGCTGTTCGTTCTCGTGAGCTCGCTGGTCTTCACCACGAGCTTCGTCGGGGGTCTGGGACTGCTCTCCGGTGCGCTCGTGGCGACACAGTCGCGGCTCCCGGTGTACGTGCTCGGCATGGCCGTCGTCTTCGTCGCCTCGATGTTCGGTCTCATCACGTACGACGCCGACGGCGTGACGGCGATGCTCGGGTCCGTCGGCATCTCCCTGCTCGGGTTCGTACTGCTCGGACTGACCGGCGAGGGGATCGTCTACGCGATCCGGTATCCGGACCGCGTCTTCGGGTCACAGCTGGTGATCTACTTCCTCGCGGCCGGACTGATCGGCACCGGGCTCGGGTACTGGGTGGTCTCGTACTGGCGAGAGTTCACCGCACGGCCCGCGACGGCGGAGTGAAACAGCGACGACGCGGACCGCCTGGAGACCGGAGCCCTCTGCTGAAACCCTCTCAGATTCTGTCGTCGAGCATGTTCAGCGGGTCGACCTGCCGCGGTTCCTGCAGGAGCGATTCGAGGTGATCCGTACAGAGCCGTGGCGTCCCCTCGACGATCTCGTATTCGTACAGAATCTCGTCGCCGTCGGTCTCTTCGTCGACGGATAGCTGCATCTCCGGCAACGCGAACACGCCTGTTCTGCGGCACTGGACGCACTGGTCGCCGTGCTCCGGATCGTCGGCGTCGTCGGTCACCCCCAGCCGCTGCAGTTTCGATTCACAGCTCGAACAGAGGCTCCCGTGTTTCTCCAGGGAATCGGTGTGCACGACGAGTCGTCGAAACCCCGCCTCCAGGCCACAGGACAGGCACTTCATAGTTACTGTGATGACGGTACTGCCGGCGTCACGGTTCGACTCGACGTCTCACCGGTGATCTCCGTAAAGTGAACGTCACAGAGGTGCGGGACCGGGGGTTCGAGGGAGTATTCGGATCGAGCGATCCGTTTCCCGTCGATCTCGACGACGTACGCTCGCCACTCCGGTAACGCGTAGAACCCGTCCCGGGTACACAGTGCACAGTCCTCGTCCGTCCAGTCGCCGGTTTCGAGACTCCGCCCGAACTGTTCGTCTTCACACGCCGGACACAGCGCACCCAGTTCCGACTCGTTCACCACGTCGATGACGGCCCGATTGTACGAACTCGCCTCACTACACACTACACATTGCATCGGATCACCTCCCGATCTCGCCGCTCCCGGAATCGGGACCCGAATTATTATCGCTGGGGATAATGAATGTGGCTATGTAGCACTATATAATCTATATTTGACGTATACTGACAGGTATAAATACCAACGAGTGTCCCCGTAGTGTGGACATATGGTAATATTCCAGGTAATTTAGCAGGCCCGAACGGTTTCGACTGCCGATACCCTTTCCATCCGGGGGTTTTGGGGCAGAAACACTGGAGTTGAAATGGTCCCTTCGGCCGCGTGAGAAAGCTACTCTCCCGAGTTCTATCGGACCGAATGATGCCCGCGAAAGCGGCGCTCCGGTCGAGGCCGTCGCGCCCGAAACGCGAGTTCGGCGATGGTTGTGTCCTCTATCTATTACTTGGAGAAAATATTTTGTGGGTGCCTGACGACCTCCCCAATAACGGATGTGTAACCGAATGGTTGTATTCTAATTATGACCAGTAGCCGGATTCGATCACGTCGACGTCGGGGTGTCAGACTCAAAGTCGAAAATCGCCCGCTCGCCGAGGGGCGGGGCCAGTCCGCGCTCGTCGGTGCCCCGTCGCTGTTACACATCGGACAGCGCCCCGGAGACCCGATCGAGATTCAGGGCACCGAAATCACCTACGCTCGCGTCGAACACTCAGACCCCGACGACTGGCACTCCGGCCGGATCTACATGGACGAAGTCCTCCGGAAAAACGCCGGCGTGGAACTCGGCGAGTCCGTCACCATCGAACCGGCGCGGATCGAACCCGCGTCGGACGTCCGACTGCGATACCGTGCCGGTGCGTCCGAGCCGCGGGCCGACGGCGCGCTCCCCGAGATCCGGAGTACGCTCTGTGACCGCGCCATCTTCACCGGCGACGTCATCCCGCTGTTCGCTATCAGTCCGTCCGATCCGCCCTGCGTGGAGATCTCCGACGTCCAGCCAGACGCCGCCGGCCGCATCCGCCCGGACACGTCGTTCACGTTCGAGTCGGTCCGCTGAACCGCGTCAACGTCGTCTCGTTCGTCGACGCCAGATACTCCCCGATGTCGTCCCTTCGCCAGCCGATCGGCGACAGCACGCTTTCGGCCGCCCGGACCAGCAGGTCGCCGTAGAAGTCGGGGTCGTACTCCTCGGGCGATTCCGACGCCAGCGTGACTCGCTCGCGCGAGGACTTCGAATCGTCGACCACGACGTACGCCACGTGCTGTCCGGGGTGTAGATCCCGGCCCTGATCGGCCGTCCGTTCCAGCGCCGAGACGGTCCGGGTGTACTGCCCGTATTCGTCGACACGCTTCGAAGTACGCTTGTCGATGACCAGCCGTTCCGGATCGACGCCCCCGCCCTGCAGGCGGTCGAGTTCGGCCGCCAACCGATCACAGACGGGCTCGGGCGAGCGGTGCCGTTCGAACACCTCGATCAGATCCGTCTGCACGTCGGCGACGTACTCCGGCGTACTCCGCTGGCGACACTCGATCCCTCTGTACTTGTAGTCGGATTCGCCCGCGACTTTCCCGAAGTACTTCGTCAGCGCGCCGACGTCGCTGTCGCGCCGTGGGACGAACGCGATCCAGTCGTACTCGCCCTCGTACTCCAGTCGGATGCCGGCCTCGGCCGTGATCTCCGACGCGATCTCGGTGAGCGGCCGCTGGGACTCGCCCTCCCGGGCGGTGACCCAGATACTGTCGACGATCCCGTGGACTACCCGCCAGCCGCCGGCTTCGAGGGCTGCCTTCGCGTCGAGGAGGATCTCCCGCGCGAACGCGTTGATCGCCTCGTGGCACTCGATCCGACCGAACTTCGCGTTGGAGAACCCCTGATAACCGAAACAGGAGACCAGGATCCACTTGATCGCGCCCGATCTCCCCTCCAGTTCGCGGATCCGCTCGGGATCCGTCGCCGCCTCGATCTCCGCTTTGATCGCGTCCCGGTCGTCGATCAGCGGCCCGAGCACGTCGGCGAGATACCCCTGCTCGTCACAGATCGCGTATCCGAGCCCGGGGACGTCCTCGCGGGCGGCGTGGCAGTCACACCGGATCTTGTCCGGCGAGACGTTGTACTCGCGGATGATGTTCGGGTAGAGCGAACTGAAGTCCAGTTCGTGGACCCCCTCGTGCACGCCGACGTCGGGCGAGAAGGTGAACCCGCCGCGGTCGGCCGCGTGTAACTGTCGCGCCGTCTTGAACTGCTCCGGCCGCCAGGACTTCCACGGGACGAGGACGCCCCGGGCCAGCGCCTCCCGGATCTGCATCGCGGTCAGGACGTTCCCGATCGACGCCCACGACAACTCCTGGAGGGGTTTCCACGACCGGCCGACGAGGTCGAGACACCCCTGCAGGTTCGTCTCGGTGTAGAAGAACGTGTTCGACGTATCGACGATGACGCGGCCGGGGAGGTTGTACCGGGCGGGCGAGTGGCCGACCCGTCCGTAACTGGTGTAGGTCGACTCGGCGGCGAGTCGCTGCCACCCGGGTTCGCGACCGAGCGTCACGTCCAGGTCGTGTTCGTCGGCCAGTTCGTACACCGTCGGGACGATGTCCCCGGAGCTCAGCACGAGGACGTCCGGGTCGACCGTCCGGACGCGAGCGTGGATCGTCTCGAGAACCTCGGGGATCGAGCCGCCGTGTGACTCCCCGTCGATCCGGACCGTGCGCAGGTCGTCGTTGGCCAGTGCGACCGGGTCGACGGCGAGTTCGAGCGTCGTGAGGTCCCGGTCCGGTGCCGGGCAGGTACCTGTCTCCAGGCAGTACCGGAACTCCGGCGAGAAGTCGACGTTGTAGAGCCTGCACTCGCCCGGGTCGCCCCAGCGGCGCAGGCGCGTCGCCGCCTGCCGCACGTCGTCGATGCGTTCGACGTCGATCCGGACGACCCGCTCCGGGTCGTTCCTGAACGCGGTCCGGTATCGCTCGATCGCGACGCGGTCGACGTACGGGAGGGTGCGGACCCGCTCCGCGAGGTCGTCGACGCCCGCCGTCGAGGATGCGTACAGCGTCGGTCGGTACTCCTCGTCGATCTCGTACTCGGCACCATCCGCGGTCGTCGACCAGACGCGGACGCGACCGTCGAGGAAGTCGACTGTGAACATCGAATGGGGCCCCCTTTCGCGTTCCATCGCCCGCTCGGCGGTTCCGTGCCTATCCATCGTCACCACCCGTCGCTTCGAACTCGGCGACGCGTCGTTCGAGTTCGGCCAGTTCTTCCTTCAGTTCGGCCTCCTGCTCCTCCAGTTTGGCCACCCGTTCCTCCAGTTCCTGACGGCGTTTCTCCTGACCGAGCGCGATGGAGAAGAGGACGGCTATCATGGGCGTGTCCCGGTTGAGATAGCCCGCGGCGTCGGCGTACTGATTGGCGTACTCGAACAGCGCGTCGAAGTACTGCTGGTCGCGCCGGCGCAGCGCGCGCCGGTACGACTCCCAGCTGTCCTCGATCGTCCCGAGGACCCGCCGGAACGTCGGATTCATTCGCCCCATCCGTCACCCCTCCAGCGTCGCCGACGAGATCGGTTCGGTCGTCCCGACGCTGTACCGGTCGTACAGCGGCCGTCTCGCGTCGAGGATCTCGACCCAGTAGGCGAGCGTCGTCTGGACGGTGCCGTCGTCGAGGGGGTACACCAGCGTCTCCGTATCGGGCGTCTCGAACCGGAGCCCGTGGTCGGTCCGCCGGCACGTGATCGTGCCGTCCGCGGCGGTCGCGAACGGCTCGGACAGCGAATCCCGCTGCCACTGCGAGGCCAGCACTGGAACCTCCAGCTGCCGGGCGAGCGTCTGCAACCGGGCGAGGACGCGATACAGCAACTCTCTGGCGGTCTCGGACCCGACGTCGTCGGCCCGGTAGAGGGCGTCGACGGCGGGACAGACGATCACCGAGACCTCGTCGGGGGTGATCTGCTGGTCGGTCGTGTGCTCGGTGGGTGACTGCAACGCCTCGAAGAGTCGTTCGACGATCGCTGCGTGCTGGTAGGCCGTAAAGCCCCGCGCCAGGTGGATCCGATCCAGGATCTGCGAACTGGGCGCGAGTGTCGTTAGTGTGTCCGTGCGCGCGTGGTCGAGCGCGTCGATCCACACGGCCGTCCCGCCCGAGGGCCCCAGAAGGAGGGTATCGATCACCAGCGACTGCAGTGGCCTGACCGGCGGTTCGTCGTCGGCCGTCTGGAGCAACTGGAGCCCCGGCTCTAGCGTCGGCAGTTCCGGAATCCGCTCGGACCGAGTCATACCTGCAGCCAGGAACGAGAGCTACGTAAGCGATGCAGGGGTGTTTCCGGATTTCCGGGTTCGTATCGGTCAGTCGCGCCGGTCACATCGCGGGGTCGTAGCCCTCGTCCAGCAACTTCGCGGCCACGATCAGCCTGAACTTCGCGTCGACCTCGTACTTCGGGACGGCTTCGTCGGCCCGCGTCAGGTAGAACCGATACGTGGAGACGTCGTAAGTGCCGTCGTCGAACTCCGTGACGACTTCCACCTGCAACTGGTCCTCCATCTTCGTGATCGTCGTGTCGATGACCGAATCCCGAAGCCGGAGTTCGACGACGCCGCCGTCTGATCGGTCGCTCGTGTCCGCCGAATCGACTGAGTCCTCGTTCATACTTGCCTGCCGCCTCGCCCGGTCGGGGACGGTCGGTCGCGTAGTCGTCCCCCGCAACGATGACTTCTCTGTGAGTGTTCATACTCATCGTTGATATTTGTATGGTGTATTGTCTGAGATGTAACGTACTGTTCGTCTCTGAAACCCCATAGATTGTAGATAGAGGGACAAAACGGGAGTGTAGGGACAGCACTTCCCGATATTATTTGCGCCCGTCTGAGTATCACATGTTGTACTTCGGTCGTGTCCGTCGACCGGTGACTCCTCACAGTCGATGATTTGACGATGTCGTTTCGTGTGCGGTCTCAATACGATACCCGTAGGTGCCATATTCTCGATTGTTGTACCACGAGTTCTGGCGGACTACGATGTAAGTTCGGCGTCTGTCGGATCTACCCCCGGTATCGAGTGTTATACGAGGGACAACACACAGAGAATTATCAGAGTTCATATAATGATAGAATACAATTACGTAGTGGTTTTTGGAGGAGTGTCACAGAGACGGCCGTAAGAGTCTGTATCGGCTATCTGTCCGACTGGCACGTTCTGAAAAGCGCAGTCTCATTCGAAACCATATACATACATACTAAAACCTCTCAGAAATTATTGTCATACCCGTTGCTTGCTCTTCGTACACGGGTGTTGGTATCGGAAAACCTCCGGCAGGCGACGGCGTGAGGGTCCGTGTATTACTGTGACTCGAAGTGCTATAATTATAGTATTTTCAGATACTCGTATTGGTGTGCGGTAGCACGGGAAGAGGACCGCCAGAACGGGGAGTGGCTGGGTTCTGGGAGGGGAAAGGGCGCTGTCATATGACTCGTCTCATGTTTGCAGAAAAATGATTTTTACACCCACCCGTTGGACTGTGGGGTACCAGGACCGGTCGAACGCGGCCGTAGTCGATCACACGCTCCAGTCCGTGGGTTGGACCGGCGAGCATCGGTCCTGGTGGGCTCCCGGAATACGGCGACACGTTCCTTCGTGAACTCACCACCCGTTCCGGGGCCTCACCCTGCCACTCATGCCAACCGACACACCGACGCCGATGTACGAGCGGCTCACGCCGGAGACGACAGTCGAAACTGCCGGAGGGCAGATCACGCGGGGGTGGATCGTCGCGATCCATACCTCGACGATAGAGCGCCCACTCGAAGACTACCGGGTGGTCCTGACACCGACGCAGGACGGGAGCCGGTTCACCGTCTTCAGAGCCGCCGAGACGGTTCGCATCCCCGACGGGAGCTGTCTCCGCCCGTCGCTCGATGCGATCACGATTCGCGAACGGGGGTATCAGTACGACATCCTGAAGACGGAGCTGGTACCCCCCGAGGACCTCGCGAACGGTTCTGCGGACGACCTCCTTCGGCTTCCGGACGACTTTCAGGACAGCCTCGTCCTCGAGTCACCGCCGACGAACCCTGACCTCTGGGAATCCCTCACTCACGCCGAGTCGCTCGCGACCGAACGGTCACACGACGGGATGCCTGTCGAAGATAGCAGCGAGAGTGACCTCCAGCGCTATCCACTGTCCTGACTTCCCGTTTCCCGAACGGAAGGGATTCCGTCGAAACGTCCCCGGACGACGAATTCGTTCGACGACCGGGCACACACACCCCCCGTTTCGAGTGTTCTGCGTGATTGGAAAGGGGGGTCCCCCCGGTGGGGGGAGGGTGGTGAACGAAATCAGCGAGAAGAGGGCTCTAGAATACCATTGTAAACTAGGGCTGTCGCTGTCGACCCTACACCGGAGCGAAACTCCGTGAGCTGTGTCTGTCTTTATTTATATTTCTTTCCTCTAGCTAGAGTAAGTAGTAGTAGTAACCCCAGTTACTACGGCAGAAACACTCGAAACGGGGTGTGGGGAAACATCTATTTATATGTATTCCGACCCAGACGGCCTCTTCCCCCCACCCACCATTCCTCAGGGAGAAACACTCGAAACGGGGGGTGTGTGTGGGGTGCGGAGATGCAGGGATGTAGGTGCGGGGATGGATGTGGGATGCGGGGATGCGGGGATGCGAGGATGCGGGGATGAGGGGTGCGGGGATGTGGGGGAGTATCCAGAGAGTATCCAGAATGTGAGATCGCTCTCACTCACCCTCTCACTCCCGGAACCGATCCGCGGTTCGTTACAGACCCCGTATCCCGGATAACGCGCCCATACTTTACTCACGCCGCGGGGACGGCCGTCACATGAAAGCCGTCGTACTCGCGGCCGGAGAGGGGACGCGCCTCCGCCCGCTGACCGAAGACAAGCCCAAGGGAATGGTCGAAATCGACGGGCGGCCGATCCTGACTCACTGTTTCGAGAAACTGGTCGAGCTGGACGCCGACGAACTCCTGGCGGTGGTCGGCTACCGGAAGGAGGACATCATCAGCTACTATGGCGACGAGTTCCAGGGCGTCCCGATCACCTACGCCCACCAGCGCCGTCAGCAGGGACTCGCCCACGCCCTCCTCACGGTCGAAGACGAGATCGACGACGACTTCATGCTGATGATGGGGGACAACGTCTTCGAGGCCAACCTCCGGGACGCCGTCCGCCGGCAGCGGGAGGACCGCGCCGACGCCGCGTTCCTCGTGGAGGAAGTCCCTCACGACGAGGCCGGCCGGTACGGCGTCTGTGACACCAACGACTACGGCGAGATCGTCGAGGTCGTCGAGAAGCCCGACGAGCCACCGTCGAACCTCGTGATGACCGGCTTCTACACGTTCACGCCGGCCATCTTCCACGCCTGTCACCTCGTCCAGCCCTCCGACCGGGGCGAGTTCGAGATCACCGACGCGGTGAACCTCCTGCTCCAGAGCGGCCGAACCATCGACGCCATCCCGCTGGAGGGGTGGCGGCTAGACATCGGCTACCCCGAGGACCGCGACGAGGCCGAACAGCGACTCCAGACTGACCAGCCCGAGATCACCAGCTGAGCGACGCCATGAGCCAGCAACTCGATCCCTCCAAAGCTGCCATCGATTCCGACCCGGTGATCGAACACGAAGCGAAGGGCGAGACCTACCACATCCGTCGGATCGAACCCGGCGACGTCGAGGGCTACCTCGACCTCCATCGGAACACGGAGCTCGAACTCGGCGGGGGTCGCGAGTGGTTCGCCTGGAAGTTCGAGGACTCGCCCTATCTCGTCCACACGCCGGTCTTCGTAGCCGAACACGAGGGGGAAGTCGTCGGCGCACGCCCGTTCGTGCCCTTCCGGCTCCGGGCGGGCCCGCGGACGACGATCGGCCTCCAGACCGCCGACACGGTCGTCGCCCCCGACCACCGCGGGCGGGGCCTGCTCTCCCGGATGAACGACCTCGCCTTCGCCTACTACCGGCGACGCGAACCCGAGTTGCTGTTCGCGATCCCGAACGCCCGCTCGCGGCCGGCGTACCTCGACATGGGCGCACGCACCGTCGGCCCGATCCGGACGTGGCTCCGAATCGAGCGCCCCTCGACGTACCTCGACGAGAAACTCGGCGGCCTGGCACCCGAACGCGCCGCCGCTGCCCTCGACGGCATCAGCGACGGCTACCACCGGCTCCGTGACCGCCGCCGAAACGGCCACCATCACGACGAGATCGAGGTCGAGCGCCACGCCACGGTCCCGAGCGAGACGCTGGCCGAGGTCGCCGCCCTCCCCCAGCCGGACGTGATCCACGCTCACCGGGATCGGGCGTTCTACGACTGGCGCTTCGAGAACCCCAACTGGGAGTACGACAGCTACGTTGCGTCACGGGACGGCGATCCCGTGGCCGGCCTCGTGGCAGGCACCCGCCAGTTCGCGGACCGGACCGAGACCCGGATCGCCGACGTGGTACCGCTCGCGGGCGAGACACGCGTGCCGGCGATCGCCGCGCTGTTCGAGCGCCTGCTCCGGACCCACCCGGAAACGGACGTGTTCGCCGTCGCCGGGTCGGGACTCCCTCCGTCGTTGCTCCGGTCGTTCGGCTTCCGCCCCGACGACGGACTGGCGCTGTCGCCGCTCGCGAACTCGACCGTCCTCATCACCATGCCGATCACGGCGGGCGACGCGCCCGACCCCTGGACCGTCGAAGGTCGGGACGTCACCGACCCCGACAGCTGGGACCTGCCGTTCTGTGAACACAACACCGGCTGAAAAGGGCCCGAACCGACTCGGCTACGTCGATTCGGCTCCGTCCGCCACCACGGCCGTCGACGCCGCCTCGGTCTCGTCTCGAACTGTGGCCGCGACGTCGCCCATCGTCCGGACTTCCAGATCGGTTCGGGCCCGGACGCGCGCGAGGTGTTCGAAGATCTCCGCCAGCCGCGCCGCGTCCTGGGGCCCGGCGAGGTTGTTCGGATGCAGCCACATGTGAAAGAGTCCGTCGCTGGCGGCCGCCCGGTCGATACCGCGCCGGGCCAGCACCGCGACCGGATCGCCGACGAACGGCTCGGCGGCCGAACGCAAGATGCCTTCGACGGAAAACAGGAAGAGCGAGGCCGGGACGTCGACCAGCCCCAGCGAGTCCCGCCGTGGCTCGACGAGCGGCGGGCCGGCGCTCCCCAGCGCCGCCCGAACGAGACGGTCGACACCGCCGTATCGGTCGAACCGTCGCCGGTCGGTCGGCGTGGTCCCCCGGTAACAGGTGATGCCGTGATCGGCCAGCGCCTGCAGATTGCCCACGTCGTTCCGCGGGAAGACGAACGAGCGCGGCCGTGGGTCGACGCCCCACTCGCGGGCGGCGTCGACGGCCGCCGACAGCTCCGCGTCCGCCAGCCGCGCGGTCGTCCCCGACGCCCCCATCTCGACGTGCGAGAACGTGTGCAGTCCGATCTCGTGGTCGACGTCGGCAGTCGCGGTCCGTTCGATCAGTCCGTCGGCGAAGCGTAGCGAGCGGGCCATGCGGTCGCTCCCCCGTTCGTGGTCGAACCAGCCCGGCGGCGCGGGGTGGTCACCGTGTCGGCCGTCACACTCGTCCAGAAACAGGTGGCCGACGACGGCCCACGTCGCCGGCACGCGATACTCCTCACAGAGGTCCAGCAACGTCTGCCACCCGCGTCGTGCGTTCGCGAGGCGGTCCCGGGGCGGCTCAGCGAAGTCGTGAAATCCCCAGCCGAGTTCCGCGTCGACGGAGAGGACGACGGTCCCCATTGTCCGCCCGGATACCGTAGCCGGTAACTTCGTTACGATCCGGAAAATCGGGATACGCCGAAGATACCGTTTACCGTAGTAGTGTGTCCGGGCGACACGACGACGGCCCAGTGTGGCGGCGTGACCGTCCGCGCCGACGACCGGTCTCGAACGGCGGAACCGCAACGCGATGGGTCGTCCGCGCCCGGTGATGCTGCGGGCAAACGCCCCATAACAAAGCCATTACCGCGGTAAGCCACGACTCACCGGGTGGGGCTGGCCGGTGGCGGGCCACCGTGTGCGTCGCGGGCGCGGTCGCTCCCGGGGTGACAAACGTGACCGATACACGGATCGGCGAGGACTGTGAGATCGCATCGTCGGTCGAGTTCCTGCCGCCGGACGCGGGCGAGGAGCCGCCGCGGATCGGCGACGGCGCGACCATCAGATCGGGGACGATCGTCTATCCGGACGTGCGGATCGGCCGGAACTTCACGACCGGCCACTACGCCATCGTCCGGGAGGACACGAGCGTCGGCGACGACGTGCTCCTCGGGACCAACGCCGTCCTCGACGGCACCTGCACGGTCGGCGACGGCGTGAGCGTCCAGACTGGCGTGTACGTCCCGCCCGAAACGACCGTCGGCGACGGCGTCTTTCTCGGCCCGCACGCCGTCCTGACGAACGATCCCTACCCCCTCAGGACGGACGTGGGCCTGACTGGCCCGACGCTCGAATCCCACGCCTCCGTCGGCGCGAACGCCACAGTCCTGCCGGGCGTGACCGTCGGCGAGCGAGCCTTCGTCGCCGCCGGCGCAGTCGTCACCGAGGACGTGCCGCCCGAGACGCTCGCGGCCGGCGTCCCCGCCGAACACTACCCGCTACCCGAGAAACTGGACGGCGAAAACGAGCGCTGAGGAACTGCGACGGCCGTCGGGCCGATCAGTTCGAGACCGACACGTCCTGCGTGGCCTCGGTCCGGTCGGCCGCGGCGTCGCGGACCGCCTCCATCAGGCGGATCGTCCAGCCGCCCTCCTCCAGCGGGACCGGTGGCTCGCGGTCGCCCATGAGCGCCAGCGCTTCCGCCTCGAACTGGTAGGCGTGGGCGTCGAGTTCCGTTTTCGTCTCCCAGTCGTCGTTCCGGCGACGGTCGATCACGCGCCGCAGGTTCGCGACGTTGCCCCGGAGGCGGGCGATGGCGCGGTCGACGTTGCTGCGTGCGCGAGCGATCGGCGAGGCCTGATAATCCCGGTCGAGCGTCACCAGCGTCTGTGAGATCAGGTCGGCGATCAACACGCCGTCCTCGCCGTGGACGGTGACGCTCTTGTCCGGAACCGTCCCAGGCGTCAGCGTCGCGCTACAGAGCAGGTCGTCCTGGCTACAGTACTGGATCTTCGCCCCGTCGTAGGTGAACGGGCGCTCGTACTCGCCGCGGCAGTGCGTGACGACCTGTACCTCCTCTTCCGACCGCGGATACCCCCCAACGCGGAGCAACAGGTACAGCGGATGTGGCAGGCCCTCCTCGAACTCGCCGCCCGGGAGGTCGAAGGCCCACTCGCCCCGGCGCACGTCGTCGGGGTAGGTCTGCCCGGTGTAGCGCACGTCTACCGCCCGGACCTCGCCGACCGCGTCGCCCTGGAGCGCCGTCGTCAGCTCCCGCATCGCCGGATCGAAGACGTGGTTGTGGACCGCCGAGACGTGGACGCCGTGCTCGCGGGCGGCCTCGGCGAGTCGCTCGTACTCCGCTGCGGTCTCCGTGATCGGCTTCTGGATCAACACCGGAACCCCGGCCTCGATGGCTTTCGTCGCCAGATCGAGGTGCGTTCCGACCGGCGTACAGAGGTGGATCCAGTCGAGGTCGGCCTCGGCCAGCATCGTCTCTACGTCGGTGTAGCCGGTGACGCCGTACTCCGCCGCGACCTCCCTGACGCGGTCCTCGTCGATATCGCAGAAGGCCGCGAGCGTCGTCAACGGCATCGAATCGATCCCATCGAGGTGGTTGCCCGAAACCGTCCCGCCGCCGACGACGGCTGTGCGTAACGACATGGGCTTCGCTCGGGTGCCCAGAACACATTGTTATGGCGAGCCAAGGACCGATAAGCACCGTGCAACGGGAGTGGCCAGGCGCCGCCGCTCAACTCGACGCGGCCGTCAGCCGTCGGTTTTCGAGATCCAAGTCCGCAGCGTCCGGGTCGAGGATCAGGTCGCGCAGGTACGCCCCGACGTCCGGTTTGTCGGCGATCAACTCGCGCCGACGGCGCTGCCAGTCGATCCCGTCCTCTCCATCCACGAGTTCACGGGCCTTCGCCAGCGCCGATCCCTCGTCCCGGAACGAGTAGAGCAGGCCCCGACGTTCCAGGTCCTCGAAGTTGTGCATCTCGTGGTCGCCGACCTTTGAGTTGACCCGGATCACCGGCGTCCCCAGCAGCGCCGCCTCGGTCGCCATCGTCTGGGAGTCACCTGCGTACAGGTTCGCGAAGTACAGCAGGTCGTGGATCAGGTGGGACGGCACCGTCAACTCGTACTCGGCGAACTCGGCGGGCAGGTCGGCCTCGCTCGTGACGTACACCGTCCCGTACTCCGAGAGGGCGTCGATCAGTTCACGCTTGCCCTCGGTCGACCAGCCCCCGCCGCCCACGTCGTGGTAGGCCTCCCAGGCGGCGAACCGGAGGACGAAGTAGGGTTCGTCGGTCGCGACGCCGTGGGCCGCCAGCCGGTCGCGGTCCGGCTCGAACCGGTCTGGATGCAGGTAGGTCAGCTCCTGAAACCCGAGGGTGTGGTTCCGACCGCCGGTCAGGTCCGTCTCGAACCCCTCGGGAGCACAGAGGTCGTCGACGAACGGGAGCATCAGCCCGCGGTAGCAGGCTCGCAGGAACCGCGAGGGGATGACCGTGTCCCGCAGCATCACGGTGCGAGCGCCGAGCAAGTTGGCCACGTAGATCGCCGGTGGGTTGGGCCGGGCGACCACCACGTCCGGGTCGAACTCCCGCGCGATCTCGAAGAGGCGGACGCCCTTGACGGCCATCTCGGCGACCGTCGCGAGCAGACCGCCCCCCTCGGTCGAGAGGCACTCGTGTGGGATGTCGTACGCGTCAAGCAGTTCCGTCGTGATCTCCTTGTCCCGTGAGGTGACCAGCGTCTCGTGACCCCGGCCCTCCAGATCGCGGATGACGGGTCGGAACAGGTGGACCTGTGCCGGGTGGTTGATGTCGAACAGCACCCGTCGCGTGTCCCCGGTCATGGACGATCGGACCGTCCCGCTCGCCTAAGTTATCCTCAGGTTAGGAGCGGCTCCGGGCTCGACGGCCGGCGTCGGTGGCCCGACGGACGCGTGCGATTCTCGGGCCGAGCGGGGGCCACGAAGCCGAGTCCCGGCGTCGGTTCCCGGTCCCGGTGATCGCCCGTCCGATGGAACTGTTCTACTGTCCACCACGCTCCTACTGCCGGACAGGACGGGCATAACTAAGCCGCCAGCGTGGCCAGCGGGTGACGAAGAACGGACCGCGGCCGACGGTGGCGCGGCCTGCGCCCACCGTCGCCGTCCGGTCACCGCGAACACCCCACGGAGGCCTCCCGATGTCCCGATACGCTGATTTCACCTATCCGATGTACGGCCGCCTCCTCGACGCGGGACTGGCGGCCGGCTACGAGTTCCTCACGGTCCGCGAGTACCTCGGCCGCCGCGACGCAGCGGCCGGGTCGCGACCGGAGCGCACCAGCGAGCCAGCCGCCACCCCGGACGGCGGGACCGACCTGCCCGACCGGTTCGCCGTCCTCCGCCACGACGTGGACCGCAAGCCGCGCAACGCCCTGGCGATGGCTCGGATCGAAGCCGAACGCGACGTACGGAGTACGTACTACTTCAGGACCATCGAGAAGACGTTCCGTCCGGAGATCGTCGAGCGAATCGCCGCACTCGGCCACGAGATCGGTTACCACTACGAGGACCTCGACCGGGCCGACGGCGACCCCCGGGCGGCCGTCGACTCCTTCGCGACCGAACTCGACCGCCTCCGGTCGCTCGTCGACGTGGACACGGTCTGTATGCACGGCAACCCCCTCTCGGCCCACGACAACCGCGACCTCTGGGAGCACGCCGACTTCGACCAGTTCGACCTGCTGGGCGAGGCGTACCTCTCGATGGACTTCACCGACGTGACCTACTTCTCCGACACCGGCCGAACCTGGCGGGACGGCGACCTCAAGGTCAAAGACCACACGATGGGCGAGGGCGACAAGCGGGTGCAGGTCGACACGACGCCGGAACTGGCCGGCCTCATGCTCTCGGGGCAGGTCGACCGCCTCTGTCTGCTCTCCCATCCCAATCGCTGGGCGGGGAGCCGACCGGAACGCATCGTCGAGGGCGCCAAAGACGCGGCGGTCAACGCCGTCAAACGCGGCCTCACACTGGTCTCTTCATGAGCTGGCTGGATGGAACCGTCGCCGACGGAGCCGAGTTCGCGCTCTGTCTCTCCCACGACGTGGACCGGCCGTACAAGACCTATCAGTCGCTGTACTACGCGCTCACGGACAGAAACCCTCGTCACCTGCTCGATCTCGTTCCGGGCCGCAACCCCTACTGGACGTTCGAGCGCGTGATGGACATCGAGGCGAGTCACGGCGTCCGGTCGAGCTGGTACTTCCTCGACGAGCAGTCGCTGTTCGGTGACCGCCCGCCCGTCGATCTGGCCGATCCGACGGCCTGGCGGCTCTACGCCGGCCGCTACTCCCTCGCTGACGACGACGTTCGCGAGGTGATCCGGGACCTCGACCGTGGCGGCTGGGAGGTCGGCCTCCACGGCTCCTACGAGTCCTACCGCGACGCGACGATGCTCGCCGACGAGAAGTCCCGGATCGAGGAGATCCTCGGCCACGACATCCTCGGCGGCCGCCAGCACTACCTCAACTGCGAGCGCCCCGACACCTGGATCCGCCAGCGCGCCGTCGGGTTACGCTACGACGCGACACCGGGCTCGCGAGACACCTACGGCTTCCGGGACCGCTACGAACCGCTCCGCCCGTTCGACGACGCCTTCGTCGTCTTCCCCGTGACCGTCATGGAACAGACCCTCCCCGATCCCGAGACCGAGTGGGACCGCGCCTGGAGCATCTGTGAGTCGCTGTTGTGTGAGGCCCGCGAGAACGAGGCGGCGATGTCGGTCCTGTGGCACCCGCGGTACTTCAGCGACGACTACGCCGGCTACGAGCGGCTCTACCGCCGGCTGATCGAGCGAGCGCTCGACATGGACGCCTGGGTCGGTCCACTGGGTGACCTCTACGCGAGCATGGATCACCCGACGGCGGGCGACCCGCAGTCGACGCCACAGCAACAATGACACGCACGCGAAAGGATCGGCGGGTGGTCACACCGTGGGGCCGGTAAGCCCTCGATAACAAAGGTGTGACTCCGCAATTCGTCGGCAGATTCAGCGATGCGAGTCGAACCTATCGAGATAGACGAGTGGGAGTCGGTGCTCCCCGACGCGGGCTTCGAGGTGTTCCACGCGCCGGCCGCCCTCGAAGTACTCGGCGAACACGTCGACGGCGACCTCCGACTGTTCGCGGGGTACAAGGGCGATCAACCGGTCGGGCTGATGCCGGTCGTGGTCGCGGAGCGACTGTTTAGCACGCTCGTGTTCTCCCCGCCACCGGGCCTGAGCGTCCCGCGCCTGGGCCCCGTGTTGATGCCACAGAGCCCGAAACGCCGCAAACAGGAGAAGGTGAACCGGCGGTTCACCGAGGCGGTCCTCGAAGAGATCGAGAGCGACTCCCCGCTGGAACTGTTCCGGATGATCTGTAACACGACCTACGCGGATCCCCGGCCGTTCCGGTGGCAGGACTTCGATCTGGGAACGCAGTTCACCTACCAGCTCGACCTCGACGACCGCGACCCAGACTCCGTCCGCAAGGACTTCAGCAAGAGCCTGCGCCGGGACGTACGGGACGCCGAGGACCTCGACGTGACCGTCGAACGCGGCGACCGCAACGACGCCCGCGCCATCTACGAACAGACCCGCGCCCGCTACGAGGAGCAGGGCCGGAACTACCCCCTCTCGTGGGCCTACGTCTCCGATCTGGTGACCTCGCTCCTGGAGACCGACCGCGCCCGGATCTACGTCGCCCGCGATTCGTCCGGGCAGTTCCTCACCGGGATCACCGTCCTCTACTCCAACGACGCCGCCTACTTCTGGCAGGGCGGCACCCGCACCGTCCACGACGGCGTCGGCCTCAACAGCCTGCTCCACTGGCGAATCATCGAGGACATCATCGACGATCCGCCCCGGGAGTCGGTGTCCACCTACGACCTGATGGGGGCCAACACCGAACGGCTCTGCCAGTACAAAAGCAAGTTCGGCGCGGAACTGGTTCCCTACTACGTCGTCGAATCGGGCGGTCGAACGATGAGTCTCGCGAAAAAGACCTACCAAGCTCTAGTCCGGTGACTCTCAGCAGCCGCCACCGGGACGACACCCGGACCGACGCCGCCGCGCGTCCGCTCGACGTGTTGAGCGTCGTGACCAACCAGGAGGCCACGTTCTACAAACGGCAGTTGCGAACCCTCGCCGCCTTCGGCGTCTCCTCGACGACTGTCGCCGTGCCCGGCAAGAGCCACAGCACGTCGGTCAAGGCCGGCACAACCGGGACGCGCTCGCTGGCGGACTACGCACGCTTTGGAACCCGGGCGCTCCGGCACTCGCTGGGGGACTACGACCTCCTGCACGCCAACTACGGGCTGACTGCGCCGCCCGCCGTCCTCCAGCCTCGACTCCCGGTCGTCCTCTCGCTGTGGGGCTCGGACCTGCTCGGCCAGTACGGCTGGGTGACCAGACGGCTCGTCCCCCACGTCGACGCGGTGATCGTCATGTCCGACCGGATGGCCGCCGAACTCGACCGGGACTGCCACGTCATCCCTCACGGCGTCGATCTGGAGACGTTCGCCCCGCAACCGCAGGCCGAGGCCCGGGACGAACTGGGCTGGTCCGACGGGGCGCGACACGTCCTCTTTCCCTACCCGCCGAAACGCGAGGTCAAGGACTTCCCCCGCGCCCGGCGGGTGGTCGAGACCGTACGGGAACACCTGGACGAGTCGGTCACGCTCCAGACGATCTCGGACGTGCCACACTCGGAGATGCCGACCTACATGAACGCGGCGGACGTGTTGCTGTTGACCTCGAAACGGGAGGGCTCGCCCAACACCGTCAAGGAGGCGATGGCCTGCAACACGCCGGTCGTGGCCACGGCGGTCGGCGACGTGCCCGAACGCCTCGACGGCGTCACCCCGTCGGCCGTCGGTCGGACGGACCCCGAACTGGTCGAGGGTCTCGTCGAGGTCCTGCGCGCCGAGGAGCGCTCGAACGGCCGCGACCACGCCCGCGACCTCAGCCTCGAACGGATGGGCGAGCGCATCCGCGGCGTGTACGACGAAGTGCTGGACGAGGCCGGCTGACCCGCGCGAGCGACCGCGGTCTACCACCGTAGCGACGGCCGAACGCCCCGACGGGTCGGCAAAGCGCCGCATAACAACGCCCGCCGAGCGGTTCGGACCAGCCGACAGACACCACGACTCCCGACATGACTGGATCGACACATTCCACGCTGGTCGAACGAACGAGAACCGACCGGAGAGGGGTGACCGATGGGTACTGAGCCCGTGCGGTCGGCACGGCTGGCGCTCGCCCTCGGCTATCTCGCCTTCGCGGTCGCGACCGTCGCGGCGTGGCTGGACCCCGGTCGCCGCTACGAACTCGACGTGTACGCGGCGACCCCGACCGCCTTCTGGGCCGGTCTGGGCCTGGCCGTCGTCATCGCCCTGTTCGTCGCCTACAACCCCGCGGTGACCCGCGGCGTCCGCCGGGGTGCGCTCGTCCTGCTCGTCGCGAGTGTCCTCGCCGTCGCCGCCCTGCCCCTGCTCCGGAACTACTACTTCTGGGGCCCCGGCGACTCGCTGTCCCACCTCGGATTCGCCCGCCTGCTGGCCGAGGACCGCCTCAGCCCCTTCGGCTTCCTCTACCCCGGCATCCACTCGATGTCGATCTTCGTCTCCCGCGTGGTCGGCGTCGGCCTGCCGCGAGCCATGCTGTACGTGGTCGTCGTCTTCACCGCCCTCTTCCTGGCGTTCGTGCCGCTGTGCGTCCGAGAGATCGCCGACTCGCGGTGGGCGCTCGCGACCGGCACCGTCGCCGGCGCGCTCGTGCTCCCCATCAACAACGTCAGCGTCTTCCTCGAACCCTACCCCACGAGCCAGGCGATCTTCTTCGTCCCGTTCGTCCTCTATCTGGCCTTCAGATACCTCGAACTTCCCGATTCGGGGTTCCCGCGAGCGGCCAGCGGCGTCGGCGTCCTGCTCGCGCTCGCCTCGGCCACCGTCGTCCTCCTCCACCCACAGCAGGCAGGGAGCGTCCTCCTCCTGTTCAGTGCGATCGTCGCCGTCCAGTGGCTGTTCCGCCGCTGGGACCTCGATCACCCGGTCAGTCGACAGCGTCCCTTCTACGCCCCCTTCGCCGTGGCGACGGTGGCCTTCCTCCTGTGGACGCCACGGTTCGAGCGGTTCCACGGCGCGATGGGCGGCCTGGTCGAGGGACTGCTCGGGGCCGAACCGCCCGGCGACGAGGTGACAACCCGGGCCAGCTCGCTGGAGATCCTCGGCGGGAGCGTCCCCGAACTGTTCGTCAAGCTGTTCGGCGTGAGCCTCTTGCTCTCGATCGTCGCCGGTTTCGTCGTCCTCGCGGGCTGGCTGGGGCGCATGGACGACCCTGCCCGCCGCGGGACCCGGCTCCGGTATCTCGCAGTCGGGCTGGCGCTGCTCTCGGGCACCTTCCTCGTCTTCTTCGCGGGGAGCGTCTCCGTCCTCCCCTTCCGGTATCTCGGCGCGGCGATGGTCGTCGTCACCGTGATCGCCGCGGTCGGCCTCGCCGACGGCGTGCCGGTGTCGATCCCCTGGCCCTCCTGGCGGACGATGCGCTTTTTCGCCGTCGTCGTCTTCACCGCCCTGCTGGCCGCACAGGTCGCTCACGTCCACAGTTCGCCGTACATCTTCCAGCCGTCGAACCAGGTCACGCTGACCGGGATGGAGGGCCACGAGAGTTCCTTCGAGCACCGCGACCCGGCCGTCGAGTACGCGGGTATCAGGGGCGGCCCCCGACGGTACGTCGACGCCGTCTACGGGACGACGTTCACCGACACCACACCCGGTGGCAAACTGTTCGAGGGCAAAGAGGAGGGGATCCCCGACCACGTGTTCGGCAACAACATCACGACACACTACGACAGCGACCGGTACGTCCCGATCACCGACCGGGACCTCGCGCAGGAGGTCACCCTCTACGAGGGGTTCCGCTATCCCCTGTCCGGGTTCCGTGACCTGCGGACGACGCCCGGTATCCACCGCGTCCGGTCGAACGGTGACTTCCGCCTCTACTACGTCGACCAGCGCAACAGTTCGGTCGCCTAATCACAGCTACCGATGGACCTCACCACTCGCCTCGTTCGCGGCGCGAAGGCCTTCTTCGGCGCACGAGTGGTCTACGCGCTGGCCAACGCCGTCCTCCTGTTCCTGCTGACCCGGTATCTGCTCGAACCGGCGGCCTACGGCACGCTGTACTTCGCTATCTCCGTCGTCAGCGTCGGCGCGATGCTCGCGACGCTGGGCCTCCCGAAGTCGACCGGCCGCTACGTCACCGAGTTCCTCGCGACCGACGAGTCACAGATCCCCCATATCGTGCGCATCTCGCTGACCTACCTGACGGCCCTCACGCTCCTCGTCGCCGGCGGCCTCGCGCTCGCCCGCCGCCCGCTGGCCGCTCTGCTCGGCGATCCGACGCTGGTCCCGTTCCTGACGCTCGGTGTCGTCTTCGTCGCCGCACGGGCACTCTACTCCTATCTCACCAACGTCTTCCAGGGGTTCAACCGCGTGGAGTACTCCGCGCTGATCACTACCGTCAACTCCCTGACTCGGCTGGGCGGTGCCGTGGGGCTGGTCCTGCTCGGCTTCGGCGCCCTCGGCGCGTTCGGCGGCTACGTCCTCGGCTACGCCGGTGGGGCTGTCGTCGGCCTCGTGGCACTGCGAACCCAGTTCCTGCCGGACTTCGACGCCGCCACGGAACCGGCGGCCGACCTTACACGGCGGATTCTGGAGTACAGCGTCCCAACCGCCGCGACACGGCTCAGCGTCGTCCTCGACAGCCGGATCGACACCGTGTTGCTCGGCACGCTGGCCGGCCCCGTCGCGGTCGGCTTCTACACGCTCGCGAGACAGATCGCCGACTTCTGTATCGTCCCGGCGACGGCACTGGGATTCACCGTCTCACCGGCCATCGGCGAGCAGAACGCCGACGACAGCACCGCCACCGCCGCGACCCTCTACGAGCGCTCCATGGAGAACGTCCTCCTGCTGTACGTCCCCGCCGCCGTCGGCCTGGCGCTGGTCGCCGAGCCCGCCATCCGCTTCGTCGTCGGCACCGACTACCTCGGCGCGGTCCCCGTCCTCCAGCTGTTCAGCTTCTTCGTCGTCGTCCGCGCCGTCCACAAGATCACCGGGAACGGCCTCGACTACCTCGGGCTCGCCCGGATTCGCGCGATCGCCCGCGGCACCACCGCCGGCGGGAACGTCGTCCTCAACCTCCTGTTGATCCCGCCCTTCGGCGTGCTCGGGGCCGCCGTCGCGACCGTGATCACCTACACGACCTACACCGCGGTCAACGTCTACTACATCCACCGCGAACTCGAACTCGGGACAGGGTACCTCGTCGAGCGGACCCTCCGGATCGGGGTCATCGCCGTCGCGATGGGCGGGGTCGTCTGGCTCGCGCTGCCCCAGATCTCGGGCGTCCTCACGCTCGCCGGCGTGGTCGCGCTTGGCGCGACCGTCTGGTCCGTGCTGGCCGTGGCGAGCGGGCTGCTGGACCTCGGCGAGGTTCGGGCGCTGCTGGCGTGAGGTGGTTGCATCATTATGGGTATATGTCAAATCCAGTATATTCACACACCACTATTGCACGTGAAGATAGGCAGCAGAAGTGACGACTACAGAATTAACTACGGACGTGCAGATTCCCCATCAATGACAGCAATCAGTCATCGGTGACTCACACCAGATTTCAGATAAATGGGAGATTGGGGACGTTGTGCTGACGAGAACGATCACGGGAGCGACCCACAGAACCTACTGCCACCGGGGGACCCACACCGGATTTCAGATGAAATCTCACATTCGGGCGACTGGCGTCCTCGTCGGGTCTGATCTCGACAGCAACCGATTCACCCCTCGGCCTGGGGCGTGAAGGAAACGGGAATCGGTGGCGAAACGACGACGCTCAGGTGTCGATGTGTTCGACAACATCCGGCTTCCAAAGCAGGCGATGTTGGTTGTATGTACCCTTTCCCTTCCCGGAATGCTGCGTTTCTTTTTCAGTTATCTCGAGGAAGGCCACTTCGTCGAGCAGTTCGCGTACCCGGTCCGGTGAGAGGGGGTCGTATCCCTCCCGATCGCAGTAGCCCCGGTAGCCATCGATGATCTGTGTCGTACGAAACCAGTCCGCATTCGGATTGTTTTTCGTCAGGTGTGCTATCGCGATGACCACGTATTTCGTATGCTGGGGGAACCCGGACAGGAGATCGTGCAACCGCTCTGCTTCCGCGATTTGTCGTACTTGCTCGATGTTGTCCTCGGTGATCGTCGACTCGTTGTTCTGTTCTGCGTACTGGCCGAGATATTTCAGGACTTCGACCCCCTTCCTGGCATCACCGTGTTCTTTCGCAGCTAACGCGGCCACGCGAGGAATGACTCCCTCTTCGAGAACCCCCTCCTGAAACGCATCGCGACGGTTTTCCAGGATTTCGCGAAGCTGTTCGGCGTCGTACGGGTCGAACACGAACTCTCTGTGTCCGAACGAACTCTTGGTACGTTGGTTCATCTGCTCGCGATAATTTATTTTGTTCGAGATCGCGATGATGCTGATTGGAACATCGACTGATCCCGATTCCCCAGCCCGAGAAAGGACCATAAGCGGATTATCATCTTTCAGCATATCGACTTCATCAAGGGTTACGACCACCCCATCGAATTGGGCATCTATCAGTCGCCACAGTCGTTCATAGTACTCGTCCGTCGAAATACCTCGATTTGGAAATGCGACGGTATCCCCCGTCGAAGAGAGCACCTGGCCAATGTTTCGAATGACGCGAGGAGTACTCGGAGTCTGTGAACAATTAACGTACGCAGTGCCGATCGCTGTGTCGTGTCGCCTTCCTTCTGCCTGAAGTCGTGCCATGACGTGCTTGGCAACGAGAGACTTTCCAGTCCCCGTCTTACCGAAAATCAGGACGGAATTGCCCGGCGCTCCGGAGAGGAGTGGGGCCACTTCATCGGCGACTTTCTGAATCTGCTCTCCTCTACCGACTATCTTGATCAAGCGAGAGAATCCCCCGTCGTTCACGGCGTTGACGAGACGAATTGCGTCTCGTTCGCACACCAGAACGCGAAGCGTTCTGGGGACGGGCATGAATCGCGTAAGCCCGGTGCGACAGTCCACGCGGGTCTACCAAACTGAATACCCACTGGCACAAGAATTATTAGAATTGGGTGTCCCGTATTTGGTGAAGCCAAATGGAGTCTCACCTGCAATCCGGGTCGCACACGGTCTACGCGCTCCAATACCACTTCGTGACCGTCACGAAGTACCGCGCCGACATCCTTACCGACGAGCGACTGGAGCGCGTCGCCGAAGTCGTTCACGAGATTGCAGAGGGCTTCGAGGCCGACATCAAGAACGTGGACGGCGGCACTGACCACGTTCATATCCTGTTCACGACCAAACCCACCACCGACATCACGAAGTTCATCAACTCGCTCAAAGGTGTCACATCCCGCCGGATTCGGCAGGAGTACCCCGAGGTGAAACAGACGCTCGAGGATGCGTTCTGGCAACCAGGATATTTCCTTGCCACGACCGGCCAAGTGAGCATCGGCGTGCTGATGGATTACGTGGAAAACCAGTAGCATGACCGCGACAACCACGAAAACGCTGGAGGCGACACTCGCCCCGCCGACAGCACACAAAGAGCGCAAACTATGTGACCTGCTCGATACCTACCGGGCAGGACTCCACGAGGCGTTCGAGGCCGGGTGTGACACGATGACCGCCACCAGCGACGTAGTGACGCCCTACGACCTCCCGTATCAGGCGAAAGCGGCCCTGTGTAACTATGTCCCACAACTGCACGGCACCTATGATGCCCAGGAGTTGGACAACAATCATCCGGTTCGGCTCACCAACCAAGCCGCCGAGTTCGACCACTCGGCGGCGCGTGACTACGAGTTTACGTGGTGGGTGCCACAGCCCGGTCGCGGGACGAACTTCTGGATACCGCTTCGTATCAATCCCGCCCAAGAGGGGCTGTGGCACGACCTCGTGGACGGTGAGGCGTCAGCGGGACAACTCCGCCTGCAACGTCACCGCACGTCGTGGACACTCCACGTCACCGTCGAGTTCCCGGTCGAAGAACCGGACTACGAATCGACAGACGACGATGTAACACCAGTCGGCTTCGATATTGGCGAAGCTCACCTACTCGCGGGCTGTGCCTGCGAGCAGGGGACTCCAACTGACCCACTACTCATCAACGGTGGTCGTGCTCGTCGCCTTCGCAAAGAGATGTACACGACGCTCAAGCGACTCCAAGAGCGTGACGCCGCCGAGTGGCGGATCGACGAGCGATTCGACCACTACCAGAACGCACTTACAAACATCATCGAGAAGGCGTCTCGACGTGCCATCGAGTACGCCTGTCGATTCGAGAAGCCAGTGGTCGTGTTGGAAGACCTCTCGGACATCCGCAAAAACCTCGATTACGGCGAGTGGATGAACCGACGACTCCACGCATGGGCGTTCGCTCGCCTCCAACAACGTATCGAGGACAAAGCACGAGAAGCAGGACTTCCGGTTAGATACGTCCGACCAGAGTACACGAGTCAGATGTGTCACGAGTGCGGCCACATCGGGCACCGGAACGGCGACGAGTTCCGGTGTACAAACGGCGAGTGTTGGGTATCGGAATATCACGCAGACATCAACGCGGCGGTCAACATCGCTGACCGCCACGACCCGTGGGGTGAGAGCCTGCCACTGAAACCGGCGGGCGATGACATCTCACGGGATGGGAGCGCCTGTGACAGCGCCACGACCCCCACCGAGCAGAGTCAATCACGGTAGATGACGCTCGGAGAGGTCGGGTCGGAACCCTCTGCCGATAGTTAGCCGGTATTCCCATGCAGGGAAGCCGCGCCGTCGCCGGGCTACGCCCGGCTGCTTGAGGGAGCTTTGCTCCCTCTCCTCTCACGGCGCGGAGGATGTCACAACTCGGGACGAGGTGTGTGTCCCTCGAAGGTGTACGAACCGACGACGGCAAGCGTAATCCTCGGCCTCTGGGAACGGTAGGCACGGAAGGACCGGCCGGCCCCGATGTTGATTAAGATCGCGAACGGGGGTCGCCTGTCTCCAAAGACCTCCATAACAAAACCCGACGATGGCGAGGACGGAGACATGGTATCGGTCGCCTTCTTCGGCAGCCACCCGCTGGGCGAGGCCTGCCTCGAACGCCTGGTCGCACACGACGAGATAACCGTCGAGACCGTCGTCACCTACCCCAGAGACTACGACGCCTGGTGGGACGGATCGGTCCACGAGCGCGCGCTCGACCACGACCTGCCGGTGTTGACCGTCGACGAGGAAGATCGGGTCGTCGGGCGGGACTTCGACTACCTCCTCAGCGTCTACTACCCGAACATCCTCGGGCCGGATCTGCTGAACACGCCCCGGGAGGCCGCGCTGAACCTCCATCAGGCGGAACTGCCCCGCTACAGGGGGAGCAACGTGTTCAGCCACTCGATTATGAACGCGCGCGCGGACGACCACTGGCGACACGGAACGACCCTCCACGTCATGGCCGAGGACGTCGACGCCGGCGACGTGATCGACCGGAAGTTCGTTCCGATCACCGAGGAGGACACCGCCCGGACCCTCTACGAGCGGGTCCGCGGCGCGTCCGTAGAACTCTTCGAGGAGCGACTCCCCGCCATCGCCGCCCGCGAGATCGACGAACTGGCGACGCCCCAGTCGGATTTCGACGGTGAGCGCTACTTCTACGCCAAGGACAGCCTCGACGACCTGAAGGAGATCCCACCCGAGAAATTGACTGCGAGTGACGAGCAGACGCAACTCGCCATCTACGACCGGGTGCGGGCGCTCGATTTCCCGCCGCACGAACCGGCCTGGACACGGGTCGGCGACCGGAAGCTCTACCTCACGAAATCCGACTACGAGAGCGTGCTGGCGGAGTGATTCGAGGGCCGAGGCCGACCCCGGCCACGCGCCGCGGCCGTCGGCTTTTTTGTTGCCCCAGCCGACGGGTCGAATATGGGACTCGTCGACAGTCTGGTGGTTTTCCTGGTGAGTCTGTTGATCGGCGCGCTGGGAATCCACGTCGGGGCCGTGATCGTGACCGGGGAGAGCGACTACGAGTACGCGGTCTGGACGGCCTTGATCGGCGCGATCATCTGGGGGGTCGTCGGCTGGCTGTTCGGCGGGATCCCCGGACTCGGACCCGTCCTCGTGTTCCTGGCGTACCTCTGGGTCATCAATCGCCGGTACAGCGGCGGGTGGCTCTCGGCCGCCGCCATCGCGCTCGTGGCCTGGGTCGCGTCCGTCGTCGTCCTCTCGGTGCTGGCGTCGACCGGCATCACCGAGTTCGACGCGTTCGGCGTGCCAGGGATCTGAACGGAAGAATTTCGAGGTCCTCGGTATTACCGCTAAAACGCACTGGGAATGGTGTTTGCGTTGTATCAATCCGTATTCGGTGGGCTGACGGTCCGAGACTCCTGAGGAACGTCGAGCACCTGCCCGGAGTCGGCGGCCTCGACGGCGCGCTCGAGCAGTTCGACGGTGCGAGCGCCGACGCGGCCGCTCGCCGGCGGGTCGCGACCCGCTTGTGCTGCGGCGACGAACTCCCGCAGTTCCGTCTTCAGCGGTTCCGCGTCCGCGGCCTCGTGGACCGTCTTGCCCCGCTCTCGTTTCCGCAGGTCGCCGTCGGCGTCCGTGACGATGCTCGCGTCGTAGACCTCGACCTCCGTATCGGCGAGGTAGTCGAGGTACGCCGCGCCGTCGGTGCCGACGACCGCGAGATCGCGGCGCTTCCCGAACACCGGAATCTGCCAGGAGGAGTGGATCACGCCCGTCCGGTCGCCGTACGAAAGCGTGAGCGTCGTCGTCTCGTCGATGTTCTCCCGGTGGGTCGAGTTCGTGGAACAGTGAATCCGTTCGGGACGCTCCCCGAGGAGGTAGTCGTACACGTCCACGTCGTGGACGGCGAGCGAGTAGAGCACGCCCGTGGTGTCCCGGGGGACCCGGAAGGAGAAGCGCGCAGTGTGGAGGTACTCGATCTCGCCGAGTTCGCCGGCGTCGACCAGCCGTTTGAGCTCGCGCAGTCCGGGGTGATACCGGAAGATGTGGCCCACGCCGAGGGCCTGACCCTCGTCCCGGGCCGTCTCGACGACGTTCCAGGCGGCCTCGGCCGAGAGCGCGAGCGGTTTCTCGACCAGGAGGTCCGTTCCCGACCGAAGCAGGTCGGTCGCAATCTCCTCGTGGGTGGTCGAGGGCGTCGCGACCGACGCGGCGTCCACCTCCAGCCGGTCGTGACGCGTCGTGTACTCCACGTCGTAGGTCTCGGCGAGGTCGGCGGCCCGTTCCTCGTCGGCGTCACAGATGACCACCTCGTCGATCGGTCCGGAGCCGCGGAGTTCCGTCGCGACGCGGACGTGATTTTTCCCCCAGTAGCCCGTCCCGACGATTCCGTATCTCATCGGTCGTAGTGGCGCTCGATCGCCGCACACACCCGGTCGATCTCGGTGTCGGTGATGCGCGGATGCATCGGCACGGAGAGGATGCGTTCGGTCAGCCGCTCGGTTCGGGGCACCTGCGGCGACCCGTCGAGTCGCTCCGCGACGGCAGGATGCTCGTGGGTCGGGACCGGGTAGTGGATCCCCGTCTCGACGCCCGCGTCGTTCAGTGAGTCCTGCAGATCGTCCCGGTCCGGTGCCTGAATCACGTAGAGGTGGTAGACGTGTTCGGTGTCGTCCCGCGTATCGGGAGTCGTGACCGCCTCGACGTCTTCCAGTCGGTCGGTGTACCGCTGCGCTGCGGCGCGGCGCTTCTCGTTCCAGTCGTCGACGTGCTGGAGCTGTTCGAGCCCGAGGGCCGCGTGGAGTTCGCCGAGCCGGTGGTTCAGGCCCAGTCGGACGTGCTCGCCGTCGTCGTCGCGCCCGTGATTCCGGAGCATCCGGGCCTCGCGGGCCAGGTCCGGGTCGTCGGTGGTGAGTATCCCGCCGTCGCCCGCGACGGTCATGTTCTTCGAGGGATAGAAGCTGAACGCGCCCGCGTCGCCGAGACTCCCGGCGCGGTCGCCCCCGTCCGTCGCGCCGTGGGCCTGACAGGCGTCCTCGATCATCGCCATGTCGTGTGCCTCGGCAACGTCACCGATGGCGTCCATATCCGCCGGGTGCCCGTAGATGTGGACCGGGACGACGGCTGCCGGGTCGTCGGCGGCCGCGACCTTCTCCGCCAGATCGCGCGGGTCCATCGTGTACGTGTCCGGGTCGTGATCGACGAACACCGGGTTCGCGCCCAGTTCCAGCACGGGGCTGACCGTCGCGAAGAAGGTGTGTGCGGGCACGAACACGTCCTCGCCCGGATCGACGCCGGCCGCTCGCAGCGCCAGGTAGATCGCGTCGGTCCCGCTGGCGACGCCGACGGCGTGGTCCGTACCGCAGAACTCGGCGAACGCGGCCTCGAATCGCTCGACCATCGGCCCTTTGACGTAGCGGCCGCTCCGGAGGACCTCGGTCGCGCGGTCGACCATCGCCTCGTCGACGTAGATATCCGTGAACTCCACGGGCTCGTCCATACCCCGAGGTGGTGAACACCGGCAGTTTGTTATAGCGAGCGTATCCCCGGCCGCTCCCGGAAAGCCACTGCTAGTGTCGACGAGGGAAGGTGCGCGGCCGTCACGTCCGGCAGTCGCGGGTGTGGCCGGGTACAGGGAGGTTACTGGCGGCTGGAGCCGATCCCGCGCTCGCACCCGCCCGATAACTTTAGCCGGCGACGTGGTACGGCCCGGTGCGCCCCGGCAACCGACGCCGCCCCCACCCGTGCCGGGGTGCCAGCCCTGCCCCCACGGACGGGAGCACAGCACATTCCCCTGCCCCCGCTTTTCCCGACTCACCCCATCCGGATACGCTCGTGTCTGTCGTCGACGGCCTGTGCGTCGCCGTCGAGCAGCGCGACGACCAGATACCGCGTATGGTCGGCGAAGTACTCCAGCAGTCGCCCGATCCGGTCGGCGTCGATCGCCTCCAGCGAGTCCAGCACGACGAACGGCACCGTCTCGTCGAGGTCGTGTGCGAGGTAGCCCGCCAGCGCGAACACCAACCCGGCGACCTCCCGCTCGCTCTCGCTGAGCGTCTCGATAGCGTCCTCGTAGACGCCTCCGTCGTCGCCCCGACGCACGATGTGGAGGTCGAACACCCGCTCGGTCACGTTTCGACGCCCGTCGCGAGCCTCCTGTTCGCGGGGTTCGAGCCAGATGCGGTCGATCCCGTCGTAGTCCAAGAGGGAGAGCACCTCAGCCATCCGGTCGTTGAACGTCTCGACCATCTCGGCCTCCAGGCGCTCGATCCGGGTCCGCTGGTCCCGTAGCTCCTCGTCGACGGACTCCCGCCGGGCCTCGATCTCCTCGCGCTCGTCGAGTCGGGTGTCGACCTCCGCGATCTCGTCCTCGACGGCGTCCAGATCCTCCCTGAGCGATTCGATCTCGAACTCCAGTTCGTTGACCGCCCGATGGCGCTCGACGACCTCCTCGTACTCTCGCTCGTCGCGCTCGCGAACGGTATCTTCCAGATCCTCGACCCGCGCTTCGAGGTCGTCGATCGACGACTCCAGTTCCTCGACGTTGCCCGTCCGGCGCTCGATCTCGTCGTCGAGTTCCGACAGTCGACGGTCGACCCGTTCGCGCTCCTCGCGGGTCGACTCCAGGTCGCCTTTCTCCTCGCTCAGGTCGTCGATCTCGGCCGAAACCTCGCGCCGCTTCGACACCGTCTCCTGACGGAGGTCGCGGAGCCGATCCAGCGTGCCCTCGATGGCCGACTCCTCGACCTCGGAGCCACAGGTCCAGCAGACGACCTCGTCGTCGGGCAGGAGCTGGGCCGTCACGTCGTCGTCGCGCTCGGTGAGTCCCTCGACCGGTGCCTCACCGTCGCCCTCGATCATCGACTCGTTGAACTGGACGATCCGCCCGAGCTGGTTGATCGTCGACTCCAGCGAGTTCTTGTGTTCCCTGAGCCGGTCGAGTTCCGACTCGATCTCGTCCAGTCGGCCCCCGGGGTCGTCCGGCAACTCCTCGCGTCGCTCTTTCAGTTCCGCACGTTCCTCGTGGAGAGAGTCGAGGCTCTCGCGTTCGGTCTCCAGTTGCCGCCGCGTCCGCTCCAGATCCTCCCGGGCTGACTCCAGTTCCGAGAGATCCTCCTGTCGCCGTTCGCGGTGGGATTTGCTCTCCTCGACGGAGGCGTCCAGTTCCGCCAGTTCCGCCCGCCGCTCCTCCAGATCGGCCTCGGCGTCCTCGATTTCGTTCGCCAGTCGCGTCCGCTCGTCCACCAGGTCCGCGCGCTCGGCTTCGAGGTCGTCGAGGTCCGCCAGTTCGTCGTCGAGTCGCCGTTTCTCTTCTTCCAGCCGGTCGATCTCGGCACGGATCGCGTCCGTGTCGACCGGCCGCATCACCAGTTCGCGCAGATCCGATCCCGACCGGACCGCGCGCCGCGCCTCGTTCGACTCCAGCAGGAAGGCGAACAGATCGGCGACGGTCGCGTCCTCGAGGTACGGATCGCCTCCGGTGCTCACCCGCCCGTCGGTCCGTTCGAAGGTTCGCGTGTACGTCTCGCCGTCGAACGAGAGCCGAACCTCGCCCTCGTCCGCGTCGCTTTTCAGCGTCGCGCGGTCGCTGCCCAGCGCCGCCATCAGCGAGGTGAGAAACGAGGTCCGGTTGGTCGCGTTCTCCCCTGTCAGTACCGTTACGCCCGGTTCGAACGTACACCGTGTCCGGTCGATGCCGCCGACGTTCCGGACGTCGGCCTCGACGACTTCGGCCGACTCTACCGTGTCCATGCTTCGAAGGGTATGACTACTCGCACAAAACCTTTTGTTACAGTCCGGTTACAGCGGCCCGGCGCGTCCGACGTGCGTCTGACATATTCGGCCGGTAGGCGCTCCCTTACACAGGTACGACCGCCTTTACAGCCGTACGACTGGAAAGCACAACCGGGTCGGGTGAGCGGGTCACTCCTGACAGTCACAGCCGCCCCGATCGAGCAGCGAGCCCACGTCGTGCTGGCGGCCGCACTCGTCACAGAGGACGGTCACGTCGACGAGCACGTCGAAGTCGGCCAGCGCGAGCGCCTCCGAGTCGCGAAGCCGTTCGAGCGCGTCCGTCGTGACGGCTTCCGTGCGACTCTGGAGCGCGCGGATTCGATCCCGATCCGCGCGCCGGCGTGATTCGGGGTCGTCCGCCTCCGTCTCCCGAGAGACGCCGAGACACTCCGTCAGATGCGTGTGAACGGTCTGGTGGGAGACGAAGGCCGACTCGACCGCCTCGACCGGTACGCCAGCGGTCTCGAGGCGACGGCGGGTCTGGGTCCGGACCCCGCTGCTCACGTCGTCGTCCGTCAGCAGTCGGTAGAGGTTCGACACTTCGCCCGATAGCGGTGCCTCGTCGGCCGACTCGACCGCCGAGCCCAGCAGTCGCCTGTTGAAGTAGGTCGCCAGTTCACGGAGGCTCTGTCGCTCCCGCCCGTCGCCACACCAGCGACGGACCAGATCGTCGTGTATCCCGTCGAGACCGAAGTCCTCGACGCCGCGGCCGACCTTGCACTGGCAGTCCGTCCCGGTCATGTGCAACGAGCGAACTCTAGGCGTCGGTTTCCTCTAAACGTTCCGGACAGACAGCCGCCCGGCTGATGGGAGACCGCGACCGGCCGGTGTCTCGTGGCGTCGTCGCGCCGAAACGCGCCCAGCGGCGTGAACTGGACACCGTCCACCTGTGACTGCCGGCCGGTGTCGGATCGATTACGCCCCGTTCACGGCTGATCCCGTCTCGGCTACCGATTGCTTGCGAAGACAGAACACCCATACTATCAGTGAGCAATAACTAGCTTTGTGCCCGATAGTGTTCGAATCCGGTTTTTACCAGTCGATTACCTGTGAACTAAGGAGGGTATTACTAAGACACGACACGCCAAACGAACGTGCGCATGCAAGGACGGCTGACAGATAGTGAGTGGGAACGGATTACAGAGTTCGCTCGGACACCGATGCACGAGCGGACGCCGGAACAGCTCGTTCCGGAAGACACCGACGTGGGGAACGCGTCACGCGAGACCGAAGACGAGTAACGGTGTCGTGGGGCGGGGTGTATTGGCATCTCGGAAGCACTCGCCCGGCTCCGGAGATCGACCGTGGCGACGCTCGGGGTGAACCCGGACGCTTACACCATGTTTTCGGCCTCGATCTTCTGCCACACGTTGCCGCCTTTTTCGGTGATCCCGTAGACACGACCCTTGCGTCTGTCCTCGGAGACCAGCAGTTCGACGAGATTCCGCTCGCGGAGCCCCTGGAGGGCCCGCGAGATGTGTGCGATGCCGAGATCGGCGTCGTTCGCGATGCGCGACGGGGTCGCCGGCCCGTCGGCGAGCCGCCTGAGGACCGCGATGCGGTACTGCGAACTGATAACGAAGCTTACGTCGTCCCAGTCTGAGTTCATTTAGTTGATCGTCCTCCTGATCGCGCCAGCCGTACCGCGTTCGTTCGCGTACTCAGCCCCGTCGCTCACGTCTTCGTCACCCCGCCGCGACTGCCTCACCGACACGATTCACCGCTCACGGCTCGTCCGTGGCGTCCTTCGGTGACTTGCCACCTGTTCGTCGTCACCCCCAATAATTTTGTCCCCCTTATTGCGCGGTCAGCGACACGTTCTCAGGTGGTTCCCCGCCGGACTCCACCTGCCCCCGGACCACTCGTCACTTACCTTTCGAAGGCGCAGTGTGATCGTAACGCAGCCCCTGCCTCACCCGATTCGGCGTGAGCGGCCGTCAGCGATACGGTCACCCACAGTAAGCCCGTAACAATCTGAATAAGCTCGTAACAATCCAAATACGCATCAATAGCCCGATTATAACAAAGCACCCCCCACTCCACGTGCCTACCGCACATGACAGCGGAACTCACGACCGTGGCCGACGAGACGCCAGACGAGACGTCCACCCGATGTCAAAACTGCGGGAGTTACGTCACGAGCGCCTTCGCCCGCGTCTTCGGCGACAACAAGGATCACGTGTACGCGTGTCTGGAGTGCTCGACGATGCGCTCACTCAGGACCGGCAGCGGCGTCGTCCACGAGTGACGCAGCGACGAACCACGTACTCAGCCACCGCGGGTACGCAGTTCGTTCGGCACCTGTTTTCGCTGTGACCGCCAGTAGAGGTAGTGGGCCGACGCCGAGATCGCGAACCCGGCGGTGATGACGATGCCGACAACCAGTGCCGGTATCTGCCCGAACGGGCCGATTCCGAGCCCGACGAGCAGGAGCAACACCGCGCTGACGGCGGCCAGCCCCATGTAGAACGCCTGCCAGGGGATCGGCTCGCTCGTCTCGGTGAGGTAGTCGTCGATCCGGTGGACGCGGTCGGTCAACTCGACCATCCCGCTCTGTTGATCGTACTCGACGATGCCGACCGAATCCAGTTTCGGAATGTGAGTCTGGTACAGGGAGACGTACACTCGCTTGCGCTCCTGATCGGACAGTTCGTCGACTTCCGTCTCGTTTTCCCACGCCGCGACCTGTTCGGCCAGGTCGTTCAGCGCGACCGGCTCCCCGACAGTCCGCAGATAGTACAGAACGTACCGACGGCGCGGACTGCTCAAGATGTCGAAAACGAGGTCTTGCGTCAGTTCTTCCTGATCGTATGCCATCAAGGAGTTCGTCCCTCGTGATTAGCTCTCTCGACGAGACTGGACGCCTGGCACGGTCATTTCTGCGTGACGTGCCTCCCAATTTCTGCCTCGTCCCTTTGTTACACCCAGCTTATAAACGGTACCAGCGTGCTACCGTTGTCCGCCCATCCCGTTAGCGTGCCACACTGTGTCGCCTGGCGGGTGATACGGCCCCGAACCGACCCGTAGTCGGTCAGGAATCGACGGAGTCGGGGCGTACAGCCGTGAGGCGTCCGATACGTCGGGTAAATGGGCCGCATAACAAAGGCGAACTGCCGACTGGATGGAGGCGTGCCAGGGGTTTCGCCCGCTGGCGAACTCGAACCATGAGGTCCCAAGAACGAACACTGTCTGTCGGCGCAACTGTGCTGTCGAGCGACATCGGTCGCCGGGAGGACGACGATGGTAACCGGCGAGGAACGCGTCCGGTCGGTCGACATCGCCGCCCCACAACTCGACGAGCGCGAATCGGCTCGCGTGTCCGAGGTCGTCGAATCCGGTCGCCTGGCGGCCGGCGAGACCGTCACGGAGTTCGAGACCGCCTTCGCGGACTTCTGTGAGACCGACCACGCGGTCGCCACCAGCAACGGGACGACCGCGCTCCACACCGCGCTCCACGCGCTTGGCATCGGCGAGGGCGACCGCGTCGTGACGACGCCGTTTTCCTTCGTCGCCTCGGCCAACGCCGTCCGGTTTTGCCGGTGCCGAACCGGTGTTCGCCGACATCGACCCCGAGACGTACAACCTCGATCCCCACGCGGTCGAGTCCGTCGTCAGGGAACACGACGTCGACGCGATCCTCGCGGTCCACCTCTACGGACTGCCGGCGGACATGGACCACCTCGCCGACATCGCCGAGACACACGACCTCGCGCTGATCGAGGACGCCGCACAGGCCCACGGCGCGCGCCACGACGGCCGCCCCGTCGGCGCCATCGGCGATGCGGGGACGTTCAGCTTCTACCCGACGAAGAACATGACGACCGGGGAGGGGGGCGCGGTTCGTGACCGACCGCGACGACGTGGCCGAGCGGGGCCGAGCGGTTCGTCAACCACGGGCGCGACGGCAGCTACCGGCACGTGGATCTGGGACACAACTTCCGGATGACCAACCTCGCGGCCGCCATCGGACTGGTCCAGCTGGAGAAGCTCCCCCAGTTCAACCGGGCGCGCCGCGCCAACGCCGCCGAGTTGACCGACATGCTCGAAGACACGTCGGTCATCCCGCCGGTCGAGCGGTCGAGCGGCGACACGTCTACCACCAGTACACGATCCGGACCCAGCGGCGGAGCGGTTGCAGGACGCGCTGTCGGCGGCCGGCGTCGACACCGGCGTCTACTACCCGACGCCGATCCACGAACAGCCGGCCTACGAGGGGGTCGACGCGTCGGCCCCCGTCGCTAGCCGGGCGGCCGAGGAAGTGCTGTCCCTGCCGATCCATCCCGAGACGACCGAGGCCGACCGGCGCACGATCGCGCGGACGATCCGCGAGGTGAGCCACGAGTGATCGAACGGAAACCCACCACGAACGACCGGAGACGGCGCGACGAGACGGAAAACGAGACCGCGACACGATGGACGACACATGAGTGAGGAAGCGACCGACGGCCGGCGTCGTCGGCGTCGGATCGATGGGCCAGCATCACGCGCGCGTGTACAACGAGCTCCCCGGGGTCGACTTCGGGGGCTGTCGCCGACGCCGACGCGGACCGCGCCGCCGACGTGGCGACGAAGTACGGGACCGACGCGATGGACCAGACCGACCTGCTGGGAGCGCTGTGACGCGGTCTCGATCGCCGTCCCGACGCGCTACCACTACGGCGTGGCCACCGAGGCCATCGATCGGGGCGTGAACGTCCTCGTCGAGAAGCCGTTCGTCTCGGACCTCGCCGCGGGCGAGAACTAGTCGAGATGGCGCGGGAGCGGGACGTGGCGTTACAGGTCGGGCACGTCGAGCGGGTTCAAACCCCGCCGTCAGGGCGCTGTCCGAGATCGTCGCCGACCTGGACGTGATCGCCGTCGACGTCCAGCGGCTCGGCCCGCCGGTGGACCGCGACAGCAAGGACGGCGTCGTCCTCGATCTGATGATCCACGACATCGACGTGGTGCTCTCGACCATCGGCTCGACCGTCGAGCGCGTCTCGGCGATGGGCACCCGGGACCGGAATCACGTCACCGCCCAGCTCGAGCTGGCCGACGGCGTGGTCGCCGACCTGACCGCCAGCCGTGTGACCCAGGAGAAGGTCAGACGACTCGCCATCACGGCCGAGGAGTGTCGCGTCAACGTCGATTACGAGGCCCAGAGCGTCCAGATTCACCGCCACTCCGTCCCGGAGTACTACGAGTCCGACGGCGACCTTCGGTACCGCCACGAGAGCATCATCGAGCGACCGACCAT
>NZ_CP019068.1 GCF_001989615.1 Halorientalis sp. IM1011 | reverse complement strand
TTACAGGCCCGCTATACCCGCTGTAGTCTCAACTTCCAAGAGACGGCTGTAGTTGAGACCGGTCGTCTCATGCATATGGCAGTTTGGCGCAGTTCATAAATAGTATGAAGACGTAGTTTGGGATAGACAATGGCACGAATCACCGGCTCTTATCCAGACGATCTCGACCTCCTCATCGAAGGTGCTGTCAAGGCTGGTGTGTTCGGGGGCAAGAGCGATGCGTTGCGAGAGTTCGTGCGTGAGTACTTCGAGGACCACGAAAACGAACGCATCGCTGCTGCAGTCGCCCTCTACGAACGCGAACGAATTACGCTCGGTGATGCTGCGAGACTCGCTGATGTCGACCGCTGGACGATGCGGGATATTCTCCGTGAGCATGGTGTGGAACTCCGACTCGGGCTCGTGGACGAGGAGGATGCGGCCTACGAAGCGGAGGCGGCGACGGAACTCGAATTCGACGATGAGCCTGCTGATACCGAGACATCGGACTCGCAATGACGACTGCCGATCTTCCAGCGGATCCAAGCGTTCTCAATACGACCGTTCTCTCGAACTTCGCCTACATCGACCAGCTGTGGGGTGGCTGGACTCTCGGAATCTGTACGGTACCGGTCGTTCGCGACGAACTCCACAATGGCGTCGACGATCATCCCTACCTCCAGTCGGCATTGGACATACTAGATGATGAGATCCCGGTCACAACGGTCTCGGACACTGTTGCAAATAGAGAAGCGGTTGTCAGCGACCATCTTGATCCCGGAGAAGCACAGGCGTTTGCACTTGCCGACGCACACGATGGTCGGTTACTGACGGACGACGGCGACGGCCAGAGCATTCGCGAAAGAACAGGGCGTGACCGTTGTCGGTTCGGTCGGCGTCTCCTAGCTGCCATTGATGCTGGACGGATTAGTGAGGAGACTGCGAACGAATGGCTCTCGACCTGGATTGATGAAATCGGATACTACGTTCCCTATCGAAATATTACGGACTATCGATGACTAACTGATTGCCTAATTTTGATCTGTACTTTGTTGCCACTGAGTAGGCTGTGTTGGCTCTCCAGCGAGCGGGAAATGTTGGACAGTAATCTGGGTTGGCCGTTGTGACACGTCGACAGTAGCTGTATATTCGATCTGGGGAACGCATGTGTGGCAGTCGGCCGCTGTCGTCTGTCTCTCTTCGATTTCACATCAATGTGTCCCGCAGTCTGTTGGTCAATTCCAGACTTTATCGAGAGCGCCAGGTCAGTACACTCCCCAGTTGCTGGAAAAACACCGTTGACGGTAATCTGAGATTCTGAGACAGACACTGTTGCCTGTTCTTCTAGCGAAGATTGACAGCTGATGTTATCAATAGATAAAGACGAGTCGGCTACAGAGATTCCGTCCCCCTCGTTTTTGTTCCCGAACCAAGGCAACCACTCAGCGCAAATAGTGAAGCAGTTGAAATAACACAGTCCCGTCGATTCATACCAAGCAGGATGCCACCACTTGTAATGTCTCTTGTGGGTGGACAATCCATCGGTACTGAGCGAAGCCACTCACCATATCGAGGCGGGTTCTCACTAACCGGATTTGCCGTGAAACAACCGCTCAGTGAATATGCGGACTGACCAAACAGTTCGGTCAGTACAACTGGTGAGCTACGACCTTTCACCGCTTCGTTTTTCGAGCCACAAGCCGAATCCCACTCCGGGAAGTCCAAGCAAAAGTAGTGGAAGTAGCAGGTAGAGTGCCGATAGCTTGTTCCCTGAGAAAAGCACTACCACCGAGAGGATCAAAGTGGACAGCGCCATTACGCCAATGTAGTAGTCTCGCTGTTGAAGTGCAATGCCAGTTAGCACGGGGACTCCGGCGGTGAGACCAAATGAAATGTTCCCAAGCCAGTTGACAACCGACAACGTAGGGGCAGAGAAAGCGTTTGCACTCAAGAGTGCGACAGTTGCCCCAGTTGGGAGTGCGATCAGGGAGTGGAGGTGGTGTCTCCGTTTCCGTACAAAGATACCAGCCCCGATCAGTAAGCCACCGATGGCCAAGATGGAATCTCGCACGATTCCCTCGAAAAGCCCTCCGCTACCATCGGCAGACGTAGTTCTGATGTAGAACACGCCCTCGTCTGTCCGAATATATCGATACCCTTCGAGAGCATTGACGGCTCTGTAGTCATCATAGGTCGAAAGGGTCGTACTCCCCTCTTGAACTACTTCATCGACAGCTGATTGAGCAGACCGAGGAAGATCTGAATAATCCATCACTGTCGCATCACGTGGTGTATCCCCTTCACTGACGACTTCCGAAACCATCGTCCGATCTCCCGCCGGTGAGAGTGTCGTCGCCGCAATTGCGACAACGAGCAACCCCACCACTACGAAAATCACGGTCTTAACCCCGAATCCATGACTAAGGGTTCTCCTCATCTGGTAAGTGCTTTCCCTGTACTGTGCAGTTGGACGACTACTTGAGTGGGTCGTCGCCACCATCCCGCCGTGGCCCTGACACGTGAGTCTCGCCGCACTGTCTTCCGCCAGATCGCCCAGCGATCCTACGCCGACTGGCCCATGTACGAGTCGAGCCCGCTATTCGATCGCTCATCTCTCCCAGCGCTGGAAGCGGATGTTCGCCTCGTTGCGGAACCATGGTTCCAGCATGATGATCACGAGAGCGTTGATCCATTCGTCCACGCAGTGCCGCTCGCATACGTCCAGTTCGATGCCCACGACCGGTACGCGGGGTCAACGAGCTACGAGATGGAGACGCTGTTTCGCCTGTTCCTGCTGAAAGAATGCCATGGCTGGGACCACGAGACAGCCCTCGTCGAATACCTCACCAAGCATCCCGATTTCTGCGAACAGATCGGGCTGGACTCGGTGCCGAATCAGTCGACACTCTGGCGCAGTTGGCACAAACGGTTCACTGCTGAACTCCAAGATACTGTCGAGACCGCGGCGCGAACGATCCTCATCAAAGCCCAAAACGCGGGCGTCACAGTCCCGCGCGAGCCAGAACGGCAGAGCCCCAGACACCATGATGAGAATGAAGAATCGGACCCCGATGATCAGACCGTATTAGAGCAAGCTGAGACAGTCACTGAGCACGTAAACCGGGTTGTGTTCCCAGCGTTCTCACTGGACCGTGGCGAGGGCTGTGAGATCCACGAGAACGCCTACTGGACCTCCAGACCTATCTCGGACTTCGGGAGAACCTTGCCGCCAATGAGGGCGCTCGGAGCTTCATTCACGAGTCCAATCGAGATCGGACACCACTCGGCCACGCCCATCGCGAGCATGTACGCGACCTCCCCATAGAACAGATACGTGAAATGTACCGACAGGCGGTGAGTCGACTCTTGGATCGGGTCGCAGACACGGAGGAGTTCTTCCGAGCTGGTATCGTCGCCATCGATATCACCGAGGACGATCCCTTCACGGGCGATAGGACGAACCACGAAGACGAGATCATCGGGACGAAGGAGAACACCGACGAGTACGCCTACCAGTGGGCCACGGTCCAGCTGGTCGGGAATGCCGTCCCAATCGTCTTAGATGCGCGCCCGGTACGCAAAGGCGATACGCGCAAGGAGATTGTCGAGGACCTCTTGGACTCGGGTGAGGCCCTCGTTCACGTCGACAATGTGCTGATGGACCGGGAGTTCGACAGCCAGCACATCTTGGAGATGCTGAGTCAACGTGGGCTCTCCTACGTCGTCCCGAAACGGATGCAGACCAGCGAGAAAGCACAGGCGAAACGACTTCTACAGCGCGACAAGGATCGGTATGAGACCGATCGGAAGTTGCATCTCGGCGATAACGAGTGGCACTCGACGACGTTGATCTACCGGCGGAAAGAGGACTCCGAACACGACGACCACCAGCAGTATTCGGTGTTCATGACGAATCGAAAGAGTGGCCTTCTCTCGGAGTATGGCTACCGGTGGGAGATCGAGAGCGGCTACAAGTCGATCAAGCGGTTCATGGGTTCGACGACCTCGAAAGATTTCGGCCTCCGATTCTTCTATTTCGCGTTCGCCTGTCTGTTGTACTCGATTTGGCGGGCAGTTGATTTGCTCGTGCAGGTACAGTTGACCGGTGAATACGAGCACTCGCCGATCGTGACGGCTGATAACACGCTGACGCTGGTAAAGAAAGAAACGGGAATCGGATAGCGAGGGTCTCTCTCCGTGAGAGCGCAGCGACTGAGTGGCGACACTATCCAGAGTCTTGGAAATCCTCTAAATCAGTCAATTGTAGAATAAGAACAGTCGTTCAGAAAGCGATCTAACGCAGATTCTCCTTTTCGATTCGGGCGATACCACGCATTAGAGTCCCGCTATACCCGCTGTAGTCTCATCTTCCCAAGCCCGGTATTTTGTATGGCAACATATGGTTTATAGATTCGGTAAGTGCGTAGAACTAGGCAGTGCAACCTCTGTCGCCTGTATTTTGATTTTCTCGGACAATACACAGTTGGTCGCGATTACTCCAATAATCACGACCAGAATCGGACGTCCGGCCGCTGTCGGGGAAGCACGAATCATGGAACTAGCTCGGGATGACGTTTTCAGGGGGAAAGTCGCTGCAAGTGACCATCATCGCTGAATATCGTATTGATTCCGGGTTTCACTCCATCGCCGGAAGCCATATCACGAATTATCACCAAGCGCTGGAACCAGTTGCCACCGAGTACACCGACTCGGTTTCATGACCGCGAATTATTTAGGCAAATTCCGAATCACGTATAATGTTTTTATAGTAGTGGTCCGTGATACGGCATATGAACCGCGAGACGGATAGTACAAATTCGTCTGGAGCAGCTATTTCTCTTTCAATACCCCCTTCAGATCCAACTTTGTTCAAACACAAGGCAACGAGCGACGCCCTTCTCTTTTTAACAAACCACCGATTCAGTGACTTCTCACTGCGAGAACTCGCGACACAGATCGGTCACTCACACCAGTCCGTCCGGCGGGCAGTGAACGTTCTCAGCGCGAACGACCTAGTCATCGAATCGCCCGAGAGCAACCAGCGACTCGTCCAGATCAATAGACAGCGCCTGTCGATTCCAGACGATCCGATCCTCCGGATTCCCCAATCAGAGTATCACCAACCCGTCAAAGCCGCGGTTACAGAGCTCCGTGAAAACATCAACGACGTCGTGGGCATCATCCTCTATGGGAGTGTGGCCCGGGGCGAGGCTGACCGACGGAGCGATATCGATCTCTGGGTGCTAACCCGGTCTGGGCGGGCCGAAAGCCAACGAGAAGCGAACGCCATTGCCCGTGACCTCGAAGACTCCGAGTTCGATGGTGAGCGATACGTCTACGATATCGATGTCGAGGCCGTCCAGGCGATACCGGCGTACACCGAGAACATTCGGGAGATCGTCGTTTCAGGAATCCCGATCTACAAGACGAGTGACTTCGAAACCGTCGAGAACCTCCTCTTGGAGAAAGGTGCCACCGATGAGTAACGGCTCGGACCCGACTGCTGTACTCGAAGCACTCGACCGCGCACAGGATGCCTTCGAAATGGTCGGACGCGGTCGGACAGCGTTCGAGGACGGAATTAGTGCTGATGACGATTGGAAGACACAACTGACGAAAGCGTGTCGTCTCCTCGAGGTCGTCGAAACGCTCCAGGCACAGGCCGGGTACTACACGGCCGTCATCGAGGTCAGTTTCGGCGCTATCGAACGGTCGATCGAGGCGTATGCACTCGCGATGACGAACGATACGCTGCAGGACTTTCAGGACCACCAGTTCAGCTACGAACGTGCCCACCAGATCGGGCTGTTTGAGCGGGAGACTGCAGCGGCGATGAAGGACCTCTACAGCGAGAACCGGACTGAGAGTTATTACGGGGGCGGTCGTCCAACTGAAGAACAAGCAGAAGCAATGACCGATCTTGCCAGCGCAGTCCATCAGTTCGCAGTGAGCCAGATCCGGGAAGGCGGTGTCTGTCTGTGTGACTGACCCCCTCAGATACTTCGATAGAGTACAATGGACCGGAATACATCTACAGGACGAGCGAAATTGACCCCGCTTGCCGACTCGTTCGATCGCTACCTCCAAGACAAGGGCAAAGGTCGCGGGGGAGACGGCGGTAACTACCGGCGCAACGCCGAGCGGGAACTTCAGCGGTTCGCAGAGTGGACCGCCGGCGACCGTGGCGACGACGACTGGACTGGGATCGTTCCCGCCGACGCCGGGCGCGAACCTGCCTTCGGAGACCTCGACGAGCGAACGTTCCGTGAGTACGCACGCCACCTCGCCGGCGACCGCGGCCTGAAGCAGAACACGGTCCAGACGTACTACGCGTACATCTCGGCGTGGTGTGGCTGGTGTGTCAACGAAGGGTATCTGGAAGCGCACTACGCCCAGCGGGCGAGCGCGACCGCCCCACTGCCTGAAGACGACGGTCGCAAACCTGGCGACCAGCAGGCCTGGACACCTGAGCAGCGCCATTCACTGACCCATTACGTCGACGAACAGGCCCGTGACGCCGTCGAATCGTATACAACACTGCCCCAGGATACGGCCCAAGCCGACAAACAACGGGCGCGCTACAGGGCGCTGAAAGCGACACGGGATCGGGCGCTCGTCTACCTCATCGCGTACACGGCCGTTCGAGTCGGGGAGCTGCTACGCGATCCGGACGATCCACGTCGACGCGGGGTCCGCTGGGAGGACCTCAATCTCGACGACGGGAGCATGGACGTCTACCGGAAGAAACAGCAGTGGGACGCCGCCAGCCTGCCCGATCCCGTCATCCATCCACTACAGCAGTACCGAAAGCTACTGGCTCCACCGACCGAGCGGTGGCCGGTGTTCCCGACCTTCGATCAACGGACGCTGTCGAGCCTCGTGCAGGAGGAGCTTGCTGACCGTGGCCTGCAACCAGATGACGTCGACGACCGTCGCGACGAGTTCGTCCGCGATCTCCTGCTCGCACTGGCGGCGGATATTCGACCCCAGTCGATCACGACCGACGGGGCACGGTCGATCCTCCAGCGACTCACCGACGACGCCGGCATCGAGATCGACCATCCGCGACACGAGTATCTCGCACCCCACGGCGGGCGGCGAGGGATGGGTGAGGTTCTCGTCCGAGCATTTGGCTACACGGTTGCAGCCCGATATCTGGATAACTCCGAAGAAATGGTCCGCGAGCGATATTCCCACATCGAGGCCGGAGAGCTAGGTGACGTCGCTACCGAGGCGCTCGAGGAGATCGATAATATATCGGGGTGACTGGTCTCGAATACGAGGGGCTCAGCGCCGCGTTCACACCGGTTCGACGGTGAACAGCGAGTCGTCGTCGAGGACGACCTGCACGCGGCGGTGCCAGGCCTCAGCGAAGGCCGCCCGCTGCTGGTCGCTCGCCGACCCGTCGAGAATCTGCTGGAGAGTCCCGATTTCGGGGCCGCCGTCCGGGACGTCGCCGACGTGGTAGGTTACCTGCACAGTCTCGTCCGTATCGGTTCGCCGGAACCGGAACGTCGGGTCCGGGGTGGCCGGGTCGAACGCGTCGAAGACGAGGAGACCGCGTCGGCCGCCGTAGCCGCCGGCGAGTCCGCTGAAGCCGGTCTCTTCGGTCGCGCCAGTCACGTACGAGACGATTCGGCTCATCACGCCGTATGTCGCGTCGTCTCGCGGGCCGGCCGCCTGCACCTCGATTTCACTCCGGACTGGATCCGCGTCGGGATACAGGGCGTCCAGGCCGATCTGGGCGATCCGGTAGGCGCCCGAGGCGGTCGGACAGGAGTGCCCCGCCTCTTTCACAGCGTCCGTGTAGGTGACGACGAACGGGTCGCCCGGGTCGAGGACGCCGAGGGCCTCCGCGACGGGGTCGCGGATTTCGATCGGGTCGACGTCGTAGTCGACCTGCCAGTCGGTGCCAGTGTGTGTCGGTTCAGTCGAAGTCGAGTTTGTTGTCATGGATTCGTGTGGTGATCGGTTCTGGTGGTCAGTGTCGAAGCAGTCGCATCCCGTTGAGGATGACCGCGAGGACGCTGGCCTCGTGGACCAGCATCCCGGCGGCGAGGGTGACGTAACTGGTGAGCACGCCCGCGAGGAGGACGGTCACGGTCAGCACCGCGAGCCCGACGTTTTCGATGACGTTCCAGCGCGTCGCTTTGCTCAGCGTGACCGCGTAGGGGATGCGGTCGAGGTCGTCGGCCATCAGCGCCATGTCCGCCGTCTCGATGGCGGTGTCCGTCCCGGCGGCGCCCATCGCGATGCCGACGTCGGCGGTCGCCAGCGACGGCGCGTCGTTGATGCCGTCGCCGACCATCGCGACGACGTGCCCGTCCGCCTGGTAGGCCTCGATGACCGACTGTTTGTCCTCGGGGAGGAGTTCGGCGCGGTACTCGTCGAATTGCGTGGCGGCGTCGCCGCCACGTTTTCGGAGGCCGGTTTCACCGGCCTCCCTACCGACTTCCTCGGCAACGGCGGCGGCCGTCCGCTCGTTGTCGCCGGTGAGCATCACGGTCTCGATGCCGGCGTCCTGAAGAGCCGCGACGACCCTGGGAGCGGACTCTCGGAGTTCGTCGCGCATGGCGATTGCGCCAACGACGTCTCCGTCCCGCACGACGTGGACGACTGTTTCGCCGCGCTCCTCGTGTTCACGGACGTAGTCGGTGACCCGACTGGGGACGTCGATGTCGCGGTCGTCCAGCAGTGCGCGGTTGCCCACGACGAGTTCGTGCCCGCTAGCGTGCGCGACGACGCCCTTGCCTGCGACCACGTCGAAGTCGTCCGGATCGGGGACCGACCGGAGACCGGCATTCGTCTCGTCCACCTGGGTGATCGTCGCTCCGCCATCCGTTGCGGCGGTCGGCCAGCCGCGAGCGGCGTCGACGATGGCGTCGGCGAGGTGGTGTTCGCTCTTCTTCTCGGCGGTCGCTGCGAACGAGAGCACCTCGTCATCGGTGACGCCGAATCCCTCGACGTCGGCGACAGTGGTCTCACCTTTCGTGAGGGTGCCGGTCTTGTCGAAGGCGACGAGATCGATCTTGCCGGCGCGTTCGAGGTGTTCGCCACCCTTCAGCAGCACGCCCGACCGGGCGGCGTTCCCGATAGCGGAGACGATGCTGACCGGTGGCCCGATGACGAGCGCCCCGGGACAGCCGATGACCAGCAGCGTCAGCGACAGGATCGCGTTCTGCGTGACCGCGTATGCGCCGATGGCCAGCACGATGACCGCGGGCGTGTAGTACTTCGCGAACCGGTCGATGAGGCTCTCCGTTGGCGACTGGGCCTCCTGGGCCTCCTCGACGCGGCGGATGATGCGTTCGAGTGTCGTATCAGAACCCGCACCCGTCGTCCGGATCTCCAGCGCGCCTTCCTGGTTGACCGTCCCGGCGTAGACTTCGTCGCCATCGGCCTTGTGGACGGGCGCGCTCTCGCCGGTGACTGGGGCCTGGTTGACGGCACTTTCGCCGTCGACGACGGTTCCGTCGACCGGAATCTTCCCACCCGGTTTCACGACGACGACTTCGCCTTCCTCGACCTCGCGGGCGGGAACCTCGACGAACTCACCTCCCGGTTCGGTCCCCTCACCGCTCGGTTGATCCGAGTCGCTTCGCGCCTCGCTCTCCCCGTCGCGGCGGACGGTCGCCGTGTCGGGCGTCATCTCCAGCAGTTCCTGGAGAGCCGTCCGAGTCTTGCGCATCGTGCGCCCTTCGAGGTAGCTGCCGAGGCTGAACAGGAAGACGACGGCGGCGGCCTCCCAGTACTCGCCGATGACGATAGCGCCGATGGCGGCGAGCGTCACGAGCGTCTTGATGCCGAGCGTTCGATTCGTGACTTCGTGGTAGGCAGTCCTGGCGATGTCGTACCCGCCCACGAGCGTCGCCAGGACGAGGATGACGGCGCTTGCCGTGTCGAACCCCGTGAGGTGGCCGAGACTCCAGCCACCGCCGTAGAGCAGGCCGCTGGCCGCCGTGACGATGGCCTTCCGGTGTTTCCGGTAGTACTGCGTGATCGATCGTTCGTTCATGGGTTTAGGCGGGCTGGGGCGTGTACCCCTGGCTTTCGATGGTCTGTGCGAAGGCGTCGGGGTCGGCGACGCTGTCGTCGTACTCGATCTCGACGCGGCCGGTCGCGTAGTGGACTTCGACGTGCTGGACGCCCTCGACGTTCGCGAGGGCGCGTTCGACGGTGCTCGCACAGGTCGGGCAGTCGAAGTCGAGGACGCGGAACTGGGTCGTGTCGCTCATTACAGTTCGAGGTAGGGGGGATACCCCAATAAGTATTTTTTAGATGATATGTTTGAGTACGAAGATGGGTCGTTGGAACAGTCACACGGGTCGTCTAGAGCTTTCGCTATCGCGGGTCCGTTCAGGCCGTTTCTGGACTGCCCGTCTGTTTTCTCGCGTCCCTCACCTTTTCAGGCCTGCTCGCGCTCAGTTCTCGTATGGATAGTTCCGGTACCGACCACCGTCTCGCGGACATCGCGGTGCGAGACACCCGGGTTTCGGACGCGATCGACGAACCGATGCGGGCGATGATCCTCGATATTCTGGACGACGAAGCCCTGACTGCGACCGAAGTCCACGAGCGCCTGGAAGACCGTGGCGTCGACCGCACGGAGAACACGGTTCGACACCACATCAACGAGTTACGGGACGCAGGCCTCGTCGACGTCGTTCGCTTCGAGGAGGGCCGCGGCGGGACGACGAAGTACTATCACGCGAACACGATCGTCCTCTCGTACTCGCTGCCGGATTCGGCCGACGCCGCCGTCGAGGAGATGGTCGACGCCGTCCAGCCCCAGATCACGGACGCGCTCGGGACACTCACGGCGGAGTACGACGACGCGATCGAACAGATCGTCGCGGACATGCACCCCTGCGAGCACTGTCGGACCCAGAAGTACGAGACGTACGTCCTCCTGACCGTCCTGCGACGGGCGTTCGTTCGGGCCCACCGAGACGCCTGAGGGCGGAACTGCCCCCGCGGTCACCCAGGTACTCGTCATCGCCACTGCCTACAACCGAGCGAGTGTATGTATCCATTCGGACAATACTGTGGACTCTTCCTGTCGGCAAATTGCCCTGCAAGGGGAGCGGTCGTTCCTGGCAACGAATCTGGGTACCCACCGAGAACGCGCTTCACCCCTATCCAACTCCAGAGGAGTGCGTGTCGAACAGGAGGTCCGATCCCCAACCATCCAGTATTGTTCGACATGTCGAATAGTGGCCACAATGCATGAACATCCGGAGGGCGTACCCCCCAATCGCGCCGTCGCGCAGGGGAAGAGACGTCCGCGATCTCGCGCGGGAAGGGGTGCCCGAACGGGGCATACGCTGGCGTGTGACCCCACGGAAGCGCGCGAGGACGCCGACGAACGCCAATCTCGACACAACAGAGGTGAGATACATGGTCAACAACATCACAGCTGACCAACTCGCCGACAAGATCGACGCCGACGAACAGTTCACACTCATCGACGTGCGTCCCGAAGACAGTTTCGAGGCCTGGCACGTGCGCGACGCGGAGAACGTCCCGTACGACCCTCGGGAGGGGTTGAGCGAGGCCCAGCTGAACGAGGTGAACGCACTGGCCGACGGCCGGCCGGTCGTCGCAATCTGTGGGAAGGGGCTGACCTCGACGCCGTTCGTCTTCGAACTGGACGAACACGGGTACGACGACCTCTCGGTCGTCTCTGGCGGCATGGAGGAATGGAGCAAACGGTACGAGGTCGTCCCAATCGAGACGGCCAGCGACGACCTCGTCGTTCGGCAGGTCCAGCGCCGAGCGAAGGGGTGTCTGGGCTATATCGTCGGCTCGAAACAAGCAGAAGAGGCCGTCGTGGTCGATGCGACCAGACAGACCGACCAGTTCAAAGTTGCTGCCCAGAACGCTGGGCTCTCCATCACGCGCGTGCTCGATACGCACGTCCACGCCGACCACATCTCGGGCGGTCGGGCACTCGCCGACGAGGTCGGCGTGCCCTATCACCTCGGCGAAGCAGCGAGGCAGCGCGGGGTCGAGTACGACTACCAACCGCTGTTGGATGGGGAAGTCGTCACCGTCGGTGACGTCGAGATCGAGGCGCTCCACACACCGGGCCACACCTCGGAGATGATGAACTACCTCGTCGACGGGGAACTCCTGTTGACGGGCGATACGCTGTTCGTCGACTCCGTCGGGCGAACGGAACTCCAGTTCGGCGAGGACGACGCCTCCCGGGGAGCGGAACTGCTGTACGACTCCCTGCACGAGACGATTCTCGATCTCCCGGACGCCACGACGGTCCTGCCGGGCCACCTCACCGTCACGAGCGACGGGCGCTACGAGAACGGGTCGCCGGGTAAGCCTCTCGAGGCCCGGCTTGGCGATTTGCGCCGTGATCTCGATTATCTCGGCCTCGACCGCGACGCGTTCGTCGAGCGGTTGTCCGAGGACGCCCCGGAGAAGCCCCCGAACTACGAGACAGTGATCGCCATCAACACCGGGAAAGAGACCGTCGACGACGAGGGGGAGGCGACGGAACTCGAACTGGGGCCGAACAACTGTGCCGCCTAGCCGACAGCGCCCGCTCTCCCGTCGCACACCCGCCGGATAGCCGAGACTCTCAGGGAGGAAACCCCCGTCGTGAACGACGGGGCGGATGTTTTTGCCGGGGCGATTCCAACAATCGATATGGAATACGAGCGCCGGGAGCTCTCTCAACCGCTCTATGGGACGGTCAACGTCTACCGGATCGGAGATACACTCGTCGATACCGGCCACGTCACCGACGACTCCCGGAACGCGATAGCAGACGCACTTGCCGGAGGGACCCTCGCCGATATCGAGCGTGTGATACTGACTCACCCGCACATCGACCACGTTGGCGGGAGTCAGACCATCCCCGAACTCGCGGCGCTGCCCCACGTCGTCTTCGAGGGGGTCCCATCGATCGTCACCGACTATCGGAACTACCTCGAACGCGTTCACGCGGAGATTCAGGAACGGAGTGTCGGGCTCGCCGACGGCCGGAGCGCTATCGACGAGTCGTACTTTCCGCTCGACGACTACGCCGAAGACGACATCCGGATCAGCCGAGTCGTCGGGGACGGCGAGACGGTCAGCGTGGGCGAATACGAGTGTGAGGTCGTCCACACGCCAGGCCACTCCGCACAGCACATGGCACTCTGGCACGCCGAGAGCGAAACGTTGCTCTCGGCCGACCTCGTGTCGACGAATGGCCATTTCATGTACGGCCCGCTCCACGGAGACATCGGCGCCTATCTGAATTCCCTGGAGCGACTGCGGACCTACGATGCGGACCGGTTGGTGCCCGGTCACGGCCCGGTGATCTCCGAACCAGCGGCACGGATCGAGGATGCACTCGGAAAGGCCCGGGCGGCCATGGCTGGTATCGAGACGGCGGTGGAAACCACCGAGGAACCAGTCACAGCCAGCCAACTCGCCAGAGAGGTGTTCGAAGCCACTGACGGGACTGTCGGGTTCCTCACGCTCGTCGTCTGTGAGTACCTGGAGTACCTCGAAGACGAGAACGACGTCGCTGTCTCGTTCACAGACGACGGCATCGTTGCTGTGTCCAGTTGAGCACGTTCCGGCATGGTAGTCGACTTCGACACATCGATAGAGGGGAGTCGCCTGTCGGAATCCACACGCCGGAGCAGTCCCGACGGTACATATATGCCACAGGCACTACAGGGTCCTAGGAACATCCGCGAACCAATCGAGGGCCCGTAATGTCGAGCCACTACATCACGTCGGCGGACCATCTCCCCGAGGAGTCACAGGCCGAAACCACGCTACAGATCACCGACGCCCAGACGAAACGTATCTTCGAGGCACGCGTCCGGATCGCACAGGATCCCGACGACCTCACCGACCCGGAACCGGTGACAGTCGTCGCCGGGCCACACGAGAGCGTCAGCGAAACCAGATACATCGAATTACTCGACGAAACCGACGCGACGGGTCTCGACGAAGAGTTGTTGACCCGGTTGGCGACCGAACAGGAGACCACCTCGAACATCCTCAACACGCGGTCCGACGACCTGAGCGTACTTCTGCGATATCTCGTCGAGACGGGCGAGTACGAATCGACCGCCGACGCACTCCGCGAGATCGCCTTCGACCACCTCGCTTCCGAACGACCGGCCCTGCTCGACACCTACGCGGAGGTCCGTGACGAGTCAGACGACGACCCGCTCGGGCGTGCGCTCGGGGAACAGGAGTGACCGATGTCCGTCGACTCGTTTCGCGACTATCTCGACTCGCTCGAAGAGACTGGCTGGACTCGGACCGTCGAGCAGCCGGTGTCGTGGGACCTCGAAGCCAGTGCGGTGACGATGCTCGCCAACCTTCGTGACGGGCCGATTCCCGTCTTCGAGTCGATCGCAGGGCTGGAGACGGAGACGACACTGGTCGGCGATCCCTACCGCGGTCCCCGTGCTCGCCCCTGGGAGCACTTCGCCCGGGCGCTGGGGTTTTCGGACGGGCTGTCGGGGCGCACGTACTACGACCGGGTGATCGACCGGCTGCACACGCCGACGGAGCCACGGGTCGTCGATCAGCGGGACGCTCCCTGCAAGACGACGATCCGAACCGGTGACGACGTCGACCTGCTGTCGTTCCCGTGGCCGTACATTCACGAGGGTGACGGGGGACGCTACTCCAACCTCCACACCATCGTCGCCCCGGATCCCGACACGGAGTGGGGGCGCTGGTCGAGCCACCGGATGATGCTCCACGACGATTCACAGGCCAGTCTACTGCTGCTGGCCGGGGAACAGGTCCCCAACCGCTACTACTACGACTACGAACCCCGGGACGAACCGATGCCGATCGCGGTCGTCGTCGGCGCGGAACCCACCGTCGAGTGTACCGCCGACATGTGGATACCGACGGGTCGGAGCGAGGCCGCCTTCGCAGGCGGGCTCAAGGACGCGCCCGTGGATCTCGTCGAGTGCGAGACCAGCGACCTGTACGTTCCGGCGACGGCCGAGCTGGTACTGGAGGGGCACGTCCGGCCCGGCGACCGACTCGACGAAGGGCCCTTCGGCGACTACTTCGGGTACATGAACGGGCCGCGGCGGTCTATGCCGGTGTTCGAGGTCGACGCGATCACCCACCGGCAAGAACCGCGACTGCCCTTCTGCGTCGAGGGCACCGGCGTCGGCTACGGGCAGAACTCCTCCAGCACGCTCCGGGTCGCTGCGGCCGGTCCCGACGCGACGGTCGGACTCAGGGCCGCCGGATTCGACGTCGAGCTGGCGGTTCCGTGGCGGTTCACGTCCCGGACCGTCTGGGTCATCTCGACGGAGCGTCCCTATCCGGGTTATCTCCACGAACTCGCGAACTTCATCTTCACGACGTGGGGGATGCTCCACATCGACTTCTTCGTCTTCGTCGACCCCGACGTGGATCCACTCGATCCTCGCGCGGTGCTGTCGGCGATCGCACTCGACGCCGATCCGGACGCCGACTTTCACCAGTTCGGCGTCGAACGGATGCCGAAAGTCCCGCTCAACATCTACCAGACGCCCGACGAGAAAGGCAGCGCGGACGTGGGAACCTCGAAGGCCAAGACCGCCAAAGCCTACATCGACGCGACTACCGACGGTGACCCGGTGGAGTCGACCGCGGCCGCCGAAACCCGGAAGCGGGCCCAGGAACGCCTCGTCGAGGCGGGACTGGACCCAGCGCAGTTCGACCGTCTCGACGAGCGGGAGGGTGAGTCGCGATGATTCCGTTCGCGCAGTACGTCCACGGACTGGCCGGCGACGACGACCTCGTGTCTCTCGACGGGCCGTTCGACGTTCCGGTCGACGTCCTCGCGGGCGAGGCGCTCCGTGCGAGCGGGCCGGCGCTTCGGTTCGACCGTCCCGACGGAATCGACCTGGCGAGCGGCGTGTTCAGCGGCGCGGACCTGATGCAGCGACGCGACGCTCGCCCGTGGTCGCGGCTCTCGCTGGGACTCGGGTTGGATCCCGAGGCGACGCTGGTCGCCCTCCTGGAGACGATCAGCGACCTCGGGCCGGTGGGCGGGCACCCGGAGCCGACGTACACGGGCCAGTCGGCGTCGGGGACGGACGCGGACGTACAGGACCTCGGATTCCCACAGGGCGAACACGATACCTGGCCCGTGATGACGCTCGGTATCGCGTCGGTCTCGACCGCCGACGGAACCCATTGGGCCCCGATCCACGGCTCCGTCGTAAGCGGGGACAAACTCAGAGTCCGCGTGCCCGACGCCCTCCCGTCGCTCGTGAGCGAGGGGGCGACGATCACGATCGCACTCGGCGTCCCGCCGGCCGCTATCACGACCGCCTACCTGCTGACCGTCACCGAGCGCGTCGACACGCCGATCCAGTCCTGTGGGGTGGCTGGTACCGTCCCGCTCGTGCCGACCAACGGCGGGCTCGTCCCGAGTACGACGGAAGTCGTCGTCGAGGCGACGATCGCGGACCGGCAACCGGACTTCCGTTCCGACCGTCGGGAAGCCTGGGAGTACGTCGTCGAGAGCGGGGCGCTCTCGCTGTCGGTCGAGCGTGTCCTCGCCACCGACGAGCCGGTCGTCCCCGTGTCGCCCGTCGGCCGGCCGCTCGCCGACGACCTCCAGCTCACGGGGTTGACGACGGCGGCGGCCCTCTACCACCGGGTCAACAACTACTGGGGTATCTCGCCCGTCGAGTGGCTCCTGGTGCCGGCGGAAGCCGAACTCGGGATCTGTGTCGTGGCCAGCGACATCCTCTACGCCGGCTTCGAGTGGCAACTCGCGAACATCCTCTTCTCGTTCTCGTCGCTGTTCGACACGGTCGTCGTCGTCGACGAGGACGTGCCGCCTCACGACTTCGGCCGAGTCCTGGCCGACATCTGGCTGAAAGCCCACCCCGCGCGCGACTGGACGTTCAGCGACCCGGACGCACCGGCAGCGACACGGCCCCGGTACCGCCGGGACGGCGAGACGGGCTCGCGCCTCTACGTGAACGCGGCCTGGGACCCCCGCTGGGAAGACACCTACATCGCACCACGTGTCACGTTCGAGAACTCGTTCCCGAGCGTCGTCCGCGACACGGCACAGGCGCTGTGGGCCGAATACGACGCCAACTGACCCCGTCCGTGAGTTCGTCGCCGGCCGAATCTGACCTTGACATCCTCACCGAAAATAAATATAATATAGTCTAGTGGTCGAAAACAGGTACGTTTACGCAACACTGCAGTCAATTAATACCGTTGTGGGTACTAATACCATATTCTACTCAATGTTTACAAGTAAGAAATTAACCAATACAGTTATATCAAAAACTCCTATCCCGAGCGGTGTATGGTGACCAGCCACAACCTCCAAGATTACGAACGGGCGCGGGAAGAGTTCTCGTGGGACGACATCTACGCGGAGGCCGACTGGGACGCACCGGCCGAACTGAACATCGGGCACGAGGTCGCCGACCGCCACGCCACCGACCGTGGGCAGGTCGCGCTCTATCAGGTCGGGACCGACGGGGAGCTGACGACGATGACCTTCTGGGAACTGGCCGACCGGTCGAGCCAGTTCGCCAACGTCCTCGACGCTCTCGGCGTCGAGCAGGGCGACCGGGTCTTCTCGTACATGCCTCGGATCCCCGAACACTACGTGGCGCTGGTCGGGACGCTCAAACACGGCGCCGTCTGGGGGAGCGTCAACGAGCGGTTCGGGCCCGACGGGATCTCCTACCGCCTCGACGACTGCGACGCGAAGGTCCTCGTCACCACGACGGACAACCGCGACACGGTCGAAGACGCGCTGGACGACGCGCCCACGGTCGAACACGTGATCACCGTCGACCGCGGCGGCGGCGCACCCACCGACGACGTGGTCTTCAACACCGCGCTGGACGAGGCGAGCACGGAGTACGAGGTAGCCGAGACTGGCGGCGAAGACGACGCCTTACTGTACTACACCTCCGGGACGACCGGCCTCGCCAAGGGTGTCCTCCACAAACAGCGCTGGATCGCCGGCGTCGCAGCCACCCAGAAGTACGCCGTCGACCTCCAGGACGGCGACCTCTACTGGTCGACCGGCGACCTGGGCTGGCTGACGGGCGCGATCAACACGCTCGGAGCCTGGTACTGGGGCACCTCGCTGTTCACCTACGAGGGCGAGTTCGATCCCGAGGAGTGGGCCGACCTGCTCGACGAGTACCCGATCAACGTCCTGTTCTCGGTCCCGACGGCCTACCGGATGCTCCGGGAGAACGAGGCGGTACTCGCCGACGCCGATCTGGACCTGCGACACGCGCTCTCGATCGGCGAACCGCTCAGCGCCGGCGTCGTCGAGTGGGGTGAGGACGAACTCGGCGTCACCATCCTCGATACGTACGGCCAGACCGAGACGGGGAACATGATCATCAACAACTACCCGACGATGGAGCTTCGACCCGGGTCGATGGGCAAACCACTGCCCGGCATCGAAGCCGACATCGTCGACCCCGAGACGGGCGAGGTCATGGAGCCCGGCGAGACCGGCGAAATCGCCCAGCGTGGCGACTACCCGTGTTTCTTCGCCGAGTTCTGGAACAAACCCGAGAAGACCAAGAAGGCCTTCGTCGACGGGCCCGACGGCGAGTGGTACCTCTCGGGTGACCTCGCGCACAAGGACGAAGACGGCTACTTCTGGTTCGAGGGGCGGGCCGACGACGTGATCCTCTCCTCGGGCTACCGGATCGGGCCGTTCGAGGTCGAGAGTTCGCTGGGCGAACACGCCGCCGTCGCGGAGGCAGCGGTCGTCCCCAAACCCCACGACGAGCGGGGGAACATCGTCAAAGCCTACGTCGTTCCGAGCGATAGCGCCGAACCGTCCGAGAGTCTCAGTGAGGACATCCAGACCCACGTGAAAGAAGAACTCTCGGCCCACGAGTACCCGCGCGAGATCGAGTTCCGCGAGGACCTTCCCAAGACGGTGACGGGCAAGATCCGCCGGACCGAACTGCAGGACGACGCCGAGGACGAAGCCGACGTCGAGGCCTGAGACGCAGCAGGAGAGACAATATACAATGAATTTCGACACGACGCAGGAACGTTCGATGATTCGGTCGACCGCCGAGGACGTGGCGGCCGAGTACGGACCCGAGTACTGGCGCGAGAAAGAGGAAGCCGGGGAGTTCGCCCAGGGGTTCTGGGACGAACTGGCCGAAGCCGGCTTCCACGGCCTGCTCGTCCCCGAGGCGTACGACGGGGCCGGCATGGGCATGCAGGAGATGGGACTGGCCATGGAGACCCTCTGTGCCGAGGGCTGTGGCATGGCCGGCACCTGGTACCTGGTACTGACCGCGGGGATGGCCGCCGTCGGCATCCGCGAGAACGGCACCGAGGAACAGAAGGAGACCTACCTGCCGGACATCGCGAACGGTGAGCGAAACTTCTCGATCGGGATCACCGAACCCGAGGCCGGGACGAACACGCTGAACGTCGCGACCCGCGCGGAGAAGGACGGCGACGAGTACGTCCTCAACGGACAGAAAGCGTGGATCACCTTCTCGGATCGGGCCGACAACATGATCCTCGTCACGCGCACGACGCCACGCGAAGACGTCGACCGCGGGACCGACGGGATCAGCCTGTTCATCATCGACATGGACGACCCCGGGATCGACGTCGCGCCCATCGACAAACACGGCATCAACTACTCCAAGTCCTGTGAGGTCTTCATCGAGGACGTACGCGTCCCCGAGGAGAACCTGCTGGGCGAGGCAGACGAGGGGTGGTGGGCGCTGGTCGACATGCTGAACCCGGAACGGATCGGCTTCTCGGCCGCCGGCACCGGCATCGGCAAACTGGCCGCCGACACCGCCATCCAGTACGCCAACGACCGCGAGGTGTTCGACGCGCCCATCGGCAGCCACCAGGCCGTTTCGTTCCCGATCACGCAGGCCTACGCGCGTATGGAGACGGCGTCGCTGATGCGTGAGAAGGCCTCGTGGCTCTACGATCAGGGCGAGGAGTGTGGCTACGAGACTAACGTGGCCAAGGCCACGGCCGTCAGCGCCGGCATCGAGGCGGTCAAGCAGTCGATGCAGGCCTTCGGCGGCTGGGGCTACGCCAAGGAGTACGACGTCGAGCGCTGGTGGCGCGAGATCAACCTCACGCGGCTGGCCCCGGTCTCCCAGCAGATGGCGTACAACCACATCAGCCAGGAACTCGGTTTCCCCAAGTCATACTGATGTTCGAGAAAGTTCTCGTCGCCAACCGCGGGGAAATCGCGGTCCGCGTGATGGCGGCATGCGAAGAGTTAGGTATCGAGACGGTCGCCGTCTACAGCGACGCCGACCGGTCTGCCGGCCACGTCGAGTACGCCGACGAGGCGTACAACGTCGGGCCGGCACCCGCGAGCGAGTCGTACCTCGATCAGGCCGAGATCGTCGACGTGGCACAGCGGGCCGAAGCCGACGCGATCCACCCCGGCTACGGCTTCCTCGCGGAGAACGCCGAGTTCGCCGCTCGGGTCGAGGCCGCCGACGGGATCACGTGGGTCGGCCCGCCCAGCGACGCGATGGAGACCTTGGGCGAGAAGACGAAAGCCCGCACCGTCATGCAGGACGCCGGCGTCCCGGTCGTTCCCGGGACGACCGAGCCCGTCGACGACCCCGCCGAGGTCCGGGAACTCGGTGAGGAGTACGGCTATCCCATCGCCATCAAGGCCGAAGGCGGCGGTGGCGGCCGCGGCATGAAGATCGTCCGGAGCGAGGCCGAAGTCGAGGACGCGCTGGAGAGCGCAAAGCGCGAGGGCGAGGCGTACTTCGACAACGACTCGGTCTACGTCGAGAAGTACCTCGAAGCCCCGAAACACATCGAGGTGCAGGTGCTCGCGGACGAACACGGCAACGTCCGCCATCTCGGCGAGCGTGACTGCTCGCTCCAGCGCCGCCACCAGAAGGTCATCGAGGAAGCCCCCAGTCCGGCGCTGGACGCCGAGTTACGCGAGGAGATCGGCGAGGCCGCCCGGCGGGGCGTCGGCGAAGCCGGCTACACGAACGCCGGGACCGTAGAGTTCCTCGTTGAAGACAGCGTTGCGTCGGAGACGCAACGAGGGGAAGGCGGCGCAGCCGCCGAACCGGAATTCTACTTCATGGAAGTGAACACCCGGATCCAGGTCGAACACACCGTCACCGAGGAGGTGACCGGGATCGACATCGTGCGCTGGCAGCTCCGGGTCGCCGCGGGCGAGGAACTCGCGTTCGCACAGGACGACGTGGAGATCGAGGGTCACGCCGTCGAGTACCGGATCAACGCGGAGAACCCGGCCGCGGACTTCGCACCCACGCCGGGGCCGTTGACGACGTACGATCCCCCGAGCAGTATCGGCGTCCGGCTCGATCACGCGGTCACGCAGGGCGACGAGATCGGCGGCGACTACGACTCGATGATCGGGAAACTCATCGTCACCGGCGAGGACCGCGAGCACTGTCTGAGCCGGTCGCGACGCGCACTCGACCACTTTACCGTCGAGGGCGTCCACACGACGATCCCGTTCCACCGGTTGATGCTCGACGACGAGCGCTTCGTCAGCGGCGAGCACACCACGAAATACCTCGATCAGGAACTCGACGACAGCGATCTCGACGCGGCGGTCGAGCGCTGGGGTACCGACGAGATCGGTGGTGACACCGGGTCGGCGTCGACCGACGAGATCGCCGTCGAGGTCGACGGGAAGCGCTTCGACGTGGTCGTCGAGGACGGCCTCCCGCGGGCACCGACCGGTGGCGAGGCGGCTGGCGGCTCCAGCGGCGGGAGTTCCGGCGGCTCGTCGGGTAGCACCACCCCGGACGTGGCCGCGGCGGGTGCGATCACGGCCGAGATGCAGGGAACCATCCTGTCGGTCGAGGTCGAACCCGGTGACGAGATCGCAGCGGGTGACGTCGTCTGCGTGCTGGAGGCGATGAAGATGGAGAACGACGTGGTGGCCTCCGGCGGCGGGACCGTCGCGTCGGTTCCGATCGCCGAGGGCGACTCCGTGGACATGGGCGACACGCTGGTCGCCCTGGAGGAGTGACCATGCGAATCAGAATTCCGGACGACACGACCGAATCGGAGGCACAGGCCATGGCCGAAGCGCTGGCGACCCACTTCGAGGACGACGTGATCCTCGTCGTCGACAGCGGCGACGAGGTCGGCAGTGCCAGCTACGACGGCGCGGAGCGAGACGCGACCGAAGAACAGGTCGAGGCCGATCTCGGACCGACCGAACGCGAGGAGACCCTGATCGAGGAGATCGAGGAGATCCTCCAGGGCGGTCCCGAAAAGTACAAAGAACAGTTGCCAGAGCAGGGGAAGCTGTTCGTCCGCGATCGGGTCGACCTCTGGTTCGGTGACGACTTCCTGTTCGAGGACGGCAAGTTCGCGGAGTTCGACGCCGAGGACCAGCTCCCGGCCGACGGGCTCATCACCGGGGCCGCGGAGTTCGAGGGCCGCGACCTGCACTTCATGGCTAACGACTACACGGTCAAACGCGGGTCGATGGCTTCCAAGGGCGTCGAGAAGTTCCTGCGGATGCAACAGCGGGCCCTGAAAACGGGCCGTCCCGTGCTCTACCTGATGGACTCCTCGGGCGGTCGGATCGACCAGCAGACGGGCTTTTTCGCCAACCGCGAGGGCATCGGGAAGTTCTACTACAACCACTCGATGCTCTCGGGGCGCGTCCCGCAGATCTGCGTGCTGTACGGCCCAAGCATCGCCGGCGCGGCGTACACGCCCGTCTTCGCGGACTTCACGGTCATGGTCCGTGGGATGAGCGCGATGGCCATCGCCAGTCCCCGGATGGTCGAGATGGTCACCGGCGAGGAGATCAGTCTGGAAGACCTCGGCGGCCCCGACGTTCACGCGAAACACTCCGGGAGCGCGGATCTGATCGCCGAGGACGAGGAACACGCCCGCGAACTCGTCGCCAAACTCATCGGCTACCTGCCCGACAACGCCGACGAGGACCCGCCACAGACGGAGGGAACGTCGCCGAAGTTCTCACCCGAGGGCATCGACTCCATCGTCCCCCAGGAACCGAACAAGGGCTACGACATGTTCGACGTGATCGACCGGGTGGTCGACGCCGGGTCCACGCTCGAACTGCGGCCCGAGTACGGCAAGGAGATCATCACCTCGTTCGCCCGGATCGACGGCCGGCCGATCGGCATCGTCGCCAACCAGCCCAACCATCGGGCCGGTGCGATCTTCCCCGACGCCGCCGAAAAGGCAGCCCAGTTCATCTGGACCTGTGACGCCTACAACATCCCGCTGTTGTACCTCTGTGACACGCCGGGATTCATGGCCGGGTCGGGCGTCGAGAAGGAGGGAATCCTCGAACAGGGCAAACGGATGATCTACGCCACGTCCTCGGCGACGGTGCCCAAACAGTCGGTCGTCGTCAGGAAGGCCTACGGCGCGGGGATCTACGCGATGTCCGGGCCGGCCTACGATCCCGAATCGACCATCGGTCTTCCGAGTGGCGAAATCGCGATCATGGGCCCGGAGGCGGCGATCAACGCCGTCTACGCCCGGAAGCTCTCCGAGATCGACGACGAAGACGAACGCGCACAGCGTGAGCAGGAACTCCGCGAGGAGTACCGCGAGGACATCGACATCCACCGGATGGCCAGCGAGGTCGTCGTCGACGAGATCGTCCCGCCGAGTGACCTCCGGGAGGAGCTGACGAACCGCTTCGCGTTCTACGAGACCGTCGAGAAAGACCTCCCGGACAAGAAACACGGAACCATCCTATGACAGGGAAGTACTACGAGGAGTTCGAGGTCGGCGAGACCATCGAACACGAGAAGCGACGCACCGTCAGCGAGCGCGACAACCAGCAGTTCTGCGACATGACGATGAACCAGCAGCCGTTGCATCTCGACGCCGACTTCGCGGCCGACACCGAGTTCGGCGAGCGACTGGTCAACGGGCTCTACACGATGAGTCTGGCCGTCGGCCTGACCATTCCGGACACCACCGACGGCACCATCGTCGCGAACCTGTCCTACGACAACGTCGAACACCCGAATCCGGTGTTCCACGGCGATACCATCCGCGTTCAGTCGACCGTGACCGACAAACGCGAGACCAGCGACGGCGAGCGTGGAATCGTGACGATGCACGTCGAAGTGTTCAAGGTAAACGCCGAGGAGGAACCGCTCGTCTGCGAGTTCGACCGCACGGCACTCTCCTTGAAACGCGAACACGCCGAGTGACGACGGCGGTCCACGCGGACGAACCACCCCTCGAACCCGGCTATTCGGCAACGCCGACGATCCAGCGCCATCGCTGCTCGAAGGTTCCGTCGAGGGAATCGAGGAGTTCGCGGGCTTTCGCGACGCGTTCCTCGGTGTCCAGGTTCGGATAGAGGCGCGCGGCCATCGCGGGAATCGCGTGGAAGAGCCGCAAATTCGCGGCGGTCGTCGAAAACCGCCAGGTGCCCGTCGTGATCGCGAACGCGTCCGCGAGGGCGTCCCGGACCTCAGTTGCACCGGCCGGGGAGCGCGACTCGCGGTCGAGGCCTTCGAACACGTCTTTCCCGTCGGGCCGGACCCAGCCCAGCGGTGCGACGGCTCCGACCACGCCACCAGATCGGAGGACTCTGGCGGCTTCCCGAACTGCAGGTTCGGGATCGGGGACCAGAAAGAGCGAGGCAGTGAACGCGACCCCGTCGACCGACCGATCGACGAGGGGCAACTGGTCGAAATCGGCCTGGAGACGGGTGGGAGATTCGATTTCGGCCATCATCTCGCGGCTGATGTCGAGGGCGATCGTGTCCGTCGCCATCTCGGCAACCACGCGCGTACTCACGCCCGTCCCTGCGCCCGCATCGAGGACGGTCCCGAAACCGCCGTCCGTGCGAGCGCGCATCTCGGCGGCGAGCAGTTGCGCGAGCGCAGTGAAGCGATTGGTCCGTCGTTCGTAGGTCGAATATGCGTCGACGCTGGCGTCGAAGTTCCGCCGGACGACGTCCTTCATATCGGACGCACGACCGACCGCCGAATAGGTGTTCCCGTTGGGTGTCGCCTCTCACTCGATGGGTGCCAGTTCCTCAGATTCGATTTGCTCCCACACCTGAGACCCCTCCTCGGTGATCCCGTATACACGGCCCTTCCGGCGGTCTTCCGAGACCAGCAGTTCGACGAGGTCTCGTTCGCGGACCCCCTGCAGTGCCCGCGAGATATGTGCGATTCCCAGGTCAGCGTCGGTGGCGATTTGCGACGGTGTTGCGGGACCCTCGGAGAGGCGGCGCAACACTGCAACTCGGTATTGGGAGCTTATCACGAAACTGACTTCGTTCCAGTCTGGGTTCATTAGTGTTCAGATCCTTGCGCTGGGGCGCTCTCTGACCGATGATTCGGTCCCAACGTCCATGAACAACCATATAATCGTATGTACGTGGTAGTTGCGGACTGGAGATACTGACGCCGTGAAAAACGACTCGACGACGCCCCGCCAACACATGACATCCTCCGCGCCGTAAACGGCGCGGTTTCCCAAGCGTTGGGATATTATGGTTCGCGGTTCGCCTGTTCTTGTGGGGCTACTCGCCCCGTGGATTTATCGAACAGGCGCACCGCTGGCTGTGCCATCCAGCCGTTATCCCTATCTCCCCCGTCACAGGCGAGACTCGGGAGTACCTTCTGTCGGATGTTTTCTGCTCCATTCACGTCGGCGTTGGCGACCATTCCACACGCCTCACAGACGTACAGCCCACGTTCGACGCGCTGGCTGTCGTCGGTGGTTCCGCAAGACGCACAGGACTTGGACGTCCCACGTTCATCCACGCGCTCCACGCTGATGCCGCACTCGGCGGCTTTGTATTCCAGCATTTCGATGAAGCGGTCGAACGCCCACCCGTGGAGGTCCAGATTGCCGTGGTCGCTCCAGTCGGTTCCCTCGCGGATGCCCGACAGGTCGCCCACGGCAATCGTCCCGACATTGCGGGCGGCACACTCGGCCACCATATCCGCTGAAACAGCGTGCAAGAAGTGGTCACGTCTGCCCCGGCGCTTCCGGTCCAGTCGTCGTGCTTGGCGGGAGTCGCTGTCGTCGCACTTTGCCCGCTCTTTCTGGAAGTAGTAGTCGTCCTCTTTGAGTGTGCCACCGGGGTACAGTAGGGCCTCGTCACCGACCGCGACGGCGGCGAAGTTGCAGATGCCAAGGTCGATGCCCGCTGCTCGGTCGCCGGGTGGGTCCGGGTCGCCCGTCTCGACACGACAGACGATGTGCAACTCCCACTTGTCGCCAGTCCAGACCGCCCGGACCTGCTGGACGTTCTGTACGGCCACATCCGTGTCAACGGCGTACTCGCAGAGAACGAAGTCCGACCACGACTCTTTGAGATTCGCCCCCTTCGAGAGTCGAATCCTGTTGTGGTCGGGGTCATGCTTGAACCCGTCCTCTTTGAACGTTATCGTCGAGCGCGGGTGGTCGTCGCCGTGCTTGCGGTAGCCGGGTGAGTTCGCGTCCTCGTTACCGTTCTTGCGGTGGGCGTACCACGACTCGAACGCTTCAGCCAATTCTTCGAGAATTGCCTGACTGGATTGTGCGTTCAAATCCGCGTAGCGTTCGTGACTCTTGAGGTAGGCTTTGAGAACACCGTGGTCTGGAATCGTCCCGGTTTCGTGCCAGATGCGGTCGCAGGTCCACCGGGCGACGTTCCAGAGTTTCGAGGCGGCGAACCCAAGCGAATCGAGGTCGTCACGTACCTGCTGGTGGTTGCGAATGGACGCAACGTAGGTACGCGTGACCTGATTCGCCATACATAGCCTGTGACGGGCTGGCTACATAATGGCTTGCCGACCGGAGTGGAAGTGGAATATTCGGCCCGGCAGACCCGCGCGGACTGTGGCACCGGGCGTACGCGATTCACGCCCGGTCGTCAGATTACATCTGACTGGCAATCAGAAATCGCGGATTTCTGATGACGGCCTGAAGGCCGGGATTCTCTCGCTGAATCAAGATAGAGAGACGGGAGCGGTGCAGGTTGCCCGATAACTGTGCGAATTATATACAATCGTCCGGGCGGCGGTGAGTAATTTGCTACTGTCCCCCATACTCTCATCACACTGCCAGGATAATTGGAATCTATGCAACACGAGATCACCGAGCAGGGCCCGCTCTTGGACGACTCGGGACGGCTCGTCGAGCGAGGGTGGGCACGAACACCCATTCGCCGGTACGACCGGGACGATATCGCTCCCGGGTGGTGGCGCATCAAGGAGTGGGATTACTACGCCGTTCTCGGGCCGTCGTTCGGAGTCGCGATCACAGTCGCGGATCTGGGCTATCTCGGTCTGCTCTCCGCCTCGTGGCTCGATTTCGAGACTCATCAGGAAGTGGGTGACTCGGAGATCGTGCCGCTCCCGCGCGGGAACTTCGACTTACCTGCGCACCCGGAATCTGGGGCCGTCCGCCTCGAGCGCCGAGGCGTCGAAGTCGAGTTCGTCCCCACCTCGGACGGTCGGACGGTGAGTCTCGATTACCCCTCCTTCGACGACGGACGCGGTCTGCACGTCGACCTGACGCTGGAGCGGGACCCGGAGGTCGATGCGGTCGTCATCGTCTCCGATTGGGAAGCGAACCGGCGTCGATTCTACTACAATATGAAAGACCCGGCGCTACCCGCTCGCGGTTCGATTACACTCGGGGACCGGGCTGAGGACGGAGACGAACCCGAACTGTTCGGTGTCCACGACTGGGGACGTGGTGCCTGGCCCTACACCAGCACGTGGTACTGGGGGGCCGGTGGGACCCGCCTCGACGGTGTCAGGGTGGGGTGGAACTTCGGGTACGGCTTCAGTGACCGCGAGCAGGCAACCGAGAACGCCATCGTCTACGACGGGACCGTCCACAAGCTGACTGACGTTGAATTTCACTTCGACGACTACACGGAATCCTGGCAGATCACGAGTCCCAACGACCGCGTCGACATGCACTTCGAGCCACTGTTCGACCGCGACGACGTAACCAACCTGGGGCTCCTCAAGACCGTCCAGCACCAGGTCTTTGGCCACTACTCGGGTTCGCTCGTCCTCGACGACGGAACCACGCTCGAGATTGACGAAGTCGTCGGATTCGCCGAAGAAGTACAGAACCGGTGGTGAATTGTCTCTGAGCCAATTCCGATTCTTGAATCCAGTCCTGTATTTGGGGTTACAGATGCAAGGTTTTTAAACCATAATCAATAACCATTATCAATGGTCGATCGCCTGTTCGAGGCGATGTCCAATACGCAACGACGGCGAGTCCTCGTAGCACTCCTAGAACGCGACTCGCGGGAGGATGTACCGATTCCAGAAGCAGTGCACACCGGGGAGAAAACGTTGACCGGACTTCGGCGAGAGATGCACCATTCCCATCTTCCAAAATTAGAGGCCATGGGGTATGTTCGTTGGGATCAGGATTCTCAAACAGTCACACGGGGCCCGCAGTTCGAGGAGATCGCACCACTCCTCCAATTACTCCTGACCAATGAAGATGCACTGCCCGATGAATTTCCATAGTCGAGGTGATTGGTCGTCAGCAGGTCCAGTAGTGGTGGGGAGAGGGCGGTCGGCTTCGGTTGAGTGGCATTCGGATCACTCTCAGTATACAACTATCGAACAATGACATACATTGCAAAAATAAACATCGGCCGTCCGGTGTTCCACGAGGCGTTGCAAACGGTCCCCGACATGAGACTTCACATAGAAGATGTCCATAGATTGCGGGATGATCAGGAGCGATTCATCTTTTGGGCGGCTGGTGATGATTTCGAGACGTTCGAAGCTGCGCTGGCTGGTGACCCGTCTGTCGAGTCCTTTTCTCGTCTCAACCAGTTCACAGACAGGCGCTTGTATCGTGGAATCCTTTCAGAAGACGGACTGGCCAATTCTCTGTATTCGATCGCCGGAAAACGAGACATCGTCCCAAGAAGTGTCACACTCGCGGCTGAAGGGACGGAATTTCTGGCCCGGTTTCCGTCTCGGGAGGCACTGATTGCCTTTCGAGATGCCGCTCGTGAGCGCAACCGGGATTTCGAGTTGCACAGCCTCTACGAAGAGAAGCCAATGGAGAACGACGGTGGACGTACCAATCGATATGGTATCACGGATGCGCAACGAGACGCCCTTCTCGCTGCCCTAGAGCACGGCTATTTCGCTGTCCCACGACAGACGACGATGGAAACCATCGCCGATGATCTCGGCATCTCGACGTCTGCATTGTCATCTCGCCTCCGGCGTGGCCAGCAAGCGTTGCTCCGTAATACAGTGGTTCAGGACACTCACTTATAAAGGCTGAATTGAGTGAACCCGGGAGTACTCCCCCGTCGGTCTCGTAGTAATTAGCGATGACAGAATGCCAACCCCACACAGACGAACTGACTGAAGAGGAGTTTACCTACCAGGCACCGAAGGAGGACTCGTTGTCCGAAGCGGTCATTCACGCTGTCTCGGCGTTTACCGGCCGCAAGCCCGTTTCAGCAAACCCCACCGGAACGGCGGGGGACGAGCTCGACTCGCTATTCGATACGATCGATCCTGACGCCTTGGACGCGCTCTTTCAGACAGCAGGGGATGGAGAGTCGATGGTCGGAACGGTCGAATTCTTCTACTGTGGCTGTGAGGTGACCGTCGATAGTACCGGATTCGTGATTGTGACGAAGAGGTAGCTCCTGATACCTTCGAGTACGGAGCCACGGTTTTGCGTGTTTTTGGCAAAACGCCGGCCACAACGGTAGCTTGGACCAGATCGAGTTTTCGTTTTGTAGAGCGGGAAGAAACACAATAGCAGTTGATGAACCTCAGTTGGAACTTAGTCTGGCTATTTCATCAAACTAAATTACTATTGTACTTCCTGAGGTATTCGGGGTTATCCGTGTAGAGTCGACAGTCTATAACCGGAGTACAGGGCTGATCTACGGTCTCAGGACTGTCGGCAGACAGCACATGTTGTGGTCGGGGAGACCGCGATCTGTCTCGATGGCGAACGCTACTTGCTGTCGCCGCGGGCGGTCCCCGGCCCGAACGGATCGGCTCATCTGGTGCGTATACAGGCCATATCTAACGCTCGCACTCTCCGGATCGTTGCTGAGATCCGGGAGATACGACGGCGACAATACTGTGTGTGTCGTCGATGGGACAGACCGATGAAACAAGCCCGGCGACGACATGTCCTCGATTCAACGGCGAACGACACGGGAATCAGAACGGCAGCCAACATATATCTTGTATGGGGGGAACGCTTCACCTATTTGTTCTCGAACTATTGTAGAAACATCTACTGAGAAACTCTTACCGAGTTGTGGACATTCGCTTCTCGCCCTCGAAACCAACTGCGGGTCTCCCAGGCCCAACGAACCGGGTGGTACCACTGCGACGGCCGATGTGTTGAGACCTACGTTCGGAGGAGTTCCCGAAGGCTCTGTTCGAGGACGGTCGCACCAGTAACGGCTTCGTCGAGGACCACGTGTTCGTTATCGCTGTGGGCCTGTGCGATCGCTCCGGGTCCCCAGGTGATCGCCTCCATGTCGGCATCGTCGACGAAGTTCCGCATGTCGGTGGCGATCGTGAGTCCGTACTCGTCGGGCGGGACGTCGGCTACGTCGCTGGATCGCTCTCGGAACACCTCGGCGAGTCTCCCGTCCGACGGGGCGCTGGCCGAGTCGTACGTCCTGGTCCGCCGCCAGGTCACGTCACTCGCAGTGTCGGCCTCGACCGCCGAAACCAGGTCGTCGATCTCGTCGTCGACGTCTTCGACGGCTTGCTCGGGGCCGAAACGGCGATCCAGGGCGATCGTCGCCCGGCCGGGGACGACGTTCTCCTTGGTTCCCGCGTCGAGCATCGTGAGGGTCGCGTGTTCGGGGCCGACGAGGTCGTCCGTTCGCTGGCTGACCGTCCGCCCGTAGTCGCGGAGTCGCTCGAGCAGCGGCAGGACTCGCACGAGCGCGTTCTCCCCGTCTCCGGGCTGGCCGGCGTGTGCCGACTCGCCGCCGACCTCGAACTCGTAGTATGCACACCCTTTGACGCTCGTCGCCGTGCGCAGTCCCGTCGGTTCCAGCACGATTCCGTAGTCGCCGTCGTATCCGCGGTCGAGCAGCGTTTTCGTGCCGGGTTCGGCCGCCTCCTCCCCGATGGCCGCCTGGACGACGATCGACCCGGGGAGGTCGCCGGCGTCGATATCGGCCTTGAGCCGGGCGGCAGTCACCATCGCGATGGCCAGTCCGGTCTTCATATCCGCAGCACCGCGACCGTACAGGTTGCCGTCCCGGACCTGGGGGTCGTAGGGGGGCGAGTCCCACTGCTCGCGGTCGCCTGCCGGGACCACGTCCATGTGCCCGTTCAGGACGACCCTCGGTCGGCCGTCGCCGATCTGAGCGACGATCTGGGGCCGGTCCGGGTATGGTTCTCTGACGACCTCCGTCCGGACGTCACGGTCGTCGAACCACGCCTCGACGTATCGCGCACAGGCGCGTTCGTTTCCCGGTGGGTTCTCCGATTCGATACTCACGAGGTCCGATATGAGGTCCTGGAGCGCCGTTCGAGAGGGCCCCCCGTCCTCGCTACGTTCCGGTGTGACCATTGGTCGGGGGACGAGAGCTGTGGCTGGGGCGCAATTCGAATCGCTGTCTCCGCCGGCCGTCGGGTTCGGAGGTGTGCATACGGGTCCGTTCGTACTGCTCTCGCGGCTCTCCAAAATCTTTATCCCCTCGGGTGGAACGATTGAACGCATGGAGCAACTGGAATTCGACATCGAGGGACAGACCTTCACAGCCGACCTGCTGGTCGACGAGGCACCGCAGTCGATCGAGGCGATTCGGGAGTTCCTCCCGCTCGAGTCCCACCTGATGCACGTCCGCTGGAGCGGACACGCGACCTGGGTGAACATCGACGAGATCGAACTGCCGGAGATTCCCCGCGAGAACCACACGGTCTACCCGTCCCGCGGCGACATCCTGCTCTACCCGGGCTATCGGAACGAACAGGAGATCCTCGTGCCCTGCGGCCCCACGTGCTTCAAGAGTCCGGCGGGGGAACTCGCTGGCAATCACGTCGCGACGCTGAATGCGTCGCGGTCGGAACTCGACGAAATCGAGCAGTCCACGCTCGAAGACGGGATGAAAGACATCGTCATCCGCGAGGTCTGACCGCCGCGACGCCCGCGTAACGCGCTCGAACCGAGTTCGGCAGAGCGACAATGCTAACCCTCACGATTTCTAGAGGGACAGTATCGGCAGTAGTCGACAGCAACAGACATGACCGGAACGATTCACCAGTACGTCGACGCGGATCGACTTCGGACGAATATCGAACGCACCGCCGAATACGGGACCATCTCGGACGTGGAGGGCAACGGGCGAACGGTCCTGACCGGCACCGAAGAGAACAAACGCGCCAGGGAGTACTTCGTCGACCGGCTCGAGGACGCGGGGCTCGACGTCCGCGTCGACGGCGTCGGGAACATCGCCGGCCGATGGGTACCGGCGTCAGCCGAGCGGACCACGCCGGCCGTCGCGACGGGGAGCCACCTCGACTCCGTCCCCGAGGGCGGGATTTTCGACGGGGTGCTCGGTGTCTACGGGGCTCTGGAGGCCGTCCGTGCGCTGCAGGAAGCCGACGTGGACCTCGAACGGCCGATCGACGTCGTGTGTTTCACCGAAGAGGAGGGCGCGCGGTTCTCGGACGGCGTTCTTGGCTCGTCGGTCGCCAGTGAGCAACGCACCGTCGACGAAGCCCGGTCGATGGCCGACGACGACGGCGTGACCCTCGGCGAAGCCCTCGAAGAGATCGGCTTCAGCGGCGAGGGCCGCATCGACGCCAGCGGATGGGACTCCTGGCTCGAACTCCACGTCGAACAGAGCGAACGGCTGGAGGACGCCGGCGTCCCCGTCGGAATCGTCACGTCGATCACGGGGACCGTCCGCTGTCAGATCGAGATCGCCGGCGAGGCCAACCACTCCGGCTGTACCGCGATGGACGACCGACGGGACGCGCTGGCCGCGGCCAGCGAGATCGTCCTCGACGTCGAAGCGGCGACCGAGGAGGCCGTCGACGAGCACGGCGAGACTGTCGTCGGCACGGTCGGGAAACTCGACGTCGCACCGAACGCGATCAACGTCGTCCCGGGCCGGGTCGAACTGGGCGTGGACGTCAGGGACGTCGAATCCGAGCCGATGGAACGGATCGTCGGCGACATCCGGGAGTCGCTCTCCCGGATCGAAGACGAACGCGACGTCGTGACGACGTTCGAGCGGCCGTACAACATCGAACCGATCGCCATGACGGATCGGTGTCTGGACGCGTTGCGAACGGGGGCCGCAGACTCGGAGATCGAGACGCTGGATCTCCACTCCGGCGCGGGCCACGACACGATGCACATCGCCAAGGTCACCGACGCTGGGATGTTGTTTGCCCCATCCCGCGGCGGCATCTCGCATAGCCCACGCGAGTGGACCGACTGGGACAACTGTGCGGAAGCCACGCAGGTGCTCGCGGCCGGCCTCGCGGATCTGGCTGCGGATTGAGAGAGTCTCACCGTTATCGCCGCGGGCTCTGGTCTCGCTACCGCTGTCCGCTCGACGACGAGCGCAAACGTCGCGAAAATGCTTCTCGCCCGCTCGGGCCGATGGCGAGCGTCGCTCCCGGGTCAGTCCGCGTCGGGAGTCGAGCGGGCACCGGCTGCCGGTGCCATGTACGACTTGACCCGATCGTCGAGTGCGAACTTCGTCAGTAGCAGGTAACTGGCGAACCCGACCGGGAGGCCGATCATCCAGCCCATGTCGAGATACGGGAGGCTGACCACGGTCCCGAGGACCATGCTCACGATGCCGGTGACGGAGAACCCGCGGACGAACCAGAACTTCGAGTCGGCGCTCTTGTCGTAGAGTTCGTCGACGTCGGTCTCCCGTCGCTTGACGATCCAGTAGTCCGCCATCAAGATTCCGATGATCGGGCCGAGGAAGGCGGCGTAGAAGCTGATGAACGTGTAGAACAGGTCACTGGTGAACAGCATCCAGGGGAACGTGGCGACCGAGAGGACGCCCGTCGCGACCACGCCCTGCTTCCAGGAGACGCCGAAGGTGTCCTGAAACACGTTCGCGGGCGGCAGGATGTTCATCGTGAGGTTCGTCGAAATCTGTGCGAGGACGACGAACAGCAACATCAACGAGCCCAGAATGGGGTTCGGTGCCACTTCCATGACGGCCTCGATCGGGTTCGGGTTCCCCGCCGAGACGCCGAAGAGGATGCCGATCAGCATCATGAACAGATACGGGGGAATGATGCCGATGATGTGGCCCAGCACCTGATTGCGGGCGCTCCCGTTCCCGCTGACTTCGAGGTGTCTGGTGAGGTCAGACGCGTTGAGCGCGCCCGTGATGACCTGGCCGACCATGACGGAGATGACGGCGACGAACTCCCAGCTCCAGGAGCCGCCGTACGTGATGACCTCGGTCGGGATCCCCTCCGTGGAGAGGACGATGTAGGCCGTGTAGGTCATCAGGACGATGATGACCCCGGAGGCGACGAAGTTGAACCACTTGATGGACTCGATCCCGTACCACGCGAGGATCACGTTGAGTATCAGAAAGAGCGCGAAGTACACCCAGACGTTCCCGAAACCCCAGAGCGTCGTGGAGATGGTCTGGATCGCCAGCGCGCCGATCCAGTTCCCGATACCGAGCCAGGCGATGGCGGGCGTGATCCGCAGATAGTTCGGTATCGTCGCGCCCTTGATACCGAACGCGGATCGCGTCTGCATGGCGAAGGGGATCCCCTCCTCGTATCCGGGGAAGCCGTTCATGATGAACAGGCCGGAGAGAATCAGCGTGCCGATGGCGGCCGCCAGCGTCACCTGTAACAGATTCAAGCCGCCCTGCGGATAGACGGCGAAAAAGGCGACGGCGAACGACTGGACGACGATGAGCGACGACCACCAGACCGGTGGGTACTGCAACAGGCTCATCGTCCGTTCGCTCCACGGAATCGGTGCTAGTCCTTCCGGCTTGGAATCCTCACTCATGCGACATCACTGGCACACCTTGTACCATGATAGTAGGATTGTAACACGACCCTGTTTAATACTTTCTGTTAAATGATGATGGTTTTCGGCGGGATTCCTGCCCGTTCGGTCGGTCGTGATCCCAGACCGCATCAGCACGGCGGCCTGCGTCTGATGGTCACACTTTTCTTGATTCGACTAATCGGCTAGCACGTGACCGTTGATCTAATCATCTCCAACGGGACTGTCGTAACTCCGAATCGGTGCTTCGAGGCGGACGTGGCCGTCGACGACGGGACGATCGTCGGGATCGGCGATCGGGCGAACTTCGTCGAAGCCCGTGAGGTCGTCGACGCCTCGGGACAACTGGTGATGCCCGGCGTGGTCGACCCGCACGTCCACATCGACGGCTACCTCTCGATCGACCCGTACGAGGAGGGGACGAGTGCGGCGGCACTCGGCGGAGTAACCTCCTGCGTGAACTTCGCCTGGGAGGCCTGGCTGGGCGACCTCAGCATCTGGGAGGAGGAAGGCACGCTCCTCGAGGCCGTCGAGCGACAGAAACGGAAGGGAGCGGACTCGCTCATCGACTACGGGCTCCACGGCGTCATCACGCGCGAGGACCCCGCCGTGTTCGACGAACTGGACGCGGTCATCGAGGAGGGCGTGACCTCGATCAAGATGTTCACGGCCTACGAGATCGGGCTCTCGAACGGGTTCATGAACCGCGTCTTCGAGGAGGTCGCGGACCGTGACGTCGTGGCAGTGCTGCATACGGAGGACGCCTCGGTCTGTAACGCGTTGACCGAACGGCTCAAGGAGGAGGGTGCGACCGATCCCGCGGAGTATCCGCGCGCTCGCCCCGACTACACGGAAGCGATGGCCGCGGAAGACGCCGTCCGCATGGCCCAGGAGGCCGGGGCGAAGTACTACGGCATTCACACGACGTGTGCGAAGGCCGCCGACGTCCTCGAGTCGTTCCAGACGGACGGCAGCGAGGTTCGCGGCGAGACCTGCACGCATTACACCGCACTCGACGAATCCGCCTACGAGGAGCAGGGGACTCTGGCCATCCAGGCCCCGCCGCTCCGGACCCCCGACGACCGGGACGCCATGTTCGAGCACCTGCACAACGGTGCCCTGAGCGTCGTCTCCACCGACCACGTCGCGTTCAAGCGTGCGGACAAGGAGGTCGAGAACTGGTGGGACAGCTCCTTCGGTGTCAACGGCCTCCAGACGAGTTTGCCGGTGTTCCACGACGAAGCCGTCAACAAACGCGGCTTCTCGTACCCGTTCCTCGTCCGCGTCATGTGTACGAACCCCGCGCGGACGTTCGGACTGCCCGGCAAGGGCACGCTCGAACCGGGGACCGACGCGGACATCGTCATCTTCGATCCGGACGAGGAGTACACGATCACGGCCGACGACAACGCCTCCGTCGCGGACTACACGATCTACGAAGGTCGTGACGTGACCGGCCGCGTGAAGAAGACGTTCCTGCGCGGGGAACTGATCGCCGACGACGGGGAGATCGTCGCCGAACCCGGCTACGGGGAGTTCATCGACCGCGACATCCCCGACTGGGCCCCGGACGAACGATAACGAACCGATCGACAGGTCGAGACGGCGGTTCTACCCTTTTTTCTTCCATCTGCATCGCCGGTGACGACAGTAGACCAGGGAGTGACTGCGAACCGAAGACCGCTTTCTGCTGGTCTCCAATGCAGTCGATTTGCCATCTACGTGCTAGCAACCGATTCACATAGTGCGAATATATCAATCAAAAAGAAGTTGGTGCCACGATTTAATTCCCCCAGCAACTTCGCTATCGGCGGCTTTCGACCGTACATAACTGGCACAGCCCACTGTTCGCGAGACGTGAACAGACGCGTATCTTGTTTATAAGCGTGCTCGGCTGAAATCGGCCGTCCGATCGGTCTCTCACTCGATCTCTGCGCCATTTATATATCGAACCGCACATCCGAATATCTCCATATCAATGGCGGCCTCGAACCGCCCGATTTTCCGTGTGAAGACGCTCACTGCTGTTCACACATACCGAACACTTATAATTCCGGCTCCGCTGGTTTCGGCCAATGACGGACAATCGCGCGCGGCCGGTCAAGACGACGGAGACGTCGATTGACATCGTCCGGGAGATTCAACGGCAGAACGGCTCGACGGTGACGGAACTCGCGACGGCCCTCGACCTGGCGAAGAGTACGGTCCACAATCACCTCGCGACCCTCGTCGACGCGGGGTATCTCGTCGAAGAGGAGGGACGGTATCACGTCGGACTCCAGTTTCTGGAACTCGGCGAGCACGCCCGCAATCGGCGGGATATCTACACGCCGGCCAGAATCCAGGTGTACCGCCTCGCCGAATCCACCAACGAGGAGGCGAACTTCGCCGTCTCGGAGAACGGGAGTATGTATTCGATCGAGTACGTGATGGGGGACTCGAATCCGAGTAACCCCGCCGTTGGGAGCACGTTTCTGCAGGCGGGGAGCCGATTCAACATGCACAACTCCGCGTCGGGGAAAGCCATCCTCTCGGAGCTCTCGACGGAACGGCTTCACGAAATCGTGGATCGCCACGGCCTCCCGGCGACGACCGAGAACACGATCACGGATCGGGAGACGCTGATCGAAGCGATCGAAACCGTCCGCGAACAGGGGTACGCGACGAACGACGAAGAACTGGAGACCGGATACCGATCGATCGGTGCCCCAGTGACCCGCTCGGATGGGACGGTCGTCGGAAGCCTCTCCATCGGTGGCCCGGCCTACCGATTCGATCTCGCCGGGTCGTCGATCGATCGGTCCGTCGATATCCTCCAGAACGCCGTGGACGACGTCGAGGCGGAGATCGCCCAGCAGACGCCCCCCGACGAAACCTGACGTTGCCACAGTCTGCCAGACAATGGGATGGTTCTCTTGCTTCGACGGCGTACTATGGACGGCCGACTCGATCCCTCGGCGGATACCTGCCCCATAGAATAACGGACATAGTACTGTTATTCACTTCACCGTTCAGCAGGCCGTGCTGTCAACCCACGTTCAGCCATTACCGAATGACTACCATCAGACAGCAGATACTGTCTGAAGCGACACGGAACCAGCAAGTTACTTACGCAACCCCTCGGGTGCTGACTAACTGAGAAAAGACATGAATGGTCAGATAACAATGAATAATAGTATAATTATACTTGATGTGTCGTTTGAGGCGGCCGGCAATACCAGCTCGACGTGAACGACACCTTTGTGCCACGAATGGCGTGCAGATTTATCCGATATCGAACACCCCCAATCTGTCGTCGGCAGTTGCTGAAAAAGGCAATCGAGATGTCAAAAACCGCGCCAACAAGCTACTGGGGTGAGTGAGGACGTACAAGAGCCGTTCCAGACCAACCAGAATGAGAACAATTGGAGGTAGCCGCCGCATTGTCTGCATCGATCACGCAACGAAACTGGTGGATAAAAGCGATGTTCCGCGTAGCGCCCCGTTACCCCGGAGTCGATCGACTTGCTCGGCCAGCGAAATCGAGCAACTTCCTGTATTCGATCACCGAAGACGCAATCGTTATCTCTACCAGATCAAGTAGTCTGTTACCGAAGATTACTCAGAATATACCATATTTCATAGATACACTGTAATACTATGTGATGGAGTATTGATACGGGATGGTCAGACGGTGAGACAGTCGACAGAGACGGAACTGTCCCACCGCCTTAACCAACAAATCTATGGGTGGTTGTTCCGTGTTGGTTAACAATAGAGTACCCAATGTCTTACGAACCTCCGACCCCACCGGCAAGCCTCTCGTCGGAGATTGTCAACACGCTCAACGAACTCCCCCCAGAACACCTGCGGGACGTTGCTCGCTATGCCGAAGAGTTGGCGGAGTACAAAACTCGCGAGGATCGTCTCGAGGGGGAATCGGACGAAAATGTGGCCGCAGAGCGGCCTGACGATCTCCCGAACGACGTCCCTGCAAAGGCAACGATCACGATCAAGGAGATCAACGACAACCGCTACTACTACTGGCAATGGCGAGACGGAGATCGGGTCAGGTCCAAATATAAAGGCCCAGTCGATCCAGACGAGTGAACAGGATGATCAAAAATCGCCTCGAGCGCCGCAGGTCACCGCCATTCATCGAGGACTGCCGTATTGGACGTCGGCATCGCGAGCCAGCGGTCGTCCTGGGTCGTGTCTGCGATGACGACGTGTGATTCCTCGTCGAACTGATCGATCGCTGCGACCACAGTCCCCGGTTCGCGATCGCGCTGACCGACTTCGTTCGTCGAGTCCTGCATGTTTAGAATATTCGACCAGGCATGGATGAATGTACCGGATTAGGACTATAGTCTGCCTATATAGACTATTATATTCGTAAGATGATTACAGATGTATATGATTTTGCTGTACAGATGGAACAGACAGATAGGAATCTCACAGTCATCCCTCGCTGTCCATCGTATGCGTTGGGAATCGTGTAGTTGGATGGCCGGTAGCGACGTGGAGAAATACGGTCCGTTGGTTCGGTCGAATTTGAGTGGCACGAGGAAAACGCTCACAGCGTTAGCCGGTGGAGGTGCTCAGTCGTAGTAGCTGAGTCGTTCCGTAACCGTCGCAAATGCGACGTTCTGTCGCACATCTGCGATCTCGATCTCCACACGTTCGCCTTGCTTCGTGTCCGGCACGATGACGACGTAGCCACGGTCGACTCTCGTGACGCCATCGCCCTGATCACCAATATCCTCGATCTCGACGCGGCGAGTCTCCCCCTCTTCGACAGGGGGCGTCTCATTGCCAGATGGTTGGTCAGGCTCCGGAGATTGCTGGGATGGGGCGTCTGAATCCGGTGACGGGAGAAGTGCCACTCGATACACTGTGTTCGACTGCAGCTCGCCGAGTTCGATCTCACGGTCAGGGACTTCGATTACCGGAGTCCCGTCCTTCGTCGTAATCGATGCCGAAAAGAGACACTGGATTTCTTCAGGAACGTTCATCTTCGGGTCTTCTTGGGAACCTAACGGGCAGGCCATTTCACTGTACTGGCTAGAGCAGTAGCATCCGGTGACCAAACTACTTAACCAACAGATGGAACTTGCCGCCTTCGATGTTGGTTAAGATCGCGAGAATCTAGAAGCGTCTGTCTCGCGAGTGTCGGTGTTTCAACTGGGAGTGCAACGAGAGAGGAGACACACACCCCTCGTCCAGAGTGTAACGGGAAACAGGTGGGTGGGGGTGAGAGCTGACGAACGAACGGTCTATAACGAGAAGCAGGGCAGATTTCAACGGTAGAGGACACAGTAACCGGAATTCGACCGATCAAACCAGCGTTGACGAAAGGAGTGATTCAGTTGCAGTCAGACGAATCCCGCCTTTGTCTTTTTGGAGTGCTGAATGCACTTGGGGAAATATTGGGAACACTAGGTAATAAAGCTTCTAGACAATACTAAAAAATATTGCAAGAGTTGGCTAGAAGGCCGTGTCTACGCTGGTCAATACTTGTTCCAGCAGGAGAGCTCGTGATCTTCGGGATATCGGACGGTACGACTATCTTCATGGCGTTCCTTCTCAACGGACCCAACCCCTCCCGTTTGGGAATACACTCTGGACGAGGGGTGTGTGGGCTCGACTAAACAATTCACAACTCAGTGCCAGATAACCTGTCCTCTCAGTAGTGGAGGTATTTGCAATCACCTACAGGGTCGCTCGATGTACCGAGCACTTCCCAGCTGACCGTCGTTGCCATCGATCTGCTTCGAGAATACACTCTTGACGTGGGGTGTCTGTACTCTGTACTCTATCCTGCACCTGTGACCAGCGTGATCCTTCTAATCGATTAACTGCACCGGTGATACACTCTTGATGAGGGGTGCATACCGTGTGTCAGATGGTGTGTTCACTGACTCTCCTCGAATACTAGTCCCGAGTGGATTTTACACTCTGGACGAGGGGTGGTGGGTTTGTCTCCGGACAGGTCTCCAACTACACTCTTGACCAGGGGTGGGTAGTCTCGGGACGGGAGTCGGCGATACACTCTGGACGAGGGGTGTGCCACTGTCCGTGTTCGTATCCAGCACACCTACTCCTCCCGTCGTTTCACTCGGGACTGCCCCAACATATTCTGCAACTGATTCGGAGTCGAGAAAACTGCCCGTCCGGGGAAACGTCTGATTTACACTCTGGTTCGGGGGCGAACTATTAAGGTCCCGGCCACCACGATGTAAGATATCTATGACCGAGGAATCGTCTCAGGAAACGAAGATCGACGATCGGTTCGAGGATCCCGCCGACGATCCGCTCTTCAATCTCGACGAAGACGATCCCGATCGGACGGACATTTTTGCCCGTAAAGAACTCCTCAAGGTGGGCCACGTTCCCGAGAGTGCCCGCATCGTCGGTCGCGACGAGGAGATCGAGGCCGTCGCCGCGGAACTCCGACCCATCGTTCGGGGAGATCCGCCGAACAACGTGATGGTCTACGGGAAAACCGGGACCGGGAAGTCGCTCGTTGCACGGCACGTCACCGAGCGTGCGAAACGAGCTGCGGAATCGAACGACGTTCAGGTGGGGACCGTCTATATCGACTGCGCCCAGCACAACACCGAGACCCGGGTCGCCCGTGCAGTTACCCGGTCGCTCAACGACACGCCCCACACCGAGTTCGAAATCCCGCGCTCGGGGATCGGCAGCGGGGAGTACTACGACTATCTCTGGGAAATTCTCGATACAGCGTTCGAGTCGGTCATCATCATCCTGGACGAAGTCGATCGGCTCGACGACGACGATATCCTGATGCAACTCTCACGCGCCCGCGAATCCGGGAAGGCCGACTGCCATCTCGGTGTGATCGCCGTCAGCAACAAGATCGAATACCGGGATCGGTTGAACGAGCGGGTCAAATCGAGTCTCCGCGAGGAGGAGTTCGTCTTCCAGCCCTACGATGCCAATCAGCTCCGGGATATCATGGAGCATCGTCGCGACGCCTTCTACGACGACGTCCTCTCCGACGACGTCATCCCGCTGACTGCGGCCGTCGCTGCCCAGGAACACGGCGACGCACGCAAGGCGATCGAGATTCTCCGCCACGCCGGCGAACTCGCCGAACGGGACAACGCCGACACCGTCACCGAAGAGCACGTTCGCGATGCCCAGGAGTGGGCCGAAATCGACCGGTTCGAGGAACTCCTCCGGGGTTCGACGACGCAGGTCAAGTTCATCCTCTACTCACTGGCGCTGTTGACCGAGGAAAACCCCTCTACCGATGGGTTCTCGACCAGTCGCATCTACGAGCGGTACAAACAGACCGTCGACAAGGTCGATGCGAACGTTCTCAGCGAACACCGAGTGTACGAACTCCTGAACGAGCAGGCCTTCCTCGGCGTCGTCGAGTCGACGCGGACCGGTGGCGGCCGCGGACAGGGTAGTTATCTCGAACACCGCCTCGTACAGGATACCGGGATCGTCCTCAAATCCGTGCTTCGAGATAGCCGGCTCGAAGATCTGGCCTGAGAGGAGGCATCTGTCCTGAGAGGTGGCTTGACGGCTCCGCATCCTGGTGAATCCACACCCCTCGTCCAGAATGTATTCGGCCACGGCAGTTCGATTGTATGGGTGGCGGGTAGTGCTTAATAGCAGGAAATGGAATTTCCGCTATGGTCTATGTGGCCGAGTTCACCATCCCGCCAAGTTCGTTTCCGTTCGGCAAGACGCTCATCGAAATGCCGGACATCGAAATTCAAATCGACGAAATCGTTCCGACCGACGAGTCGGCACTCCCGTTCTTTTGGGTTCGAGGGTGTGACCCGGACGAATTTATGGAATACGCCGAACGTGAGCCTGAGGTCAAAGACACGCGTGAAATAGAGACCTCAGGGAACGTGGCCTTGTTCCGGGCAAAATGGACGCCAAACGCTGCCGTGGTCGAGGGGCTAAAAGAACTGGATATCACGATCGTCGAGGCCCTCGGGACGACGAATCACTGGGAGTTCGAGGTCCGGGCGGAAGAGCAGGACAGTCTCACTCGGTTTCAGGAAGTGTTCGAAGCCGAGGGGATCCCAATCAGTCTGAGCCGCCTGTATTCGCTCGAGGATCTCATTGATGGGGAACACAGGGAATTAACGCAGAATCAACGCGACGCCTTGCTGATCGCGTACGAAGAGGGTTATTTTGACAAACCACGGACGACAACTCAGGATGAGCTGAGTGAACAGTTCGGAATCTCCCGTCGCGCCTTCTCGGAGCGTCTCCGCAGAGGGACCCGCAATTTAATTGAGGATGCGCTGCTCCCTGACACTGGGACGTAACCTATCGGTGGGTCTGAAGGGGACATACCATTCCCGATGGTAGGGGGATTCTTACAGGGGACAGACCGGTAGTTGGTCGTGGCTATGGAGACTCAACCAGTCAACGACGAGCCCCTGCGTACGTTCGAGTGGAACTCCGCTGTAGGCCCAGCCATCGCAGCTATATCGGCAATTGCAGAGGAATGCGATTTGGACCCCAGAGAAGTCCCTTCACTCCACTCCGCGATCGACACTGAAGCACTCAACTCCCTCTTTACTACTGAGTATCAGGAGCAGCGATCCGCGAGCCGGACTGTTCGGTTCGAATTCCATGGGTATCGAATCGCCATTGAGTCCACCGGGCAGGGCTACCTTTACGACAGTAGTAGTTAACGACAGAGTAGCGAATGCAGATGTCGGCCATATTCTTCGCCCCCCCTGTTTCGCTCAGCAGAGAGAGTCAACCGATCACGACTCATCGAACGACCACGTTCCCTTAATGCTGTGTATTGAGAGGCCAGGGTTTGTTTTGGAGGCGGTCACGCGATCGTGGACTTGAGCGCGGTTGAAATCCACTCGTCCGGCATTCCCATTGTAACAGCCTATCGCCTCCACGTCCTCACCCCACGATGGGCTACAAACTCCGACTACGTAGCGTACCTCTTCGTAGGCTTGTTGCAGGTCGGTATGTAACGATTCAGAAACCACGGGTGTAGAAGGGGATTCAAATCGGTCCTGCCAATCATCGTGTAGCCAGTCGATTTGAGGTGAGTCGGAGCCGGGAGGATTGCTGAGAGTGACAGTTATAACCGATTCACTGTGCAATTGGTTCCCCTCTCGGTAGCTTGCCTCGATCGATTTCTCTTGGACATATCCAGTTGCAGGAGTGAACCACAACCAGGCACCGAGTCCACCCAGAGCGGCAACTCCAAGTGACCCGATGACAGTACGGCGGGAGGGCATAGTTTGATCGTATTTTCTATAGACAGTAGTGGATTCTGATCGGCAACTCTGATGAATACGCAGACACACTGAACAGACGGTTCACCTCCCCTTCCATGAAACAACCACCTTGAGAACTGTTCTATGACACCCTCAGCGGTGACAGCAAACTTTCAACAGTCTTGACGAGCTCTGTCTCGTAGTACGATTGGCTGATGTCCCGATTCTTCGTGGGTGAGTGCGCCCCGATCTTGGAAGGACTCTCGTCGTCGACGACCCGGTGCTCGATATCTTGTTCAGGATCGACGGCGAGAACGGATCCTGAACTCGTTCCAGTGCGGCGACGTTTTGCGATCTGCCGATCGAGCTATGTGGCTTAGCTGATTAGCTTAGCCGAATAGATTAGTTAACTGGCTTAGCTACTTGGCTTACAGCATACCTGTGGAGATCAACCTACAAGAGCCGGAAGATCGGGCGACGAATGCACTGACACCCTCGCCTGTGAACGAGAGTGGGCGCTCGTATCTTTAACCAACTGCGGATGGATACACCGTCCATGGGACTGCTCATCGGTACTCGGGACGGCGTCTTCCGCGCTGCAACTGTCCCCCTCGAGGACCCCGATCAGGTCCTCGACAGCGGAGACACGCTCCGCGTCCGCAGCTTTCCCGACGCCGACGGCGTGTTCGCGGCGACCAAGTCAGGCCTGTATCGGTCGCGAGACGAGGGACGCACGTGGGAAAATCTGGCTGTCCCCCAGGAGGAAGTGTACTCCGTCGTTGCGAGTCCAGACGGTGAGCGCCTCTACGCGGGGACCCATCCAGCACATCTCTACGTGTCGACCGACGACGGAGCTACGTGGGACGAACTCGAGGGCTTTCAGGACCTCCCGTCGCGAGACGAGTGGCATACGCCCCGGCACCGCAACGAGGCTCACGTTCGGAGTCTCGATGTGCATCCGGCGGCCCCTGATCGCGTCATCGCCGGCGTCGAAGTCGGCGGCGTCCACGTCAGTGACGACCGGGGTGAGAGCTGGACCGAGCGTCGAGACGGCGTCCACGATGACGTCCACCACGTCTTCGTGCTCGGTCCCGACTCGTACATCGCGTCGACCGGTGATGGGCTCTATCGAACGGAGGATGTTGGACAGTCCTGGTCGCGCCTCGATACGGATCTCGATCACCGGTACTTCCGTGAGGCCTTCGAACTAGATGGCCGGCTCTATGCGGCAGCAGCGCGGAGCTCGCCGGGGACATGGAGCGGGGAGAACGGTGCCGACGCGATCTTGGTAGAGTCCACTGATACTGGTGAAACGTTCGATGAACGGTCGTATCCTGGTGGTCCAGCCGAGGTTGTCCTCGCGTGGACGGCCGTCGACGGAGAGGTGGTGGCGGGGACGAACGACGGCCGCCTGATCCGCCACGAAGCGGATGGAACCTGGGCCGATGCTGGGCACGTTCCTGCGAGTATTCGATCGCTCACGGCAAATCTCGGATAATTCGAGACCAACGGCTCCACCAGGCGAGCCTTCATCCCTGAAGCCGCGACCAGCCACCCCTGTAATGTCACTCGTAGCCGACTCCATTTCGTGGTTGGTACTGGGCCAAAGTAGTTCTCGTGCACTGGCCGCATCGCAAGGGTGGTTTTCGCTCGCCAGGCAGTGGGCGATGGCGAGGCACCATCCCCGCAGCCCTGACCCAACCCGACGAGCATATCGAACTCAAACAACTGCTAGGAGGCCATCCCGATGACGGAGCGATTCGTCGGTGACACGCCGGCCGCTGCCCTAGACACCTTTATCGACGAACACTGTCGGCCGAACGAACGAGAGGCGAAGACGTATGTGTATCAACGCCGCTCCGTGGAACCGGTCGAAGCTGACGGCACCCCAGCGTACACGTTCAGTTTCACGCGACGAGAGGGGACAACCCATGTCGGCTACCGAGAGTACGAGGGGCCGATCTACGAAACCCGAGAGGGGAATTTCGTGATCGAACACTGGGAGTCGACGATTCAAGGGGATTCTCGCGCTCCAAAGCCACCCGGAAACACACCCCGACGATTGCGTGGGCGACGAACACGGGATCGCAGCCGCTGACTCCACCCGGTTCAGCCTGCCAAACACCGCCCAACATTTATCGACTGGCCTTACATCTTTCCGCTGTGCCAATTCAGCGGGCTCGACAAATCGACGATATCTACACCGATGTCGCAAACCACGATCTCGTACTCGTCCCCGATGCACCGCTCGCTAGCGCGCTTAACCGCCGGCTGGATCGTCCCCACCTGGGAACGTTCGCGACCACACCACGACGGGTTGCCGCGGGCCGACGGGAGCAGGCTGAGGATCGGATCGCCTTCCTCGAACTGATAGAGCAAACTGATCTCGACTGGAAATCGTGTGCCTACTCCGTCGGGAACATCCTCCAGTGCTGGGAGCACCAGGCGTCGATCGACGCAATTCTGGACTACGACGCCTACGCCGATACCCCGACACAGGACGCCGTCGAGTACATGCGCCCCCTCCAGACGACCTCCCGCAAACTCACGGATTACACGATCGATTCCGACCAGTCACTCGCTGTGGTCGGGCCCGAGGAGTTCACGCCGCTCGAACGGAGTATCCTCCCCGACGACTACACCACCGTCGATCTCTTCACGGACGACGCCTTCGGGCTGCCACCGTTCCACGTCTTCGACTCATCGGCGGCCCTTGTCGACGCACTGCTGGAAGCGATCGACGGGGATTCGGCCGGTCGTATCGCGGTCGTCCTCGACGGGTCGAGTCATTACGCCTCGCTCGTCGAATCGGCACTCGAAGCCGCGGACATTCCGTTCTACGGTGGACCGGGCTTTGCTGACGAACCGGCCAATCGTGCGTTCGTGGGCCTGCTCAGACTGGGGCAGGCGGGTCAGAATACGACAGTCCAGGATGTCCGCCCGCTCTGTGCCCGACTCGGAATCGACGTTCCCGTCGAACACGATCAGAAACGACTTCGGGATCTCGACATGGAGAGTCCCGATCTGGACTGGCTGGTTGACTTTGCGGCTACACTCGAGGGACAGACCTTCGGCGAGGCACTCACCGCCGTCGAGGAGCGACTCGGGACCGATCTCACAGCCTTCGAGACGGAACTCGACGAACTCGGGCTCACAGCCAAACCCGTCACGGCCGACCGGGTGGACGACCTGGCCTTCTATCTCCAGACCTACGAGGTGCCGGTCGACCGCGAGAACGAGGGCGTACTGCTCGCCGACGCGAAAGCAGCGGGCCACGTCGACCGCCCCCTCGTGTTCTACATCGGCCTGGACGAGAGCTGGACGCATTCGGCCCCACGACGGCCGTGGGTCGATCGCGACGCCCAGTTCGACCGCTACCTCTCGAGCTTCCAGCGCCTGCTGCAGAACGGCGTGGAGCGCTATTACCTGGTCCAGGACACCGCCGGTGGTGATCCCGTCACACCATGTCTCTACTTCCACGAACTCCTCGACGACGTCGAGCGGTTCACCGACTTCGAGTGTGTCGACCATACGAGAACCTTCGATGGTACCGGTGAGGGCTTCGACCGCGACCCCACGGCCGTCGAACCTGACACAGTCGACCGGCTGAGCCAGTCGACGCTCAATACGCTCGTCAACTCCCCCCGCGATCATCTCTTCGGTCGCCTCGTCGACTCCCCGGATCAGGATTACTTCACCGAGGGGACGCTCTTTCACGATTTCGCAGAGGTGTATGCGACCCATCCCGAGGCGATCGATGGAGCCGTCATCGACGATCTCGTCGAGTACATGCTCTCGGACGTTCAGCCATACTATGCCGACGAGGACCGCGAGCTCCGCGAGACGAAATACCGGACGGGGCTCGAAACGATCGTCACGTATCTCGACGAGAACCCGCCACCGACGGAGACGGTCCTCACGCCGACGTCGGGCTGGGGCGAGAACGTCGTCGCCACACGCCTCGACCTCACGGTCGAGTCACCGGTCACCGAACGCTGGTTCGAGAACGATACACTCGGGATCAAGGGGATGATCGACCTCGTCCAGGGGCCAGCCCACCTGCTGGATTACAAAAGCGGCTCGCAGAAATCCGAGCGGGACGTCGTCAAACAGGCAACTATGGACCCACCTGCGGACACGCCGAACTTCCAGGCGCTGCTGTATCTCGCCCACTGGCGGACCATCCGGTCCGACCAGCGCCTCGAATTCACCTTCTTCCACTTCATCGATGCACTGGACGACCTCGTGACCGGCGACGCCAGTCTCGACGAAATGCTGACGACGGTCACCTACCATCCCGTTACGTTCGACGAATTCGTCGCCTCGCGGGACGCCTACGAGGTCTTGCTGGATGGATACAACGACTGTGTCGAGACCTTCGAGGATCTTGGCTTCGAGGCCTACAGCGACATTATGGGCCAGCAGTCCTTCCCCGAGACGACCGACAGGGAGGAACTCCGTGCTTCGGCGTTCGCCGCGTCGTTCGAGAGTGCCGTCGATGCAGCCGTCTCGGCGGACGTTGGAGATCCCGCGAAGGGCTGTGATCAGGCGATCCGCGCACTCAACGGCGTTCGCAAGCGGGCGTTCTTCCGAGAGGATCTCGATCAGTTCGAGGCGTTCGTTCGCGAGCAACGCGAGACGCTGAATCGCTATCGTCGGGGTGAGGAACGGTTCCCCGTCGAGGGACCGGGCGGCGAACCGAACTACCGGCGTGTGGATCATCGCGACATGCTCCTGGAGGGTGAAGATGTCTGAGCCTGACCCCGATCTCGGATCCGAGGTCGAGCCCGGAGCTGAGACGGGCGCCGACGCAGACTCTCGGCCCGAATCAGAATTTGCGTCGGAAACGGCGTCGGGGCCGTCTCCCAACGACGACCAGCAGTACCTGATCGACAACACGGACGGATGCTATCTCGTCGACGCCGGCGCCGGGACAGGCAAGACCTTCACCGTCACGCGGCGGTACGCCACGATCCTCGACGACGCCGACGTCGAACCCGACGACGTCTTGCTGGCGACGTTCACCGAGAGTGCCGCGACGGAGATGAAGGAACGGATCGTCTCCCACTCGTCGTACGGTATCCGCGAACTCGCGGACGCGCCGATCCAGACGTTCCACTCTCGCTGTCACGACCTGCTGGATACACATGGCTACGGCGCGCCCACCCATCTCGGGATCGACGATCGGATTACGGGCTCGACGACGATTCTCGACGACGACCTCGTCGAAGAGGCCCACTTCCGGGAGTTCTACGACCGCTTCCGTGCCGACCATCCCGAACACCGCGATCTGTTCCGGGTCGTCGACGACCCCACCGAATTGCTCGATCTGACCAAACAGCTCGCAGCGAAGGGGATCTTCCCCACGGCCGAGGGTTGGTATCGCGATGGCGAGGCTCGACTCGAAGGAGATTTCGACCGCTTCGAGGACCGCTTCGCGACAGCCAACGCCCCACAGGGCGGGGGTAGCAGGCAGTCACGGCTGCGGAAACAACTGGGCAGCTACGACAAAAACGCTTGCTACCGGAGCGATGCCCCCAGCAAAGACGAGATTCGTGGCGGGCGTGGAACGAAACAGATCGATGCAGCGTGGGCCCGGGCGGCCTTCGAGGAAGACCGGGCCGAGCTGAAGCAGTTCGTCCACGATATCTACTTCGAGTATCTCGAATTCGCCCTCGGCCGGAACTACCTGAACTTCGCCTTCCTCCAGTTGTTCGCGTTCGTCCTGCTCTGTGCGGAGGACCGGGTCCGGGAGGAGACGGCCTTCGAGTACGTGATGATCGACGAGTTCCAGGACACCAGCGAGATCCAGTTCAAACTCGCCTTGCTGATGGCCGGCACCGACAATATCTGTGTCGTCGGTGACTGGAAACAGAGCATCTACTCTTTCCAGTACGCCGCCGTCGAGAATATCACCGACTTCGAGACGCGATTCGAGCGCTTCCGGGCCGATCTGAACGACGACCGTGAGCGCGTTTCGTTCGGCGTCCCGGACGTCGACCGCGTCGAACTGACCGAGAACTACCGCTCGACCGAGACCATCCTCGAGTTCGCCCCGGAGACGCTCGTCACGCCGGCCGCCAAATCCGACGACGTCGACGCGGACGCGATCCGTGAGGAAATCGTCGAACTGGATGCCAATGCGGCGTTTGACAATACACGGATCGAGGGCTACACGCACGAGGACGAACACGAGAGTGTCCTCACGAAAGTTCAGGCAATCGTCGACAACGAGGAGTATGCCGTCGAAGACGAGGCTGGCACCAGACGGCCGCCGCGCCACGAGGACATTACGATCCTCACACGGACCCGTGATTACGGTCGGGAACTCTTGGAGATTGCTCGCGAGCACGACCTGCCGGTCTCGTACGACGGCGGCGTCGAACTCTTCCGCTCGGACGAGGCGAAACTCCTTCTCGCCTGGCTTCGCATCCTCGAATACGACAGCGACCGTGGCTGGGCGGTCGTTCTCGAACGCGCTGGGTACACGCTCGACGAGATCGACGCGATACTCGACGGAGACGTGGCCCGCCCCGGGGCAATGTGTGACTTCCGGGACGCCCTGGCTGAACTGCAGAGCGTCGGCGCAGTCGCCCGCCGGGTGTTCGATCGCTATGGGATGCAGGGGGCGTATGCGGACGTCCTGCTGGACACGATCCAGTCGATCCACGAGACGACGACGCTCACTACCGGCGATCTCATTCGCCATATCGAACGCGGGATCGAGGCGGGTAGCGAACACGAGATCAGTACGAGTGCCGGCGACGATTCGGTGACCGTCCAGACGATCCACGGCGCGAAAGGGACGGAGTATCCCATCGTTATCCTCGCGAACATGAACGACGGGAAGTTCCCGCCCCGGCGACGAGGCGGTGGGACGATCACCTACGACGAATCGATCGGTCTTCGCCAGCACGACATCTTTGCCGCCGATCACGGCCAGGCCCACGTCTACGATAACTGGCGTCTGCAGATCCTCCGCCGGTGTCTGCCCGACAACTACGACGAAGAACGGCGGCTACTCTATGTGGCGACGACGCGAGCGAAAAACCACGTCATCTTTGCGGGCGGCGACAAGCCAAACCAGTTCCTCGAAGAACTCGACGTCGGGGTCGAAGCCTACGAACCGGCGTTGGTCGAAGAATCACCGACAGGCTACGAACAGACGACATTGGGTGCGACGATTCCGACACCGGATGGACCGGTTGGCCACACGCCACACACGCTGATGCAGGGTGATGTCTTCGAGGACGTCACCGACGGCAAGGGAACCGAATTCGGGAACCGCGTCCACGACTTCGCCGAGGCGTATGCGCTCGGTGAGTCTGTAGACTCCGGTGCTGAAGAGGACTTCCACCATGTGCAGGAATTCCTCGAGTCCCTCGAAGGCGAGTTATTGGTCGAGGAAGACGCCTATCTGCCACTGACCGTGGACGGCGACCGGGTTACGGTGTCGGGGACAGTCGACCTGATTCACGTGCGGGACGAGACGGTCGAGATCATCGATTACAAAACGGATCGGGGCCGTCATGGCCAACCGGAGTATCGCAAGCAGCTGAGTGTCTACTACCACGTCGTGAGTGCGTCGTATCCCGATCGAGATGTTACGACCAGTATCTTCTACACTGCTGAAGGGGAGCGCGTCGAAATCGATCCGCTGACGCGCGATGACCTCATCGATATCGTGCGAACGGGTATGGTTGCGTGAGTGGAGGCATTCAATCAGGAAGACTAGTTCTGCTGGTAAGAGCGGTGCTATCGGGTAACGGACGTCGACCGATGCGACTCAAAGGCACCTTGATCGACAGCTCGCATCTCGTACAGCGCCTCCCCGTGTGCCTCGACGCAGACGGTGGATTCAACAGCGAAAATCACTCTCGATGGATGCTCTCGTCTGATGTATCGAGATACTGCTGGCGCAACTGGACCACATACTGTGCATCCCAGCCTTTGGTTTCAACGTAGTACGTGAGCGCTGCGTCGATGTATTCCTCGGGTAGAATCCCGTGAGTTGCGAACGTGCAGAGGATGTGCGGTGTCGTGAAGAGAATATTCCGGTCGTCGAGCGCGAGGGTGACGAGCAAATAATTCGTCGTATTGAATTCATCGGTGATGAAGACGTCTGCGTCCAGTTCGTTGGCCAGCCAGATGCAGTCGGATTCCCCGGGATCAAGCCCGTAATCGAGTGGCCCATCAGCTCGGTTGTCGACATCGTGCGTCGTAAGATGGCGGGCTGCTTGGAGCACCAGTTCGGCAGCTGCCGCGAGGAGGTCATCGCTCCCTGTCGCGTCGGTGACCTCACCGAGGACGCTTGCGGGAGTGTGGACGTCGTACGCGGTGAGGAGTGCCTTGAGTGGGTCCCCGCCCGAGGGTGCCTGTGGTCGGCCGTCAACGACCGGTGTGGCGAGATTCAACAGTACGTTCGTATCGACGACGGCAACGGCTCGCTCCGACATCCTCAGGGACGTGACTCATCGTCGAAATCAGACGGGCTTGCGTCCCTCCATTCGGAGATTTTGCCGTCGTAGAAGGGATCGTTACTCGGGAGGCCATCCTTGAGTCTGGGGATGGCAGGCGTTCGGTCGATCGACTCCCGGAGGAGTTTCAATCGCATCGCTTCCTCACGGCCAAGGATTGCTTCGACGGTGTCATAGTCGACCCGGCCCTCATAGTAGGCGTCGCTCAGTCGCCGGCGGAACTCTTCGTCGTTTGCGAGGTCCTCAAGTTCGTCCTCAAGAGCCTTGATGAGGAGGCGGGTACGAGAGATATCGAGGATTTCAACGACGCTGTCGGCGCGATCGACGAGGGACTTCGGGGCGTTGAAATCGACCCGGGTTTTCTCTTCAGCCATTATCTATGTGTAGGTCCTACACATACTTAGTTTTCGCGCCGTTCACGCGGTTGGATTGAGTGACCGCATGGTGACTTCCTCACCCGCCGTGAACGGCGGGATTTCCTCGCTACAGCAAAGATGAACGGCCAGTCGATTTCGTGGGAACAGAGTCGTGTCCGGAGGAACAGCAGGTCGAACCCGCCCATCTAGCATTCGCCAGTATTCCGTACGTTTACGCCGGGAAGGAGGTCAAAGACGGTCATTCGGCTTGTCCACTGTTACGTCCGCTGCTGGTCCGACTATCCAATCGTCCGGGATTACTTTTGTGTCTGCCCCAGTATCGATTTCGACCTTGCCACGGATCGGCTCTCTGTTCTGTTTCTGAATCGGTGGGAGTTCTGTTACAACCGCTTCAGTGGTGTACCCATAGACAGTACTGTCGGGCCCGTCCACATAGTAAGCAATCCGATCCCCAGGTGAATATGGGAACCTACTCGTTGCCGTTGCTGGGTCGATGGGTTGGTTGTCTGCTGTGCCGCTGCTGGCTTCGTCCGTTGTGGATGTCCCCCGTCGAGCGATGTCCACTCGCTGGATCGAGAAACTGGTGAGGGATGCAACATCGTCACGACTGCTCGTCCACTCGGTCAGGATCTGTTCGATTCTGTCGACGGTGAGTTCACTTCGGCTATCGACCTCGAGTTGCCATTCGGTGCGTTGTCGCGAGCCTGTGGAGTCATCATACTCGACGCGGATGTAGTAATTGCAGTCGGTCTCTGCAGCGACTACCTCGACAGAGAGCGTCTCATCGTCGACCGAAATGGTCGCCATACCGCTGGATTCAACCCTAACGCACTTAATTAAGGGCCATCCGGCCCCAAACTTCGAACGGAGTCGGCGGGACTGGCGTCGATCTCTCTGTGTCGTTCTTGGAGTCACCGGAAACCGTACCTCTCCCAGCAGTAACAGTGCGGCAGCCCACCGTTCAGGGGCGAGTCACTGACCAGATTCGGATCCATAAAGAGACCGAGGCCGGGTACCCCGCCCCACCGTGGGCGGGGGTGAAGGCCGACACCCACGGCAGCTTTTAACACCGTAGAGTCGCACATTCGCCATACAGCGATGGATTACTCGCACCGCTTTCAAGCGTACCCCGAGCAAGAAGGGCTCGAGGAAGCGTGTGAGTACCATCTTGACCACCACCGCCAACTCTACAACCACGTTCTTCACGACTACGAGAACGCCCCTGAGGACGACAAGCCCACGCGGTACGACCAAAACCAGAAAGTGAAGGACTGGCGCAGCAGGTGGCCCGAATGGAAGCAGCTCTCCAGTACTGCTATGCAGGCCACCGTCCGCCGTTTCCACCACAACCTCCACGGTCTCTCCGCGCTCAAAGAAAACGGCTACAACGTTGGCAAACTCCAGTGGAAGGCACCACGGGACTACCGTTCGATTACCTACGTCGGGAAGAGCTTCGACCTTGACGAGAAGAGGGGCTCTTCCGACACTGGGTACGTCCGCCTCGCCAAAATCGGCTGGATCCCCTTCCGCCAACATCGTCCGTTTCCCAACGATGCAGTGGTGAAAGAGGTGACACTGAAGAAGGAGGCGACGGGTGAGTGGTTCGTCTCCTTCGCCCTCGACTACCCAGAGGACGCCCTTCCCGAGAAACCCGACGTGGAGGAGATTGATGTCGAGGATTGCGTGGGTGTGGACTTGGGCATCCTGAACTACATCCACACCAGCGATGGCCTCAGCGTTGGTCGGCTTGACCTTGAGGACGAGTACGAGCGACTCGAGAAGGCCCAGCGGACGCAAAGCCGCCGTGTGGAGGGATCGGATAACTGGGAGAAGGCACGCAGACGCGTCGCCAAGCAGAAGCGTAGGATTCAGCGGAAAGTCCGCGACTTCCAGCACAAGCTCACCCGGTGGCTTTGCCGAGAGTATGACGCTGTGTTCGTCGAGGATTTAGACGTGAAGAAGATGCTGGAGGATTCCCACAACGCGCGTCGCAAGCAGGATGCGGCGTGGCGCCAATTCATCACCCTCCTCGAGTACAAGGCGGAGCTGTACGGGTGTCACGTCAAGCAAGTCCCTGCACCGGGAACGACGAAGGAATGCGCCCGGTGTGGTGTGGAGGTTGAGAAGGAGTTGTGGATGCGTGAACATTCCTGTCCGAGTTGTGGGTTCGAGACGGACAGGGATTGGAACGCGGCACTCAACATTCTTCAGCGTGGTCTCGCGCGGCTAGGAGTGGGATGCTCCGAAGGCACGCCTGTGGAGACTGCGGCCGCTGCGGGCACCGAGGCAAACGCCGGTGACGTGCCTGCAAGCCGTGTCGTCGAAGCAGGAACGTCCGTTTGCGAGGACGGGCGAAGCCCCGCCCCACCGCGGGCGGGGTGAACATTCACGAGGCCTGGAAGCGAGAAGACGGATGTGGTGAGAGGGGAGGGGTTGGAAGGGGCGTCTCAGAAGTAGAGTTGGCCGATTTTGTCTGCGGTCCGCAGAGCGAGGGCCTGCCCAGTGTTGGTCGGGTTCGGGCCGCCCAGGCCGTTGGCCATCGCGGAGTGGTCGGCGACGAAGAGCCGCGAGACGTTCTTCGCCTCGGCGTTCTGATCCAGCACTTTGCCCATCCGCATCGAGGACTGCATATGCAGCAGCAGCGGCGGCCACTCACAGCGGTGGACGTGGCTGGCACCGGCCTCGCGGTGGATATTCGCGGCGATGCGCGCGAGTTCGTCCCGTCGGGCGTCGTCCTCCTCCCTGGGTTCGTACCGGACTTTCGGCACCGGGCCGTGCTCGTCGGCGAAGGTGGTGTCCAGCGAGACCCCGTTCTCCTGATGGGGCTGGTCGTCGGTGAGTACCAGCAAGGCCTTTGTCTGTCGGTAGTTGGCCATCCGGCGTTTCAGCTCCTCGCCCACGACGAAGCCACGGGTGTCCCAGGGCTCGCCGGGGTCGACGGGCGTGTCGAAGCTGTAGCCGGCATCGGAGAAGAGGTAGTCGGCGTAGGAGACCAGCCCAGGCGACATCCCGATGTCTTCCAGGCCGCCGACGCCGGGCTTGTCGAAGCGCACTGCGGAGTTCTGCCCGATGTAGGGGTCCATATGGTCGCTCTCGGGGTTGATTTCGGCGACAGTCTCGTCGTCGTAGACGCCGACGATCCAGTCGAACCAGTGGGTCGTGAGCCCCTTTCCAACCCAGCCGTCGTCGGGCAGGCCGGAGTTGAGCCACAGTCGCGGCGACTCGATACACCCGGCCGCGAGCACGACTGCGTCCGCCGAGACGGTCTGGGAGGAACCCGACCAGGAGTCGCGGAACGTGACGCCGGTCGCCTCCGTCGTCCCGAGACCCTCGTTCGTCTCGATGTCAGTCACGAAGGCGTTCGGCCGGATGGCGACGTTCCCTGCGTTCGGTTCCTCGTTTGTGTCCAGTGCTCGCGGGACCCAGCTGACGTTCGCGGACTTCCGGGCCTTCTCCCGGACGGGGGCGTCGACGGGCGTCGAGCCGCCCTGGAAGTGGTCGCCGGCGAGTGTGTCCCCGCGGAAGCCGTCGTCGTAACTGAACGAGCCCTCGTACTCGGAATCGAGGGGTTCGCCGGTCGTCGTTTCCTTGCCCGGGACGGAGACGGCGTTGGCCTGGGGCCGCCAGCCGGTGCTGGTGACGTTTTTCGTGTCGAGGCGCTCGTAGCCGGCGTTCGTCGCGCCCTCGATGAACACCTCCTCCTTGGCCGTCATCGGGGCTTGCTGGGTGCTAGTGACCTCTTCGTTCAACTGGTAGTAGGGGACGAGGTCTTCGTAGTCGATGGGCCAGTGGCCCTGTTCGTCGATGGCGTGGGGGTAGGCACGGGGGTGGTTCGCGAAGTAGTGCAGCGAGGTGCCGCCGACCGCACCGACCTGCCAGATGAACGCGTTCTGGTGCAGGTTGCGGAACCAGGGGGCCCGCGAGTGATCAGCGGGGCCGACCCGGAGGTAGCCGTAGGTCGGGTCGTTCGCGTCGGCCTCGCGGTGGGTGAACTGCTCGTCGAGCAGTTCCCCGTCGAGGTCATCGGGATCGGTGCTCACCGTGCCGCCGGCGTCGGCGTGGGGTTCGGGCCACTTCTCGTTGCCGTGCCACGGACCTCCCTCGAGGATGAGCACGTCGAGGCCGTGTTCGCGCGCCAGCCGCGATGCTGCGGCCGGACCGTCGGCGCCGGCACCGACGACGACCACGTCGGGGTCACGCATCAGGTGTCACCTCCGATGCCGTCGACGACGTCGTCGCCAGTCAGGTCGTCCGGCAGGTCGAGGTCCTCCACGTCGGGGTCCGCGAACCCGTCGGGGACGGCGTGTCGCCAGTCCGCGGCGTAGCCCGGTGACGGCCCGGGGTAGTCGGTCTGTTGCCGACTCTGGACCTGGCTGGGGTCTTTCTGCATCTCCCGTTCGGTCGGCATGTTGGTCTTGGTGTCGCCGAGGCCCGCCCACTCGGTGTAGTAGCCGAAGCCGTGGAGGCCGTTGACGGCCATGACGACGTACTTCAGGATGCCCAAGTCGGGTACCAGTGGGGAGAGGACTTCGTCGAGCGTGTCGATCAGACCGCCGTCGACGATGCTCCAGAGACACCGAAGCCGGTCCTCGCGGGAGAGTCGAGCGAACGTCCCGCCGGCCGGGAACTGTTCGTTCACGGAGACCGGGTCCTCGTTCTTCCCGAGGACGAGGAACTCCGCAGCGACGATATCGAAGACGATGGTGAACAGCGCCGCGTACGGGTAGTTCTGGAGAACGCGGTGGACGGTCTCGTTGGCCGTCTCGACGACCAACTCGAATTCGGCGGGCCCTTCGGTGAGCGCCTCGAAGTCCGAGAAGGAGATCTCGAAGCGTTCGATCGGCCCGAGCGTGAGGTACTCCTGGAGCGCGTCGCCGTCGACGTCCAGTCCGAGGAGGCTCACGTCGAGGAGGTCGAACAGCGCGTCGACCGTCGATCCGTACTGGGTCAGATCCAGACTCAACTCGAAGAGGCTCCGCTCCATCTCGGGGCCGCTCGGTTCGTCGGCCTCGAAGACGCCGCCCAACAGGTGGGTCTTCTCGGTGACCATCTCCGCGCGGATCTCCTGGAAGTGGTTGAAGTCCCAGATGAGGAACTTCTCCAGGCCCACGTCGACGCCCCCGGGGACGTGTTCCGGCCCGAGTTCGTCCTCGAGTTGTGGTGTTCGCGGGACGATCGCGTCGACGATCGCTCGATACGTGTCTGCCGTATGTGGATCGCTCTGCAGTGGCGAAGTCATCGCGGCCTTCGCGTCCGCGAAGGTCGCGTTCGACATCGACAGCGCCGCGAGGCCCCCGATGCCCTTGACGACTCCCCGCCTGCTCACGTCGCTCCCATCTGATTCGTGCATTGTGTGGTCCCGGTCACCACAGCATCCCGCAGTGGGTCACTGTGTGACCGCAGCGCAAGTAGAACGATACCAGGTGGATAAAACCTCGTAACTGATACAAACTACATTATTACTCGCTTACAGCACACGAAGGAGAGTCGAAAAGAAAGGCCAAAATCGTGTTATAGGAAATATACAGATATTTTAGACCGTCTTAGAAAATATCGAAATTCGGGCTGAATATTGTGAATGGATAATTATCTTTACTGTAATCATTCATATTTCACCTGTCTATTTCGGGATCTGTCGTCCCACAATGTGGTACACGTTGAAGTGACGCGGGATCGACTAGCGTGTATGGACGAGGCCCCGTCGGTCCCGATCAGTTCGGTGCAGCGATCGTACGCGATCGTCGACGAGATCCGTGAGCGCGACCGGGCCGGCGCGACGGAACTGGCCGCGGCGCTCGACCTCCCGAAGAGCACGGTCCATAACCACCTCCGAACGCTGGCGAAGCTGGGGTACCTCATCGAGGAGGACGGCGCCTACCGGCTCGGGGGACCGTACCTGCATCTCGGGCAAGCCGCACGAAATAGTCGGACTGTCTTCGAACACGGTCGCAGCGCGGTCGAAACCCTCTCGGAAGACACGGGCCGATACTGCCAGCTGGTCGTCGAGGAGCACGGTCGCGCGGTGGCGCTGCAGTCCACCCGCTGGGCCCCGGATGAGGGGGCTCGTCCCTCCCCGCAGGCCTATCCACGGCGGGCGTATCTCCACACGAACGCACCGGGGAAGGCGATCCTTGCTCGACTGCCCGAGGACCGGGTGACGGCGATCCTCGACCAGCATGGGCTCCGGTCCCGGACGGAACTGACGGTGACCGACGGCGAGGAACTCCGGGCGGAACTGGCGACGATCGACGAGCGCGGCCACGCTCTGGACCGCGGCGAACTCATCCGGGGGATGGTCGGCGTCGCTGCCCCCATCGCGACCGACGACCGCGTCTACGGCGCGGTCGCCGCCTACGGCCCCGGCGAGGAGATGGACGCCGCACTCGACGCCGGACTCCCGGCGCGTGTCCGTGAGACCGCAGACGACGTGCGAGCCGACATCGTCTTCGCGACTCCCGAGTGAGCCGGCCGAGGCGGATTTTGGTCAGTCTTCGTCCCACGATGTGGGACAGAACTCGACCGGCGTCGAACCCTCGCTTGTGCCGATGGGGGCGCTCCCCACCCGTTCGACATACCTTAATTGTACTAGACAGGTCAAACGAGATTAAAAAATAGGAAGCCAAAGGGGCCGAATCGTGGTCCCATGAACTTCGGGAACGTCGTGGACCACGGGGCGCGGGCCGCACCGGGTTCGCGAGCAGTGGGGGACCCGGATCGAGCGGTGACCTACGGGGAGCTCTCGGCGGCGTCGAACGCGGCGGCGACCGTCTTCGAGGAACGGGGTGTAACGCCCGACGACCGTGTGGGGATCTGTCTGCGGAACGGCGTGCCGTTCCTCGTCGCCTACCTGGGCGCGATGAAGTGTGGCGCCGTGCCGGTCCCGATCAATACCCGGTTTACCGACGAGCAGGTCCGGTACGTCCTGGACACCAGCGACGTGTCGGTCCTGGTGACCGACGAGGGGTTCAGTTCGGTCGCGAGGAGCGTGCCGACGCCGCTGACCGTCGACGGCAGCGCCGGCGCGGACTTCTCGGACGAACTCGCGGCGGCCGCCACGAGCTACGCCGTCCACCCACGCCGGCGCGACGAGACCGCGGCCGTCGTCTACAGCAGCGGGACGACCGGGCGTCCGAAGGGGGTCAGACACACCCACGGGAACGTCTTCGCGAACGTGCGGGGGATCTGTCGCTATCACCGGCTGACCAGAGACGAGGTCGGGCTCACGGTCAGCCAGTGTTATCACGTGACCGGCCTCAACGTGACGACGACGCCGCTGCTTCTGGCCGAGGCCGAGAACTGGTTCCTGCCCGAGTGGGATCCAGAACGGGTTGCAGCGACTATCGAACGCCGGCGGGTTACCTACACCTTCCTCACGCCGGACATGGCGACGGACCTGCTCGAGGCGGGGGTCGTCGCCGATTACGACCTCTCGTCGCTGACGCGCCTCGTCGTCGGCGGCGCGCCGATGCCGGCAGACAAGATCGCCGACGTGGAAGCTGCGCTGGGCGCGACGGTCCTCGAAGGCTACGGGATGACCGAAACCACGCCCCTGGCCGCGTTCAACCGGCCCGGGAGCGAGCGGAAGGCCGGGAGCGTCGGGCCACCGGCGTCGGAGGTCGTCGCCCTCCGGATCGAGGACGTCGAGACCGGCGACGTCGTCGACCAGGGCGAACGGGGCGAACTCCTCTGGCGCGGTGACACGGTGACGCCAGGGTTCGAGCGAAGCCAGCACGAGGCCGACGCGTTCGTCGAGCGGGACGGCGACCGCTGGCTCCGGTCGGGCGACGTCGGCTACCTCGATTCGGACGGGCATCTCTTCGTGGTCGGCCGACGCGGCGACATGTTCTCGGTCGGCTGTGCAAACGTCTTCCCGCGCGAGATCGAGGACGTCCTCTACGAAATCGACGGTGTGTCGGGCGCAGCGATCGTCGACGCCCTCGACGGGCGCCAGGGGGCTGTCATCACAGCCGTCCTCACGAGCGATGGCGGTGTCTCCGAATCGCACGTCCGATCCGTCTGTAATGCCCGCCTCGGCGATCACAAGGTCCCCGAACGTATCGAGTTCGTCGAGGAGATACCCCGGACAGCGACCGGAAAGATCGACCGGACGGCGCTCAGAGACCGGTTCCGGACCACCCCGCTGACGTAGAACTGTGGTGCTCGCGTCGCGGTGACCAATGCGTTCACTGTGGAAGGGACCGGCCCCTTCTCAGGAGTCAGAACGCGACGACGAGTACGGCGAAACACGCCAGCCCTGCGAGTAGCGATATGAACCCGTATCCTGCCCAGATAAGCCGTCTGGTACGTGTCTGCTCGACGGCGACGAGTCCCAGATCAGCGCCCCAGTCCACCGGCGGACGAAGCTCCTCGTGTGAGCCGGTGAGTGCCAGCCAGAGCAACAACAGCCCGATGGCCGATGCGGCGGTGCCGAGTGCTGCCGCAATGAGCCAGTGGGCCGAGACCATGTGGGTACTGGACAGCTTACCAACAAAAAACGTGAGTGAAGACGCAGTTCTACTGCTCACTACAGCCTACTTACTTAGCGTTTGAATAGCAGAAAAGTTGTAATGGGAGAGATTAAGCTCTCTTCATCGTATATAATTGGTCGTGCGAGGTGATACAAGTATCCAACTCACAAGATGTGCATCACATCAGGGCCACGGGGTTTGATTTCCCCCAAATACTACATGACTCACTGTTAAGATGACAGGAACTATGGCCACAAGGAGGAGGTTACTATCGATGGTCGGGTGTGGAGTCTGTGCCGGTCTCAGCGGGTGCCCGGAGATCAGGACAAGCGATCAGCCAAACGAATCAGCAGTTGGTTCAGCTGGGAGTCTTGGATTCGCCAATCTTCACGAGTTACCCCATACTATCGGGGTGGAAGTAATCGAAACATCCGATCCAGTTCCTGAGAGCCAACGGACCCTCTCGTCGAGTGTGTCGCTGAAGCCAGACGATCGATTGCTCATTCCTGACGTATTCACGGAATCGGTGACCTACAGCCTCCAGTTGACGCTCGACGGGACGGCTCCCGATGAAGGGGGAACACCCACATTCAATCCATTTGCCACTACTCCAACGTTTCTATCCCTCTTCGTGGACCGGTCAGGAACCCTGGTCTGGAATGAAGTCGCAAAAGGGCCGCATCACCTCTACAACCGGACTCACACCGATCCATAGTTCATCCAGCGGAGCCTCAATCTATTGGCAAGTGATTTGTCTGTACTGATCAAACTAAGGGAGCGAAGAACTAGTATGAGAACTATTCTATGACAACCACGTCTCTGTCACAACGGCATGGAGCGGGTTGATTGCTGAATATATCCTCTCTTAGCAGTTTAGCTCTCTCAGGATTTGCTGGTTTCACCAGAAGCCGATCTGTTGTCGGATTTGGGCTTGAGTAGACGAGGCCCCATTACGGCCGAGTGCGTCGATCGGCCGGGGACAGCTCGTGTCCCCAGTGGGTTCTCGCTGCCATGGTCTCGGTGTGAGCCGTCGACAGCCGTTCGAGGGAGAGACCAGCTAGTATCCAACCCATGAACACAGCGGCGCGTGGGGTATGGTGGCTGGCCTGTCGTGGGGTGTGGCACTTACTCAGCGGTGTGACTCGCCCCCGGGGACAGCCCTACCCGGTGAAGGCGTCTGTCGCCGGTGGGTCGTCAGTCGTGCCCGTCCCGCCCGGGATGTCGGCATCACTGGGCAGGACCAGTCGCCGCTCGGTATACTCGAGGCCGTCCTTGCGGTGGGTACGGCGGTCGATGTAGACCCGGGATTTGGCGAGCTCGCGGAGGCGGTCCATCGCACGGCCGGCTAACTTCTTGGCGTAGTCACGGCTGAGCGACTCGTCGTCGCGTTCCAGATTCGACTTGATGAACACGCGGATGTCGCTGGCGTCGACGTACGCGGCGACGTCTTTGCAGCCCTTGGTCCAGAGACTGCCTGGACTGTGTGTGGTGCGCTCGGCCCAGACTTGGGCCGCGATGTAGTCCGCCCTGGTGTTGGTGGCCGACGCGAGTGTGTCGTCGTCCAGGCGGGCCAGCTGCTGGATGGGGAGGAGGTCCGCTGTTGGGAGCGTGTCCGACCCGCGATCGAGTGGGTCCTCGTGGTCGGGCAAGCGGACCCACGTGGTGCCATCGTCGTCAGTGATGCGTTCGAGGCGATCGTCCGGCAGATCGAGTTTGTCCTGGGTGGGTGCGACGTGCTCGTAGTCGAGGTGCGCGCCCTTTTCGAGTTCCCGGGCCTGGAGTTCGGCAATCTGGGACTGGGTCGTGTCCGTGCGATTTCGGAGTGCGTCGAGGAGTGCGGCCTGTTCTTCGCAGGTAGCTTCGAGGTCGTCGACGCGGGCTTCGGCGTTCTTGCGTGCTTGGCGTTCGTCTTCGAGGTCAGTCTGGAGTTGGTTGATCCGGTCTTGTTGGGCTTCGACGGTCGCCTCGAGGTCGGCGATGCGAGCTTCGAGGGTCTCGAGGTCCGTCATTGGGACCGCCCTCCAGTGGTGGGTGTGGTTGTGAGCGATGCGTCTGGTCGTGCGGGGGATTGAATAGTCCCCGTGAACGAATCGAACATGTCGGTACCACCGGCTCCACACGGCGGCCGTGGATGCACACGGTCGCCATTTTCGTGGGCGACGTCACCACCGTGTAGAACCTGAGTGACAATGACATCCAGCGCGCACTTAATATTTGCTAATGGTAAATGGTAATGTGACGGAATACCTAAACCACCTATCCGATAACTCTGAGTGTGACACGCGGCCCGGACCCGTCGGTCTCGAAACGCGAGGTACTCGAGTTCTTCGTGGAGTCGCCAGATCCGGCATTTACCGCTCAAGAACTCGCAGATGAATTCGATAAGACTCGCCAATGGGCAGATCAGCGATTAAAGCAGCTCAAGGACGACGGGTGCCTTGAAAGTAAGAACCCGGGCGGACGCGCTCGATTCTACTGGATAACCACCACTGGCGAACAGTACTTAGCGGACACGAGAAGTGAAGATTAGCCGTCGGGCAGCCACCAAATCACATTCCGGGAGCCTGCCTTTTTCCGGTTAATTGTATCGTCTTCGTAAAGGGCCTGGAGCCGATTGTGCGCCCACTGGCGCGTCATCTCGAACTCCTCAGCTAATTCAATTGCTGTCGTGAAGGGTGCCTCGTTAGATTCGAATGCGCTTATGATCTCCTCGTCGGAGACCGTTTGCTTTCCCTGCGCCATCACTGCGCATTTTACTTTACCAATAGCAAAAGTATTATGGTCCTTCTAGCCAAACCATTTTGGTAGGAACACTGGCTCTCAAGGGTGGTATCAGGCAGAAAGCCGCCCGCCTGCTGAGACAGGCGAGCTAGGGTTCCAAGCGAGGTTTGAACCCATGGCAACGAACACACGCACTTCTGAAAACGCTTCCGTCCGGCCACGATGGCTGTTCTGTGGTACGGATGAAACTGGCACCGATCACGTCTACAACACAGTCACTGACTCCGTCGTCGCGGTTGCGCCGGATGGCCACCGCGAACACGTCGCTGACCTCGCGGAGGCGAGTATCGACGAGTGGATGGCCTTCGTCGCTCAGAAACGCGGGTGGGCCGATCGACGGCTCTTCGAAACCTTCGGTGATGCGTTAGCTGCTGGGGTGAGTTGAGTATGACTGCCTGTGTTGATACAGAGGCTGTTCGGCATCAGTTAGTCCAGGCGTACACTCGTGCTGTGCTGCCCGATGTGGTTGCACATCTGCGGGTGGCCTTGGACGAGTTCGACAATGACGGGGTGGATGAGCTGGTGGAGTGTCCTGTCTGTGGACGACTTGGGATGGCAGAGCGGATTCAAGCGCACGACTGTCCGCGGTAGCAATCAACAGAGTGGAACCTTAGGAATATTTGATTGATTACTGTACTCTTTGAACTATACTCGATTAGCGCGATAATCATGACCACCGAATCAAGTAGTATTAGCGTCATCATCGGACTTTTCGCCTGGTGCGGTCTACGATGAGACAGTGACGGAGCTTGAGGTCGCTAACGTCGTCGGGATGATCACCAATCAGCAGGAACTCGACCTCGCGGCGCTTGCTGAGACGTTCGACGAGCGGGACAAAATCACGGACGTCAGCTACGAACCGGCCGACAACCACTGGTTACAGACGCGCTTTGCCCCCAACGACACGTATGTTGCCTTCTATCGGACGGGACGTTGTTCAATCGCTGGCTGTCGGTCCATCGAACACTTCGAAACGATGGTCGACTGTGTGAATGCAGTCATGCGTGAGCTGCTGGACTTCGAGTACGTGCCGGTGGCTGAAATCAGTAATATCGTGGCGACGAGCGATCTCGGCTCGCCGATTCCGCTGGAACTGCTCACCCTCGAGCTAGGGATGGACGCCCTCGAGTACCAGCCGGAGCAGTTTCCAGCGCTGATGTATCGTGGGGCGGACCACGTGATCCTCGTCTTCGCGAGCGGGAAACTCTTGTGTACTGGGCTCACCGATCTTGAGGCTGTCTCCGAAGCGGTCAACGATCTCCGTGGACGGATTCAAGCCGTCGTCTGAAAGGGCCCTCTCGAAATGCGATGTGGATCGGCTCTTCACTGACTGTCTTACCAAACAAGTGTATACGAAGTAGCGACTACTGTTAGGTAAGATACGACCATTGCTATACCGTTCCTTTCCTCAGATACCACTTCGCGATTCAACAATACATAAGCAGTCGGTGGGGGAAGTAGGTGACATCCTGACTGATGGAGATTGTTAGTACGATGGGCTCAGGCTCGCTCGGTCGTGAGCTTGATCTCGATGTGTCCGTAGACGCTTACAGGAGGCTGTGGACCATGATGTCACAGCAAATTTCACCGGTCTGGAATGGTTACTGTCCGGCTTGATCCGGATGGCGCTGCGTATCAGTTCTATCGGACTGGCACTATCCAAATCAGAGGGGCAAAGACCGAAGCAGATCTTGAGGCAGCACAGAGTTGGTTACTTGACCTGCTGGATGAAATTGGGCTGGAGCTTCCTGATTACTCCTTTGAGCAACGAACGGCCGTCTTCATGGAGACGTTTGATCGGAGCTTGGATTTGGAACGATTGGTACTCAAACTCGGGCTCGAGCAAACTGAATACGAACCGGAACAGTTTCTTGCCCTGATCTACCGACCGCCAGAACTTGATGTCACACACCTCGTATTCTCCAGCGGAAAGATCATCATCGGTGGAACGATGTCTGAAGCGACAGCGCGAGGGCCGGTCGAGCATCTGGCCTCCCGTCTTGACTAATTGCTGGGGCGGACGCTGAACCGCGGCTCTACCTACAGATCGTCCTCAGTAAAGATGAGATCTACACTGTGCTCTTCTAACCAGTTGGCCCGTTCGCGGTAATCCGGGAGCTGCTCGCGAACGATACGCCAGAAGCGGTTGGTGTGATTCTGCTCCCGTAGGTGGGCGAGTTCGTGTACGACGACGTACTCTGCGATCTCTGGCGGCGCCATAATGAGTCGCCAATTGAAGCTCAGGTTCTGTTTTGGGGAGCAGCTTCCCCATCGAGTACGCTGGTTCCGTACGGCCAGCCCTTCGTACTCGACACCCATTTCGTCGGCGTGCTCCTCTACTACTTCCTCGAAGAGCGTCCGGGCCTGCTCTCGAAAGAGCGCCTCTAACTCGTCTTTGATGGATGACTCCTTGACGGCGTGCTTGGCCAGAACGATCTCATCGTCGGTGATTCCGTGCTCATCCACATCCCGGACGCGAAAAGTGTGGTCGTCACCTTGATACGGGAACGTCTCACCGGGTTCAAACGTCCTATCCGGGGCTCGGTCACGGTACTCGTCGTACTTGCGCCATTTCCGAGCGATCCAATCGGTATTCTCGCGAATAAATTCATGCGGATCGACAGCACCATTCTCCGGGACGACTACTTTGACCTCGTGAATGTCGACGTCGATCCTGGGCTGTGTAGCGTCAGCGCTCTCGACGACACGGTACTCGATTTCCGAACCGGCGATCTCGATCTCGGCCGTGCCCGTCGTATTGCCCACACCCATGTTACCCTCCCATCGGTGCAGACTCGTCGGACTCCGCCTGTTCGTTGCGGATTAGGTATTCGACAATCTCCCTGACTAGACCTTCTGTGTCGTAGAGGTCTTTTCGGTCATGCTCCTCGCCCACCAGTGTGCGAATCACTGTCTGACGGATTTTCTTCCTGACGCGATCGCTCATATGCCAGCCCTCGAAGCTGGTATCAATCTCGTCGAAGCCGTCGAGAATGTCCGCAGCAATCGCAGCAGCCTCGGTCTCTTCGACATCGTAGCTGTCTGTGAGAGCGGAGTAGACAGCAAACACCGACTCGGACATGTCGAGTTCGTCCCGTTGCTCACCAACAGCGAGAGCCTCTTTCTCGGCTTCTTCGAGTTCCTCTGCGACCTCAGGTGCTTCTAGATCACCCGACCGCCAATCGTTCACCAGCTGCTCGACGCGCTGACTGATGCGCTGGTACCGGGGGTTCGTGGTTCGGCGGCCCTGCAGGTGGTCCTGCGTGGCATGGGCGATCTCGGTGGCCTTCGCCTTCGGCTCCAGGTCCTGGACCTTCTCGAGGTGCTCTTCGCTGATCTTGTAGATCGGCGTATTGTTCTTGATTTCGCCGACATCGACGTTCTCTTCGATGATCTCCAGCGTCTTCTCCCGTACGTCCTCCTCGGGGTCAGGGTCGCGCTGGCTCCGCCGGTAGGCAAGGTAGATCCGGTTGAGCCACTGGTACGGGTCCCGCAGCCCCCGTGTCTCCAGCCGTTTGTCGGGGGCGATCGACTCGTACATGTCCTGCAATCGGGCGTAGCTGTCTTCGAATTCCGCCCTGTGTTCGTTCGCGAGCGCAACGGCGTGGTTCACTGCTTCTTGGCTGTCGACCTTCTCGACATCCTCGAAGATCGCCATCGTCTCTGCGAGCAGTTCCTCGAAGTCGTCGAGGAGTTCGTCGACGTCCTTCGCTGCGTGGTTGCGCGTTTCGGCGTCGTACTCGAGTGCGTCCTCGATGTTGCCGCTCGCGAAGACCCCCGCGTAATCGACGATCTCGCCGTTCACCTTGCCGTCGGCGGGCCGATTGGTGCGGGCGATCGCCTGGAGAAGGTTGTGATTCTTGAGATTCCGGTCTAGATACATCGTCTTCAAAATCGGGGCGTCGAACCCCGTGAGCAGCATATCACAGACGACGAGGATCTTGGGATCGTCCTCGTATTCGTCGGGGTTCTTGAACCGCTGGACGATCGATTCCCGCTGCTCTTTCGTCGTGTGGAACTTCTGAATGAGCTTCTCGTCGTCACCCTGCGAGGTTACGAGGACCTCGACGTCTTCGGGATCACGGAGCTTCTGGAGCTCCTCGCCGTACAACGCAGCGGCGCGACGGGTGGGCGTGACGACCATCGCTTTCCAGCCGTTGGGCTCGACTTTCTCCTCGTAGTGCTCAACGATATCTAGGACAACGCTTTCGACGCGCGGCCGTAGCTCCGCGAGTTCGGAGCGCGTGACGTGTTTGCGGATGATCTCGCTCTTTTCCTCAACATCTAGATCCGCGAAAGAGCGTTCAAACTCTTCGTCGAGCGAGGATTCATCGATCTGCCACTCCTGTTGTCTCACATCGAAGTGAACTTCTAAGACCACTTCGTCGTCGATCCCGTCTTTGATCGAATACTGATGGAGCGTCTCCTCGCCCCCTGGCGAGTAGTTGTCGAATGTGTCCCTTTCCTCTTCTCGGACGGGCGTGCCGGTGAAGCCGAAATGCTGGGCGTTGGGAATAGCAGCGTGTAGGCTGATTCCAAGATCCTTCTCCATGTACCGGTGGGCCTCGTCGACGAACACGACAGTTTCATCGTTCGTCTGAACCTCGGCATCGACATCCTCGAACATCTGGATCGTGGTGAGCACGAGTTTGCTGCTCCCCTCCTCGAGTAGCCCCTGCAGGTGATCCATGCTCTCCGCAACCTCGAACCGGGGGAAATCGATATTGGAGAGGGTGTTCTCCATCTGGGTTCTGAGCTTGTCGGTGTCGACGACGAGCAGCACTTGCGGGTTATCGAGGAAGCTACGCTCTAACAGGTTCCAGGCGGCAAAGACCATCGTATACGACTTCCCGCTCCCCTGGGTGTGCCAGATAAGGCCGTTGTTTTCGTCCGAGTCCTCGACGCGGTCGAGAATCGCTTCGGTCGCGTAGTACTGCATATATCGCGGCACAATCTTGAGATCGCCGCCGGCGGCCTCCTCGTAGAATACGTATCTGTCGAGGAGGTCCGCCAGCACTTGCTTCTGGAAGAGGGCCACGACCGCTTCCTTGAGGTCGTTGTCGAGATCCGTGTCGTCATCCCGCCAGGGATAGTAGTGCTCTGCCGGCGCGTTCACAGAGCCGTATCTGAACTCGAGGTCGTCGGCAGCAACGTTGAAAAGTACCGGGACGAAGAGCCGGGGCACATCGTCCTGATACGAGACGAGGTCCGTGATCGCGTCCTGGTAGGTGTTCCCCTGGGTAGCCGACTTGAGTTCCCAGACGACGAGCGGGATGCCGTTGACGAAACAGACGACGTCGGGCCGGATCGCCTTCTCCCGATGGACGCGGAACTGGTTGGCTGCTATCCACCGGTTTTCGTCGAGGCCATCGAATTTGACGAGGGTGACGTATTCGGTCTCGCCGTCGTCGTAGGTGTGCTTCTTTCCGTTTCTGAGGAGTTTGGTGAACTTCTCGTTGGCCGCGATGAGGTTCTCGGTCCGTAGATCCCGCTGCAACGAGTTGAGAAACCGGTCGGCCTCCCTCTCGTCCATCTTCTCGTTCAGCGCGATGAGCTGCTCTTTGAGGATCTCCCAGTAGACGACCTCAGAGAGATCGCGGTCGTACTGCTGGTCTAAGACGGTCGCGCCGTAGCTGCCGTCTTTCCCGTACGTCTCCCAGCCCATCTCATCGAGCCACTGGAGGACATTGATCTCGACGCCGGTTTCGCTGGGGGTTTCGACAGGTTCTGGACTGGTGTCACTCATATTGGTTTACTCCCTCGCCATACAGCTCCTGGAGATCGTGTTTCATCCGGTTGCGTATCTCCGAGAGTTCGGCCTCCAGTCTGGCCAACTCCTTCGCCTCCGCCACCGTATCGATCTCCTCTTCGGGTTCGGTGGTGTCGACGTAGAGTGCGAGGTTGAGATTATAGTCGTTCTCCTCGATCTCGTCGGTGTCCACCACCCGAGACACCCGCTCCTCGGACCGCCACTCCTCAAAGATCTCGACCGTCCGGTCAACTCCATCTGGTTCCAGCCGGTTTTTGTTGTCGAGTTCCCGGTAGAAGTCCTCGTGTGCAGCGTGGAGAAATAGCACTTCGTCCTCGCGCTCCGCAGGCTTGTCCTTGTTCAGAATTAGGATGGCGGGCGCGATACCCGTGTCCTCGCCGAACAACTTCTCGGGGAGGCCGATTACCGCCTCAATGACGTCCATCTGCTCCACCATGAATTTTCGGAACGGTGACTCGTTCTGCCGGAAGAGGACACCCTGCGGTGCCAGAGTAACCATCTGCCCGTCCTCGGCCAGACTACTGTACATGTGCAGGATGTAGGCGTAGTCGCCCCGGTCCGTGCGGGGGTCCTTGTCGACGTGCCCGAACCGGGGGTCGTCTTGTAGTTCGTCCTTGTTCCAGTCTGCGGAGTATGGGAAGTTAGTGAGAACGTAGTCGAACTTTTCTAGGGTGCCGTCATCACTTCTACGCGGCTCGTCTAACGGATCCGCGTCCTCAATTTCTGCCTCAACATCGTTAAGTAGGAAATTGAGATCTGCCGCTTCTGTCATCCCCTTTATTGACTCTTGACCGACGAAGGTCAGCTTGTTCGGATCTCCGCCTGCGTTTCGATAGTGACTGGCCACGCCGACGAGCATGTCGCCCGCGCCCGCAGTCGGGTCGTAGACGGACTCGCCGTTCCTGAAGGGGGCCAGCATCTGGACGACCATATCAATCACCTTGGGGGGCTGGTAGAACTCACCGGCGTCCCGGTCTTCCTCCTCGGCGAACTGGCGCACCAGCATCATGTACGCCTCAGTCACGGCGTCGTGGTCGACGCTCTTCACGCTTAGGTCGACGGTGTCTAACATCTGCAGTAGACTCTTGAGTGTAGTATCCTCCGCGTCGAACGAGAGGTAGTCCACCCCGAAGGAGATCCCGAGGTCGTTGTTGGCCTCTTCGAACGCCTCAATCGCCTCGTTGAGACCCTCGTCAACCCGCTTGTTCGTGGCCATCAGGTCCTCCCAGAGGTATCCGTCGGGCACTTGCATCCAGTAGAACGCGGGGTCGTCTGCTAGGTCCTCCCCGAACTCCTCGACCGCCTCCTCGTACTCGTCCAAGTAGGTGTCGTTGGCGCATTTGTAGAAGATTAGTGGGAGTAGAAATTCCCTGTACTCGGTCTTATCGATCTCGCTGTCGTCCTCCATTTGGTCGAGGCAGTCCTCGAAGACATCGTAGAGAGCGTCGGATCCGCCGTCCGTGAGTGGGTGCCCACTATCCATGTTCTTCCACCTCTGGATGCACGTGGATGTCGCGATCAGCGGTGCGGACTCTTCCCGAGAGGAGATCCTGCATCAGGCCCTGTTTGAGGCATTGGAGCTGTCTTTTGCACTCTCTCTCGCGTTCGATGGATTCTGATATTGATGATACCTTTTCGACAATCCGCTTCTGCTCATCGAGCGACGGCACTCCGACTTGAAGCTTTCTGAGAGCTCCGAGATTGAAGTGCTTCTGTGCTAACCCAGCCTGAAATCTATTTATTTGCTTTCTTCCTGCGAACGAATTGATCCACAGAGCGGCATAATGGGAGTCTAAATCTGGGCCGGGTGTAGATATGAGTAAATCGGCGCAGTTCGCTCCGTCGAACTCAGAGGAGACAACACAGGAAAGTCCGGGATCACCAGATCGCACTGTAATTACATCTCCTTCTCGTAGTTGACTGTTCTCATTTTCTGCGTTTGATTCTTCAGTCATATACTCGAAGTCCCCATCCGCGATTCCGTCGGGGGAGATGTCTTTAGACCGAAGGATTGGGACCCTCCCACTGTCATCGTAGTATTGAGAGGGCTTGACGACGATACCGACTGACGAGTCTGAAATCAACTCACTGTACTGTTTGACTGCCCAGTCTTGAGGAATTTCACCGACCCAACTGTTTCGATATTCGATTTCGTCGTCCGAACGAAGTGTACCATTCTCGCAAACGCCTCTCGAAAGCACGTCCTGTTCTGTCCCTTGGCGGACCGTTTCGAGTTGTTTAATTATCGCCCCAGTCTGTTGAATAGCCTGATCGACGGTATAGAGTACGCTGGCGATTTTGCGTTGCTCTTCGAGTGGGGGAACAGGGATCGGAAGAGATCCATACTCGCCAGTATTGATATTAGACTGAGCGGTTGTTTTCGCTCTTCGACGAATCCAATCCCAATAACGCTCGCTCAGCGCAAACTGGGCAATATATTGGTGATTGAGACCTTCTTTCTGGAGTCGATGGCGAATGGAATATCCCCCATAACAGCATGGACCGTGATTTGGATCGTATAGATATATTTTACCGAGAGAAGCTCCAACTGATCCACTACGAGCAAATAACATATCGCCCTCTTCCAGAAGCTCATCTTTAGCTTTCTCCCAGGAGAGGCTCGCCTTGCTGTCTTTTTTTAGACCTGCAAAGTCGTCGAAATCCTGGGTTCGTATGTACCGTGGCTTCTCTGGGTCATACTCTTCCGCAGATTCGGATAAGCCATATTCTCGCTCGATTGCAATATCTCCAAGTCGGGTAACTTTCCATTCTGACGGGATTTCCCCGACTGCGGTTTCATCGAGACTCGACTTAATTTCAGAGGAAGGCACAGACTTTATCGAGTGGTCTGAGGTACCTTCGTGATCTTCCACGAACTCATCCAGCGTGGAGTCTTCACTCATAGTTCAGCGCCTCCATGTGCTGGGTCATCTTCGCCTCGATCTCTTCGCGTTCGGCCTGTAACTTCCGTAGCTCATCTAATTCCTTGTTAACATCGATGTAATCTTCGGGTTCGGTCGTATCAACGTACAGCGCGATATTCAGGTTGTAGTCGTTTTCTCTAATCTCCTCCAGCGGGACCGTCCGACTCACCCGCTCTTCGGTTCGCCACTCGTCGAAATTTTTGACGATGTGGTCCAGTCCGTCCTCGGTTAGCTCGTTCTGGTTAGAGAGCTCTCGATAGAAGTCCTCGTCGGCGGCGTGGATGAACTGTATCTCGTCCGCGCGCTTGTCGGGCTTGTCCTCGTTGAGTACCAGGACTGCCGACGGAATCGAGTTGTTCTGGAACAGGTTCTCGGGAAGCCCGACCACCGCTTCGATAATGTCCCGCTTTATCATCGGCTCCCGGTACCGCCGTTCGTGCTTCCGGAACAGCACGCCGTGGGGGACGACGATAGCCGCCTGCCCTGTTTCGTTGAGCTGTTCCTCCATGTGCATGATGAAGGCATAGTCGCCCCGATCGGCACGTGGGAGCTTGTCCGCCCAGTCGAACCGGCCGAACTTGTCGTCTTGGAGGTGGTCCTTAGCCCAGTCCGCCGAGAACGGGAAGTTGGCAAGCACGTAATCGAACGTCTGGAGCTGGCCCTTGCCCGTCGTGAACTGCGGGTTGCGAAGGGAGTCCTCCCGGGCGATTTCTCCCTCGTACCGGTGGATGAATAGGTTCATCTTCGCGATGGCGGCGATGTCGGGGTTCATCTCCTGGCCCGTGAGTGTCAGCTTCGTCGGGTCGCCGCCCTGCTCCTCGCGGAAGTACCGCGCCGCCTCGACGAGCATTCCCGCGGAGCCACACGTCGGGTCGTGGATTGAGTCCCCGGGCTCGACGGGTGAGAGAAGCCGAACCATCATCTGTACGATGTTGGGTGGGGTGAAGTACTCGCCCCCCTCCTTCCCTTCCTCGCTGGCGAAATGCTTTACGAGGTCCATGTACGCCTCCCCGAGCGTGTCGGGGGGGACGCGTTCGGCGCTCAGGTTGTACGTGTCGAGATGGTGGGCGAGATCCTTGAGGCGGTCGTCGTCCAGCGCGTCGGCGCTCACGTAGTCGGCGCGGAACGCGTCCTGGAGCTCGGGGTTCTCCCGTTCGATCGCCTCGAATGCCTCGTTCAGGAACTCGTCGACGTTCTTGTTCGTATCGAGGAGGTCGGCCCACTGGTAGCCCTCGGGGATCGGGAAGTCGTAGAAACTCGGGTCGTCGGCGATTTCCTCGTCGCCGAACTCCTCGAGGACATCCTCTCGCTGGTCTTCGTACGTGTCGTTGAGCGTCTTATAGAAGACCATCGGGAGAATGTAGTCCTTGTAGTCGGTCTTGTCGACGGTGTTGCGGATGATGTCCGCACACTCGAACAGGTGATTTTCGAGCTCTTCCAGCGTGATCGAGTCAGTATACGAGGTGATCTTTGACATAATTAGGCTCCTCCGTAGGCGTGTTTGGCGATCTCGGTCGCCGGCGATTGGCCAGCGAGTTCGGCGTGGAGGTCGTGTCTGTTCGCGAGTTCTTCTACCAGGTCGGGGGTGGCGTCCAGACACGCCGCCAGCTTGAGGATTGGTTTCAGTTCTGCTGGCACGTCGGTTTCCGCGCTCACAGCACGGTAGGCGACGTGATATAGCACATCGTCCGTGTACAGGAACACCTCCCGGAGGGTCTGGATGTTGTTCTTTCCGAGCGAGCTCACGAGCGACGTGAGGAGGATGTCTTCGAGGAGGTCGGCTTCGAAGTACTCAGTCGCTGAGCGCTTGGTCCGCGTGCGGGTTTCGTTGGTGTCTGACACCTCCTGCTCGTAGAGCTCACTCTGTGGTGCGCGTCGCAGGTATTCCTCGAAGTGCTCTCGATAATCATCGAGGAGACGGCCTGTATCGACGCGATACCGGCCATCGTGTTCTCGCAGTAATGACTCCTCGACGAGTCGACTGCAGTTCTGTGAGACGGCACCCTTCGTCATCGGGAGCTTCTCCACGAGGTCCTTCTGGATCGGCGGGCCATCGTTCCGTTGCAAGTCTGCGATGGCCGCAAGGACCTGGGTTCTGGTTTTCCCTTCACGAGCCTCCGTGAGTCGCATGATTTGTTTGGCACACCACCACCATATAGAAGTTTGGGTAGTAGAATTCCACACTAAAATTGTGTTTAGTACCCCTAACTTCAGTTTTGGTATGCCTTTCAGAGGCTAATGAGCAAATATTGTCTATCAAGTTTTTCAGATCCCGTTGATTTCCAGAAGTCCACTACGTTGTATCAGTAGACACCAGAGTGTGGCTCAATTTGCGGCACTCTTTGGTAGGGTACTTCTCAAAATACGGGTGAAAAGGTAGTTCTTCCTGCGCTTCCGCAGAAAGGTGGTGTAATTTATAAGTCAGCTGGCGCCCGCAAGAAGTTGTCTGAGATCGGCATCTACGCCCTGTATCGACAGCCGATCAGGATACCCAATGACAGCTCGACGAGCTTTGGGGATTCGTCAAGGATACCTACGCCGCTCCCGGAATTCACGGGTACGCCGACATCAGTGGAGCTGTCGTCACCGATGGTGTCATGGTCCCCGTCTTCGACAAGCGTGTCCCGGGCATCGCCCACCCAGGACCGACACATACCGTGTGTTTCGCATTTGTAATTGGAATCGGAACTGGCGTTATCGGCGGCCTGATAGGGTGGCAGCGTGAGCCCCTGGCCGCGCTTGGGATTGGCCTGTTTGGCGTGTTCGTCGGGACGCTTACTGTTGGTGCCCATCTGCTTGCCCCTGTCCTCTCACCGACTGGGATTCGTCCATTCGCTCCTGTTCGCGATGACCGATACACGCTCGACGTCGCCAAGGCTGCGAACCCGATTGTGAACTACGCTCTGCTGGCCGCTGGTGTCGTCGCTCCCGGAGCCGCACTCGTAGTTGGCGCCTGGATCTGACCCGCCTCCAAGCTTCTCCCGGCAACTGGCTCAAGTTGAGAAAAGTATGAGAGGCTGAAAATCACAGATAGATAGAGGAGTTGCTTCAGGAGGGCGCAACCAGGTCCTTTGGGTGGATTTCAGACTTCTAGTATAGCCGTGAATATATAATCCTGCCAAGGAGATACTACGATATGACCTACTGCCCAGAGTGTGGGGCAGAAACCGAGCCAGATTGGAACCACTGCCAGGAGTGTGGAATGACACTCCCCGAGCGGTCGGGCGGGGTAGACACAACAACTATCACCGATCAGGATTCCACAGCGCCAGAGACGGATACAGGTGAAGAATCGGGCGTCGGCTACCCTAGTGGGCGCAAGTGGTTGCTCGCCGGTGCGGCCATGATTAGCGCCGGGGCGTTCCTGCCCTGGTTTTCGGTGCGTGTACTGGGGACGACAGTCTCGAAGCGCGGCATCGAGGCCGACGGCGTGATTACGCTCGTGGTGGCGTTGCTCATCGGTGGTGCTGCGTTGGCCCAATGGTCTACTGGGACGCAAGTGTTCGGTACGCTCGGTGGCTTGAGCGTGACCGGAGTTGGAGCGCTGTACTTATTCGATCCTCTGGCAGGCGTGCCGAACAATTCCACTACCCAAATCACTGAACAGGCCGTCATCCCGGAGATTGGGCTGTATCTGACCCTCTTCGGTGGGGCGATCGCCACTTTCGCCAGTGCCTACGCCATCTCCAATGAGGGCCCACCAGCTGACACGAGCACAGCGAATGCGCCAGCTGAAGAAGTGTCCGAGTCCGGCACGGATACAACAGACGCGATGGAGACGGCAGCCGATGAGACAACGGACAAAGTGAGCTCTCCATCTGAACTCCAGGCAGCACTCGACGAACTCCCAGCCGAAAAACAGGCCGCGATCGACGCCGTCCTCGACGAACTGGAAGATGGACCTGCGGTCACAGCGCGTGATCTACGGATTCAAGTATATCCTGATCACCAAGCTGGCTTCGAGTCAGCAGACGCGTGGTGGGATGAGTTTGTGCGCGAGTTCCTCGAGGCACGTGAGGAGATCGAACAACTGGACAACAGTGGCATCCGCTGGGCGCTGGCCGACGAAATTGACGACACCAGAGAAAGGCCTGACTCTGACTGACGGCTCCTGAGACACAGGCAGTTGACTCGGTTTTTGACGTTGTTGCACACTGGAGCAACGCCTATACACGATGAACCTCTCTGTATCACGATCGGCCGCAGTATGAGTGCAACAAGGACTCTCCAAAATCAAAAACAACTGCTAAGCTTGTTACCGGCACCGTCGCGGAGTGGACTGGTGTTTGTGGACCCATCTGTGCAGTGATACCGCAGAGAACAAAATACGAGGAAGGGGATCGCACGAAGTGCCCGTGCCTCGTACAAGAATACGTGATCTTCTCACCGGTCTTCAGGCCTTGGAGGCGGTCACTTGGGGACGATCAATCGTCGTCGGTGCGCTCCCAGTACGGTGGAACGAAGATGTCCTCGTCGATCATCTTCTGAATCTGGGGCTCTGTCACTTGCTCAGCGTACTCATCGTGTTGCATAGGTTTCTCGTCAAGCCAGAGGTTTTTCGGGTAGAGTTCACGGTCGTAGATCGGCTTGATGAGTTCGGTCCGAAGATCTTTGGTCCAGTTCATGAGCGGCGACTCGGTGCGGAATTCGCGCAAGCCTTCGATATCGATCACACCCGCACAATAGGAACTTCCGGCACCGTAGGAATGCTCGGAGATCATCTTCCCTTTGTGATCGACGATCATCGACCCGCCGCCGAACGTGTCCACTGGTGTTTCCGCATCCGGAGTCAGATAGTACGTCCCAAGGTTTGGCGCAACAACGTAACAGCTGTTATCCAGGGCGCGGGCTCGGTTTTGAATCTTCCAGCCCTCGTTGGCCACGAGCGGTTCAGGGCAGGCGATACGACAGATCACCTCAGCACCGTTCATGGCAAGGCCGCGGACGTATTCCGGGTAGGCACCCTCGATGGCTAACGAGATCCCGATACGGCCAATGTCGGTATCAGCAACGGGATAGAGATCGTCGAGATCATCACCGTGGTTTTCGACCCAGTCGTCCCAGACATCGTGGGGAGAGACAGACCGCTCAACAGGGAGTAAGGGTGTCAGTTTCCGGTGTTTGAGAATCAAGTCCCCGTCGGGATTGATGATAAAGGCCGTATTGTAGAACTTCTCGTCGTATTCGGGGGCTTTCTCCTTTGCCGAGGCCACGATATAGATATCGAACTCTTTGGCGTATTCACCGAGCGTCTCGGTCTCTTTACCCGGAATATCGATGGCGATCTCCTCCCGGTACTCGGTGTGGTCCATGTCCTTGACTTCGTCGGTGAAGCCCTGGAGACCACCCTCCGGAATGACCGCCAGTTTCACTGGCATGTCGACGCTGCTCAACCACGTCGCTGCAGAGAGATTCTCGTGGATGTGATCGAGATTCTTCTCGATATCACTGCGTTCTTCTGCGCCCCAGACTGTCGGCGAGAGTCCGACTGCCATGTACTTCTCGATGCGGGACATATGATGTACCGGAGTGACTTCTCAGAGGTCTAGTTAATATCTTGCTCCATGTCCCTCGATTGGCGACAGACTCAGGGAGTCACATCTCCGCGTAAATTGCGGGTAGTCAGTCGTCGGCTGTCGGCTCCGGCCGGTACACCCGACTACCGACTGTCGTCTCTTCGGCATGCACGCTGTCAACGATGCCACCTCGTGCCAGCAGTGCACCGAGACTGAGCAGGCCCCACCAACTCGTATTCGGGACGTGTCAGTTGCGAGAATTCACTCTGGAGGCTTGGAGCTCGTCGTGGCAGCGTCCTCGAACTCAGACAGGAATGAAATCCGGGTCAACGTCGTTGAGTCGCCCGGTCGTCGCGAAGAAATCGCGGAAGTCCTGGTATAGCTCGGTCGACTTGCCATCGCTATCGTATCGGAGCGTATGGAAGTCGCCGACGACGGCACAGTAGCGCTTCGCCCGCGTCAACGCGACGTTCAGCCGTCTGGGACCGTCCTGTGGCCGTCCGAGGAAGCCGAGATCACCCTCGGCGTTACTCCGGACCAGTGAGAGGACGATCGCAGTTTTCTCGCTGCCCTGGAACGAGTCAATCGTATCGACCGTGATCGCGTCGCTGGCGTCGACGTGGTCGTCGAGGCGCTCCCGCACGAGTCGGACATGGGCGGCGTACGGCGATATTACGCCGATCTCGGCGGGTGGAACCTCGTCGAGTAACTCCGAGACGAGGTGGACGACCAGTCGGGCTTCGGCCGTGTTCGCTCGGGAGTGGTCGACGAGATCGACTGACCCACCGACGTTGTACCCCTGAATGGCCGGTCTGTCCGGGAGTGGTGTGACGATCTCGCCATTCCGCAGTGTGCGGTCGTAGAACTCTCGGTTCGAGAAGTAGGCGATGTCCGGGTGCATCCGATACTGGGTCTTGAGCTGGAGTCCGACCCCTTCGTAGACGCCGCCGTCGGCGTAGAGATGCTCGAACAGTGAGAGCCCGTAACTCGACGCGGGTGGATCCTCAGTTGCACTGAACGGTGGGAGCTGTCGGTGATCACCCGCCAGCACTGCGCGGTCGGCCCGGGCCAGCGGGATGCAGGAGGCGGTGCAGGTGGACTGGGTCGCCTCGTCGAGGACTACCAGATCGAAGTCGCGGGCGAGCGCGGCCGCGCTACTATTCGTCGCTGCAACGACGTCGGCGCGATCGGGGACGTCGCCGTACTGGCGCCGGACGAGTTCGTGCGCCGACCGTCCGGCGTTCGCGCGGTCGAGCGTGAACTCGCCGTCGCCGTGTTGCCCGTGGGCGTGCAGCGACTGGGCATCGGGTTCGTCGGGCGTGGACGACCCGACGACGAGGTTGTCGAGCGCCTGGTTGGAGTCGGCACAGACGAGCACGTCCTCGCCGGCGTCGACCGCCCGCCGGATGATCTCAAGCAAGGTACGGGTCTTCCCGGTGCCGGGCGGCCCGTGGATGCAGAACAGGTCGTCGGCCAGCAAGGCGTACTCGACCGCCAGTTGCTGTTCCTGGTTCAGTTCCGCGTCGAACGACTCACTCAACGCAGCCGCTTCGTTGGAGAAGGTTAGCGGCCGGTCGCCGACGAGAACCTCCCGGAACGCGTCGTCCCAAAGGTCGTCGATCGCATCCAGTTCTCGCTGAAAGGGCACGGGATTGAGCAGCTCGGAGAGCCCGAACCTACGGTCCTGTTCGAGGGACGATCCGACGGCGGCAGAGTCCTCGACGGCGCTCCAGTCGACTGTCAGCCAGAGGGTCAGCCCGCGGATGCGCTGGACGGTGGCTGCGATCGGGAACTGATCAGCGTCGTCGTCGGCGTGTAGCAATACTTCGTTGTCTTGGTAGATGCCGAACTCGTTTTCGACGAAGTACGCCCAGTCACCGTTTCTGCGATCCTCCTGGCTGGAATCCAGTTCGACCCGGAATCGGTAGGTGTCGTCGTCCTCGCCGAGACAGGTGAGTGACGGAATCGCAGATTCGCCCTGTTCATACCGCGTCCGCGCCGACTGTCTGCGCGCGCTCTCCCAGTTGCCGTCGCGAGTGGCGTCCCGCTCCTCGGCCACGTACGACCGAAACTCATCGAGCAGGTCACCGTCGACGGGATTGCGCGGCCGTTCGTGGTCGTCGATCGGTGCGTCGTACCCCGGCGGGTACGACTCGGGCAAGTAATCGGAGTGCCAGAAACGAATACGGTCCGCCACTTGCGTTCGTCCGAACTCCTCGGCCGCGATCGGTTCGTAGTCGCCATCGCGCTCGACGAGAAAAATTTCGCCGCGCACATCGTGATCGGTGTACGCGACGAACTCGTCGGTGGGCTCGGCATCGTCGCGGCCGTGGAGCGGAATGCAGGTCCAGTCCCGCTCGGGGTGGGCGAGTGACGCGTGGTGCCTGGCGAACTCGCCGATAGGGCGAACCGGCACGTCCGTGTCGGTCGTGTTTAGATCGCTCTCGTCGGCTGCACACAGTGAGGCACGGGCTGGAGAAAACTGCTCGACAGCGTGCTCGAACAGCAGTGACATCTATTCGAAACTGCTACCCCCGACACACATAATCGTTCGTGGGTATATTGATTCGAGAGAATTCCGTCATAGGCCAATGGACATTATATCACTATTACTAGCTAAGTGAATCGCTTGATGTAAGTAATACATACAATCAAACCACGGTAATCTGAGGGTTTTAGTACAATCGACTGAACAGTTCACTCATGCGCCATCAAGAGGATGTCGCACGAGCCTTGGGGGGTGTCGGTTCGCTGGTAGTGTACACCGGTGTCGCTGCCGCGCAACAAAGCGAGATAACCGACTCGCTCACGCAGATCGAGGAGTTCGTCGCCACAACGCTCGGCCAGATCGGGGTGATCGTCTTCTTACTGGGTGCCGCGGCCTGGTTCGTCTCCCGCCGCAGTGCCGATCGGGCCCAGTGGGGCTGGCGGGGGATGTGGGGCGGTGCCGGAATGATCGTCCTCTCGGTCAGTTACAACGTGTTCGTCGGCCTGTTCGAGAACCTCGCGCCGGGAACGATCGCCCCGATACTCCTCTAACGGTCACACGCCATTCCAGCCAATGCCAGTCGCTCGTCTCAGCACCGGGCTCGTACTCGTTGGCTTGCTCGCAGTGCCCTTCGCGAGTGCTATCGGTGCCCCTGCTGAGACCGCACCAAACGATCCACCGCGCGTGTTTCTCGCCGACGATCCCGATCCAGCACAGGGGACGGTCCCGCAATTCGTGGTTCCCGACCTGTCGACACTGACAGAGGCGAACGAGACAGTCGAACAGGATGCCAGTCGTGTCCGGGATTTCTACTATCCCACCACGACGCCATCGTATCGCGCTGGCCCCCAACAACAGACGCTACGTGAGTACCGGACGGCGTCGGTCACTGAGATCCGCCGGAACCGGACCAGCAGTTTGTGGTTGCCGACCTCCGAGCGCTCGAATGGCACGGTCATCGCCGATGCACACATTACGATCCTCGGGACGGCTGCCGGCACTAAGTCTCGACTCAGTGTCCCAGAAGTGCCAAACACCCCGTCCAACGACACAGTTCGGTATATCCCACGCAACGGAACGGTCTTTGCGCATCTCGATTTCGCCACGACGCTGCCACCGCGTCACTGTTCCACCACGAACGGAACCAGAATCTGTCACACGTATTCGCTGGCAGACCAACACACCGAGCGGCAGCTCTCGATCGGGAACCAGTCGTGGGCCACTGCCGACGGATCACCGCGGCAGTTGGAGTACTCGGGTGCAACAGCCTCAGCCCCGACGACGCTCAGTGTGACGGCGACGATCACCTCGACAGTGACGACCCAGACCACGACCTCCGAACGCGAGAACGGGGAGTGGGTCGTCGATTCACGCGCGACCTCCCAGACGGATCTGACCCACACGGTAACCGACCAGACGCCCGTCATCGTCACGACGAACCAACCTCTGTCGGTGACACAAACGGTCGTCCGGTCGGACGGTGAGGTAGATCGGCTCGTCCTCGAATTCGACGGCCCAGCCGCGCTAAACAACCGGCGCCTGTGGAGTCAGGCGACCTTCGAGGAATCGAACCTGCGGCTTCGAAACGTCTGGGGGATCTACTCACAGCGGCAGTTCGAGACGGCCACGCGAGGCACGCAGTATCGCCCCACCGCTAGCGCTTCCCAATCGACGGACGGTGAGGGACCACAACCGGGCTCCGAGCCACTGCAGTCACCCACACAGGCCACAGCCGGCCAGAAGGCCACGGGCTCGTCCCCGAATGTCCTGGAACTCCAGCTCGCCGCGGCTCGGCAGACACCCACACTGCAGCGCCCAGAGAACCGAAGCATGGTCGACCCGCCGACGATCACCGGCGTCGAACAGCAGTCACTCTCGAGCCAGGCTGCGCCAATAGCTCCACAGGTCAATCTGAGTTCGGTCGCCCCCTCTCTGGCCTCGACGGTCGTCATCGAGAACGTCGACCAGCCCATCGACACGCTGCGGGATATCCACGGTGACCGGATTCCGCTGACGACCACCGACGCACAGGAACGCCCGACGAACATCAACACGACGCGTCTCAACGACACTCACGCCCGCGTCCGACTCCAGGATGGTGTATCCGGCCAGCCACTGAGGAATCGCACGCTCACCCTCCAGGGCGCAGCCAAAAGTACAGTAACGACGTCGACCGACGGGACGGCCATCGTCGAGCGGCGGGATCTGTTCGTCACGGCGTCGTTTGCCGGCGCGACGGACGTCTCCCGGGGGGTGTACTACGATACTGCGGAGACACAGATCGAATTCACATCGAAGGCGTTCAATATCTACGCCCTCCTGTCCAGCATCGCCGGCGCACTGGTCTCGATCGCAGCGTTTCTCGTCTTCTTCATCCCGGTCGCGTACCTGCGACGGGGGAGGTCCTGACAGCATGCACGCGAGTACCCACCATAACAGAGCCGTTGATCGCACTGCCACCCAACCACCACACCGCTCACACCACCCATGACGGCGTCCATCCACCTGATCGCGATTGGCGGCCTCTTGGAGGGGTGGGTCGCGGATTTCTTCACCTACCTGGTGACGGGCGTCCTCGGCTTCATCGGAGACATCATCTCTACCGGGATCCGGACCTTCATCCTCTTCGACAGCCCCTACGCCGACCCCCGGATGCAGGAGGCCTTCCAGCACAATCTGGATATCTTCCCGCAGTTGCTAGTGATCATGGTCATGGCCGGCGTCGCGAGCAAGCCGTTCGCCGACCAGCGGGAGGTGACTAATTTCATGCTGGCCTGGAAGGCACTGAAGGTCATCATCTTCGTCGCGGTCGCCCGGCAGGTGATGCATTACAGCCTGCTGTTGACGAACGCCGCGATCCGGCACATCTTCACAGCCGACTACGGGTCGTCCTTTGGCCCAGAGGTGCTCAAGGCCGGCCTCGAGAGTGCTGCCGGGTCGAGTGCCGGGATCGTCATTGGCGCCTTGGTCCTGAGTATGGTTTCTGTGGCCGGGATCCTCCTCTCACTCGGTGTGTTCGTGCTCCGGGAGTTCCTCTTCAACGCGACGTTCATCCTGCTGCCGGTCATCGGCGCAATGTTGTATCTGGACTTTGGCCCGTTGAGTTACGCCGCCGAACTCGCGAAGATGGTCCTGCAGGTCACCGGCTATCTGCTGGTCGCCGGGGTGGTCATGGCGGGCCTCCTCCAGACTGGAGCGGCCGCGGCCGGGGCGTACGCGGATGCAACCGGCCAGGCCGCAACTGCAGCGAGTAATTCCGGGTTTGGCGACGTCCTCGAGGCGTACTTTTTCTGGCTAATTGGACTCGTGGCCCCGGCGCTGGTCGGGATCAAGGCCGTCACGATGGCCGGGCTGTCACCGCGGCGGGTGTCCGGCCGGCAGGGTGCAAAGAGTTCGTCTGGATCTCAGCAATCGGTAGCGAGTCAGTCTGACGGAGGCTCTACTCGGACGGCGCTCATGGAACAGGCACGACATGGTGCCTCGAGGGGGCTTCGAAGAGTCGATAAGAGTACGAACGGTGTTGGAAGTTCTGCAGCTAGTACTGCCGGCAACGCAATGAATCGGGTCAAGAGTACCGCTAGCGGTGCAGTTGCAAACCATGTCTCTGAGGGGAAGCGAGAATGGAGCAAAAGCAAAGGAAAGACGATCGAAAAAGGGAGTAAACGTACTGCCAAAGACCTTCATGCGGGAGCAGATTACGCAACCCGGAATCTCCATCAGTCACCTGTTGATTGGGCTGAAGCAGGTCTCGAGAGATATAGAGAAAAGCCAGTTGTAGATACATCCAGTGAATCGGGAACCACGCAGCAGAAGCTGGATAATTGGACATCTGAAACATCCAGTTCATCTCAGTCAGAATGAAGGACTACCGGGTAGGGGGATTTGGCATGAAAATTTTCCAAGGTGAATAGATTATGGAAGATCGCAAATCCAATACACGCCTAAAATCTGAGGGAGGGGTTGGTGAGCGATACAGAGAGATTGCAAAGTCAATTTCTCTATCGCTAACCTCGTCGATTGTATTGGCTGGATGTTATCTTCTCATTCCTCTAGGAATTGTATGGGCGACGACCAAAGTACCAATTTCAACGAAATGGCTCGTAGCAGTAGTCTGTGTTCCGGCGATCTGGTTCCTACCAGGATTTGCTGCTATTGCAATTACATCGATTATGGAGTTGCCAGTGGATGAGGAGAATGCAGATATTGAACGTGGATGGGTGACCGGGATTATAGCAGGATCAATAGGTCTTACTGCTGTCTGGTTTCTACCCCTCTGGGGTAACGCTTATCCGTCGATATCGGGACCACTTCAATTTCTTCGAGTCGCACCTCTGTTCGATGATCCCTGGAAAATCGGTCTAAGTTGGGTGGTCACCATTCCAGTGATGACATACGCAGATATCGCTGCCCATTCAGACATGGAAAATGGTGCCTCAAGAGGAACACCCTCTTCAAGAACTAAGTCCACTAATTCTTCTACTCAACAGGCCAATTCTCCAGACCAAGGTGGACAAAACAACCCTCAATATAGTCATCGCCGACACGCGGACCAATCCGAATTGTCCTATGACTGGACACCTGCCCCTGAAACCACCTTCACCGACGTCGGCGGGATGGAGGACCTGAAATCCGAACTCGCCAGCACAGTCCTCCGCCCGCTAACCCAGCCTGATGCCGCCTACGAGCGGTTCAATATCTCCCCACCGAACGGCATTCTCTTCTATGGGCCACCGGGGACAGGGAAGACCCTGTTTGCCCGGGCGATCGCCGGCGAACTCGGCGCCCCCTATCTCGAACTCTCCGCCGGTGACATCAAGAGCAAGTGGATCAACCAGTCCACCGAGCGGGTCAACCAACTCTTCGCCGACGCAGCGCAGTTCGAGCACTGTGTCATCTTTATCGACGAGATCGACGCCTTGCTCGCTGGCCGGGGTGACGACCTCCATCAGGAACACGCCCAAGTCGTCAACGAGTTCCTCGCGCATCTGGATGCCGAGGATCCGAATTATCTCGTAATCGCAGCGACGAATCGGAAGGAGTTACTGGACGACGCGGCGACGCGCCGCGGCCGGTTCGACCAGCAATACGAGATCAGTCAACCCGACGAGGAGGCTCGGGAAGCGATTTTCCGGGTGCAGTTGCGTGATCGCCCGACGGATGTCGACGACGACGCGTACGAGGAACTCGCCGCGAAAACGGCGGATTGTACCGCCGCGGATATCGTCGGCATCGTTGAGGATGCCGCGATGAACGCCGCAGAACGGGACGCACCAGCCATTAGGAAAGACGACCTTCTTGATGCTCTTTGAGACAATTGTTGGTTTACTCCCCTCGTATTTGTTCAATAAGCCCAGAGTGGGTTAGACAGGCCCGGCATTAGGCCCTCGACATAGTACCACTGTTTTTGGTGATAGCATATCACATGCAAGCGCATGAAGTCAGTTGCTATCAACGTCGCGGCCAATAGTAGTCATACTGGTGGGCGTGGACCAATATACGAAGACGGCACATTTCGTTATATCCCTATACCAGAAGGAAACGAGGCGGTCATGGAACCGACGTACCAAGATCTAAATCTCGACCCAATTCGACCAGAAAGTACAAAGGATACGGTAGCTCACCTTGACCCAGAGTTTCCTGAACTGGGTTACAGCAATCACTACACCTATGGCGACCGCCATCAACCAAAGACGGCTCGCATAGCAGAGCTTGAAGAGGGAGATATCCTCTTCTTTTATGCAACGTTGGACTACGTGGGTGAAGAAAGCCCCAGCCAGGAATGGATAAACGATGATTGGGGAGCTTATATTATTGGCCACTTCGTTTTAGAACACGACCCAATTTCCAAGGAGGAATATCATTCTCTTCCCAAGAACGTAAAGGAACAGTTCGAGACCAATGCTCACGTTCGCCGGGATGAGTTCGACGCAAAGTATCTTGTGTTAGGTAATCCTGATGACTCACGATTATACAAAACACCTCTTCCGTTGAGTGGTGAGTCAGGGATCGAAGCAAATCAATTTGTTACGGAACATTCGAGAGCCTCTGGAGAAGAGGGGTGGTATCGACGGCCCCTAAAATTCGACACGGAGGGAACGAGGATTCTCTTACAGGCTCAACGAGACTACCATGACGAGCGGCTAACTGAGCCAGATGTTGTCTCTGAGACAGAGTTCGACCGCACCCAACTCGGTGAAAAAGGCCAGCTGCAATGGTTTTTCCATGCCTCTCATTCCAAATACCCAGTCCGTGATATTGTTAACAGAGGGAAAACAGAACCGTTCCTTGAGAAGGAGGCTGAAAATTTCTGTAGCGAATGCTACCAGCCCTCGGTAAAAACGTTTGCAGAAACTGATTCTCGAAGATATCTCTTCCTCTTCACCCGGTGCCAAAACGATAGTTTATACACACATGGCGAACGCCGGATTGTCGGATATATCGATAAAAAGCGTAGCCTCAAGATGGGGGACCGAACAGCTGTACAAGGCGACGCTACGTTGGTCAGTTTCGAAGATAGTGTAGATCTTATCGGAATAGTAGATTCTCCGAACTATGTCCGTAACGAGGTACTGGAGGAAGAAATAGCTCAGCGACTTGTAGAGTACTTTGATGAACAGGAGAATGTACTCAACGAGTGCCTTGATGAGGTAGAGCGGCTGAAACGAAAGCGACGTGAGCAGGAGCATAGCGATGACCAACTCCCAGGTTCATCGGGTGGTTGTTAATCCATCTATGCGTTAACGTTGAAGTTGCGATACTCCTCCTAAACGTCGTCATCAATAACTGAAGGCACTTTATCTTCATCTCGCGCTCTCCCGTCCTGAATAGCATTCATTTCGTTTCTCCCTGGCTTTCCCAGAACTATCCCCCTTCCAATATCATATGGGAGCTCAAGCTCTTCCGTCAAACGCCTCACTCAGAACTCTGTGACGTTTTCTACAGCCGCGGCAGTCTCCGCATGGATTGTTAGAGGTGTGGCAGGAATGAGTCCAGCCTAGCAAAGAGAAAGGCGCACCAGTTTCCTTGATCAGTTCTGTAGTCCTTTGTTCTATTGCTGGAACTGAGATACTGAGGTCGCCCTCCTGAAAAGAGAGAAGATCATCCATCTTCTCGTAGAATTTTGCTCTCCCATCAGCATGGTCCTGGTCATCTTTCACTGATCCGGCGATGAGTTCTGAGGCACCGATCTTCACGGCCTCAGTGGCGGTCATGGTTATAATTAGTTGATTCCGGAACGGCCACCACTCAGGCGTAGAAGCAATATTGAGCTGGCTCTGCTCCGACATGGTCCCGGATCCGAGTTCGCTACAGTCTGCTTCGATCACAGAATGTTGAATGTCTAATTGATCACAGATCTGCGCTGCTGCCTTGACTTCTGCTTCGGCACAGGCTTGGCCATAGTCAACCGTAACACCCAGATCAGGTTGCTCCGAATAAGCTAGGCACGCTGAATCCACGCCGCCGGAAATCAGCAGGACTGTTTCAACCATTATGCTGTCCACAACACTTTGAAGACCGCCGTAGCCAAGTCATCATACAATTTACATCCAGTTCCTTCAAGCATCGTATATTCACTGTTCTCAATCTCATTCCCATAGGCTACCACCGGTTTCTCGACTTCTCTGGCATACCCGGTCTCGAAGAACGTTCCCGAGTCACAGTTATCGATCAATGCGAGGACTGTATCCGCTTCATCGATTGCAGCAAGATCCCTATCGGCAATCTCTTCATCCCGTTCGTAGTCATCTATTCCTCCAATATCGTGGTATGGGGAGATCACTTGGGCACCTTCATCCAGTAGGATTCGTCGCACTTCGTCAACAAGCCAGAACTCACCAATGGAGAAGAACGGTGCCGCGATATAGACAGTAGGACCTTCTTCACCGATTGTTGGTGGCTTCTCTTCGGGATCAAACTCCTCTATCTCTACAGGTTCTTCTGGAATCGGGAGTTGCCTTCTACTGCAGTAGTAGGCCGTTGCGAGTGAGGCCTTTTCCGCTGCCTGTTTCGCTGGCCAGTCTTTTTCTGCCCAATACGCCGCGAAGATTGACGTAAAGACATCACCAGAACCGATGTTCCAAACTCTCTCAGTCTCGTAGACTGGGATCTCATGGTTCTCACCGTCTTCACGGAGGATAGCACCGGATGCACCGCATTTGATCACGGCCACCTCGGCGCTGTCTTGTCCTTCCGTTAGGTCTGCCAGCATTTCCTCGACAGAGTCTTCAGCGGTGTACTCTTTCGCTTCGTGCTTGTTGAGGACTATAGTCAATTCCTCTGCTTCGGACCCATTCTTGTGGAAGGGGTCTGGCTCCGCGGACTGCGGATCGTATACCACCCTAGTTCCATTGACTACAGCCGTTCCTTCCACAAGCCCAAACCTCAGTACTGCATCACCCCTGACAGAATCGATTTCACCCTCGTACTCGTTTGCTTCCGGGGGGAGAAACCTGGCGTTCGAGTGGTTGTGCAGATACTGGAACTGAATGGTTTCGGGGATTTCCGTTACTTCTGAAGCAAAGCCGTACGAACTGGCTTTCAGATTGAGCTGAGTTTCGTGATTAGTGCCGATACAGGTGTAGAGCGTGTTTTCTCCGGAAGTAATATTTTGCACAGCACTGACGCCGCGAAGCCCCGGCCCCCATAACTCCTCGTCGTACGGGAACTTACACTGCTCGAAGTAGGTGCCGCCGACGATAATCATTCCTCAGAAGACTTGTTGTAAACTTCGACTTCGCAGGCACCACCATCGATATCTGTGACTCCAGCCTCGTACTCCACCCCTGACTCAACACACTCGATAAGAATCTTCGTCCAAGGCTTGGCAATAGAGCCTACTACCTTGTCCTGATCATCGACAACACAGAGGCTATCATCTCGGACTTTGACAGCGAGTACGTCTCCCTCTGATACTTTACTGAGGGCGTCCGGGTTAGGCGAAGCGATCGTAGCAGTACTGGTGATGTAACACTTGTTGATTATTCGCACCTCGCACTTCCTGCCGTCAATCTCAATGATTTCTGCCCGGTAGCTGTAATCGTTCTCAATACAGTCAAGCAATCTTTCACCCAGATCTCCAGTGATAGTACCCACAACTCGGTCCTCATCATCAATCACGCTGGGTACTCCATCCCGGACCTCGATAGGAAGAATATCTCCTTCCGATACGTCGTCCAAAGCATCGGGATCCGTCGAATCTAACTCTATAGTCTCATTGATAAGGCAGGGATTCTCAGTTTCCTCCCTCGCCTGCGAATTCGTCTCTTTCTCTGGAGGGACACCTTCAGTATTTCTCCCGTCTCCAGAACCATTAGATCCAGAAGAACCGTTATTCCAATTACGACTTCCTCCTCCACACATAATAGCGAATCAAAGAGCCCACCCTGGATTAAGTGTTTGTATGAAATCAGTTATATGAAACAGGTGTTTGATCTTTATTTTTGGGAGCAGTTACTAGATCAGTCTCTGTAGACGTACACAGCTCCAAAGCCGGTACAAGCGATGAGTAGACAAACCCAAGACATCCAGTCAAAGTATTCCCCGAGCCATAGAAATTCGAGTATCTCGGGTAGGATGACCGCTATGAGTCCAGCAGTGTACATTCCGTAGGTGTCATTCCGTCCGTCAAAAACAATCGCAGGAGACCGATTTCTGGGATTTGGCCGGTCAATTTCAGAGTATGCCTCTGTGATATTCACGCTAATACGGCTGACAACAGCAATTATACCCAAAACCTGGATAATGACCAGATCTCCTATGGCTGCGATGAGCACGCTTTTGAGGACTTCACTGGCGACCAAACCACCTACAGCAGCGAAGATCAACATCACCTGAATCAGTGTCTTGTTAGACTCATTCGAGAATACGTCGAAGCTGTAAAACGCATTCACCAATATCACAGCGACTAGAACGCCACCAAACCTCTGAACAAAAGACGCGTGATCAATGAACCAGCCGAAAAAGACGAAAAGCAATGCCATCCCAAACAGAGCCCAGTTCGGTGTCTCAACCACAAAATCCTCAATAAAGTCAGCCAAGTCCTTTTTTGAAACCATTCCTATAGAGCGTGTCTCCAGGATATATTAAATGAGAGCGATTTGCAATACGGTACGGGAATTCTTGTACACTGTACAAGAGGAACGAAGACCTTCATGTAACAAAGGAAATTTGATGTAGATGATTTGACGGAGGAAACCCCTGACTGCCCTCTCCATGAAGAACTTATAGCCACCAAGCAGTTCGTCAGATCTCCCAGTCCCAAACTCGTTTCGTAGCCATTCCGCAAACTCATCTAGATTACTGACCAGGTCAATAACATCTACCGTTTCTAATATACGGTCAATAGCTGATTGCTGCTGTTCTCCCATACGCTCTTAGGTTCACTAAGGGCCGGCGAATCTTAGAGGGTCTATGAAGAATTTCACACGAGCGCAGCTTCAGTATTACGGCCGCTACTACTAATCATCTCACTCCTCGGCAGCGGCTAGCTCTCGCGCCTTCTCCAGACGATCAATCAGTCCCTCGTCTGGCGTGCCGCTGTGTTGGTCGAACCAATCAATGTAGTCTTCTAACAGTGCAACTTCATCGCTGTAGCGGCCCTCTTTCCGGAGGACGATGCCGAGGTGACGATAGTAAGTCGGGGCTGGTGCGTTGGAAATGGGACCGTCGGCTTCGGCCTCCGCTTCAGTGTAGTCGATACACCAGTTGAGGAGTGCGATGACTTCGTCGTGGCGCCGGTCTCGCTTGAGTTGCTTGATGTCGTCGACTGCGTCGGTGTAGTGGTCATATTGGTATTCATTCGTACGATCCCATTTCCACTCACGGCCAGTAGTCACGCGATGACTGGCCGTGGATTGGGGTGAGGCGGTGCCGCCACCGAGAAGTTGGCGTACCCAGCGGAACATGATTCATTACTGTTTGGAAATGTGTTTAAATCCCGTGACTGGTCAGGTGTCCTGTATGGGCTCTGAACCGACCCGTGAAATCGGGCTCGTGAGCTGCGTCAAATCGAAACGAGACGAGCCAGCCGTCCCGAAAAACCCTCTACACCTCTCCGTACTTCGAGAAGATGCGGACGTACGCCGACCGCGAGCATGATGCCTGGTGGATACTCTCGGCAAAGCACGGGCTGGTAGATCCCGATGGCGACCCAATCGAACCCTACGACGAGACCTCACCGGTGCGTCAGTCGAACGCAAACGAACGTGGGCCGAACGTGTGTTCGACGAACTCGATGACGCCGGTCTTGTGACTGATTCGACGTCGCTCGTCATTCACGCGGGGAAATCGTACTACGAGGAATTGCTACCACTGTTCGAGGACGCACCGGTCGCAGCGATCTCGATTCCAACCGAGGGGCTTCAGTTTGGAGAGACACTCGCGTGGTACAACAGTCGGCTTTGACATTCCGCGGAAGTCGGCCAAGGACATGGCGTATGCGCCCAAGGAGAAAGGGTGCCTTGAGCGGATCGCGTGCGGGAAATATCTGATTCTGCCGCTCGCTGCCGGTGAGAACGCCGTGTATACTGAACACGAGTTCATAATCGCGTCAGCACTCGTAGAGCCGATGTACATCGGGTACTGGAGTGCGTTGAATCACCACGGGCTGACCGAGCAGATGTCCCGCACGGTGTATGTCGTGACGACGGAGCGCGCCCAGGAGCACGACATCCACGGGGTCACGTATCGACCGGTGACGGTCACTGAGCAGAAGTTCTTCGGGTATCAACCGACTGCGGTCGGGTCGAACCAGGTGAATATGTCGAGTATCGAAAAGACGCTAGTCGATTGTGCCGACCATCCGGAGTTCTGCGGGGGTATCAGCGAGCTTGCGACGGCAATGCAGAACGCTGTCGACACGCGCTGTTCGTGGGAACGCGTCGTCTAGTACCTGCGGCGGGTTGGGAACGGTGCCGCAACGAAACGACTCGTGTATCTCGCCGACCAGTTGGACACCGATCTTCCGGAGTACCAGGACCTCGTCGAGAACTTCACGACTGGGTACCCGCTGCTCGACCCGACGAGAGAAGCGACGGGGACCCGGGACAGCAAGTACCAACTCCGCCTCAATGTTGACCCCGAATCGTTCATCCCTGGTGACTTCTCATGATCAAATCGGGCAACTCAAAGATTCGAACGTCGTCACGTATGTCAGCGGCGTTTTTGAGGTCGTCAGTGTACCCGGAGCGGCTGAACAAGACGTACAGGGTCTCGCCGTCTGCCGGTCCTTCTGACCATCGGACTTCTGACGCTGTTCGTTCAAGGTCGGCAAGGACGCCCTCACTCACGGGTTGGGATGTGAACTTACACTCGCCGGCGACGAGGCCGTCGCCAGTGAGGCCGAGGACATCGAGTTTGTGTTCCTTGAACCACCACTGCCCAACATCGCGGAACTGTCGGTCGAGGAGGTCTGGGAGCGCTTGCTGGCAGAGGCGTTCGAACAGCGGACTCACGTAATCCGCCAGTTCTGGTACGACAAGTTCGTCGTACGCGTCATCGTCGAGCATCCGAAGCTGGTCCTGGTTCCCGTAGACGAAGCGAAACCAGAACCGGAACAACGGCGCAGCGATGCGATACCGACCGCGTTTCGAGGCCGTCGGGGATTCCGTCACGGGGATATGGCGCTCGACGAGACGGAGTCGACGGAGTTTCTGGAGGTACGTGCTGAGTGATCCCGACTCTACGCCGGCCATGCCGGCGATTTCGTTCGGAGTGCGACGCCCGTGGGCGAGCGCACGGAGAATGCTGAAGTACGTGTTCGGCTGTCGAAGTTCAGTGCGGAGCAGGAACTCGGGTTCAGAGTACAGTAGCCCCTGCTCCGAGAGAATCCCCCGCTGGACGTTCGTTCCGAGCGACTGGTCGGGATCAATGGTCTGGAGGTAGTACGGAGTGCCGCCGTAGATCGACCATGCTGTGATAGCTGTCTCCGGGTCGTACTCTGGGAAGAACTGGCGTGCATCAGCGACAGAGAGCGGTTTGAGATCAATCGTCGCTGTCCGACGGCCGTACAGGGGTGCGCTTCCGGAGAGCACTTTGTCCTCCATGACGCTGATCGAGGAGCCGACGAGCACGAGCGTCATCCCCGTCTCCTGGAGTTCCATATCCCACACTCGCTGGATCCGTGAGGGAAGCGATTCGTCCTCCTCGATGAGGAACGGGAACTCGTCAATGACCACGATAGCGTCTTCCTCGCCGAGTGTTTCGATGAGGGCTTCCCAGTCGCGGCGGACGTTCTGCAACGAGGGGAATTGTGCGGTGGCGGTGTCGACGAACTGTTCGAGTTGGTTCTGTGCCGTGGATTCGACTGCTTGGTAATAGACGGCGTCATCCCGATCAGCGATGGACTGGCGGACGAGCTCGCTCTTACCGAGGCGACGTCTGCCGTAGATGACAACGAAGTCTGCGGCCCCGGACTCGTAGCAGTCCGTGAGCTGATCGAGTTCGACGTCCCGATCAACGAATTGCTCCATACACCCGATTGCATCTCCACCTCAATAGAACTCCCTATTTTGGAAATCGTGATTTCAGAAACCTAGATTTCTTCTTTAGCGCAAAATGAGTACTTAAGGTCCAAACTCCCCGAATCCTGAAGTCTGGATTTATCATCTACAGATTACTATTCGATGTAACCCTCGAAATAGCGGTCATAGTGCGTGCGACAGCCCGGATTGAACTCGGCACCACAGGCCGGACACGTATGCTCCGCGTCGAGGTACGCAGAGACGGACAGGGCAGTTGTACAGACGCCACAGAGGACAGCCGGCTCCCTGAAGCGCTCACGGGGCCACGGCTGTGACTCGTGATCGGTGACCGATTCGTGACAGCGGTGGCAGGAAAAAAAGTCCTCACAGCAGCCCAGTCGAAGCGCGATGACGTCCCGCTCGCTCTTGTAGTGGGCACACCGCGTTTCCGGGCCCACGTTGACCCCGTAGACCTCATAATCGCCGATCAAACGCGCCATACTCCGTGTACGACTGTTGCGACTATTCAATTGCCCGTAAGAGTTGGTGCGTAGCTGGTCTGTCACATCCGTTTCTCGGTTCGACACTCTCGATTCCTACCGAGGGGCTTCAGTTTGGGGAGACACTCGCGTGGTACAACGCCCAACTTTGAGATAACGGACCAAAACCACACTGCTACGGTCACATCAGTTCTGATGTGAGGAATAAGTATTTATCAGTTTCACTGTAGTGTCTAGCCATCAGATGGCGTACTCTCTCAACGCGTATGAGTTAGAGATTCCGGATATCGATGCGGATCTTTACAAAGTAGACCCACAGCCATCGAACGATCCTTACCGAGTTCTCGGAGGGCTAGAGAGGAGCTTCGAACAGCAACTCGACGGGAAAGCACAAAAGTGGAGACAGGCCGAGGATGGAGATTGGTGCATTGCCGTCATAGGCGCAAGCGAACGGAAAACCATCGAATCTCCGAGTAGTGGTACGAGCGCCAAGTTTACTACGACCCACACCTTGGAATCATCGTCTTTCTGGGACCGAATGGTCCTTCAACGAGCCATCTCGGATTCTGTTCGGTGGTACATGACGAACTATCAGGACTTCTGGTATCACGAGGACGCAGACGCACTATTCTATCCTTCCCCTCGCGGTCAAATCGATGAGTACGACGTATACACGGGATTTTCGTATAGAGTTGAATTCCATGACAGTCCACAGTTAGTGGTGAGATCGGTTACGAAGTTCATCAGTAGTGAGTCGCTCGCAGACCGAATCAACCACCAGGGGATCGAGGAAGCCATTGAGAAGTACGGTGGAGAGAACTTCAGGTTGGACCGTCCAGAACCTACCAAATGTACGCTTCACGGAATTTCGACGGAGAGGAAAGTCTCGGACAAAACTATCGATTTTGGAGATGAGATGCTCTCCGTCCGTGAATTCGCACAGCGGGAATACGGGAGCGAATGGGCAGACAAGATAGATCCCGACGAACCATTAGTCCAAATCCGATTTGGAAACAGCGATCCGTACGATACCGCACCTTCGTTGTTGAACGCATCTCCAGAAGAACTGAACCGCCACTTAACCAGTGAGGCCGCCCTGTCCGCAAAAGAACGGCAAAAAGCCATTCAGAATTTCACTGGTCGAATTCACTACGTTCAGGTCGAGGACGAGAAAGTGTTCGTCAGCGACGACGGAGTGAGACCAACCGAGCAGGGTGACTTTAATTATCCGGACTTAGCGTTTGGGAACGATGAGGTCCTTTCGACTGGCACACCTAACACTGTGGATCCGAGTCAAGAGGTCCATCCGGGAAATTGGCGCTGGATCACCCGTGACTACCTTGAAGAGTACGGGTTCTGGGAGTCTCAGAGCAAGATTTCCGAAATCGTACTCGCATATCCTGGGGGAGAAAGGACGCGGGCCGAAAACCTTTATCAAGATGTTCGGGAGAAGCTCTTAGAGATCGGTGGGGTCCAAATCCGATCCGACCCTCACCGTGTTTGCTACACTGATCAAGTAGAGTTTGACGAATGGGTGGCTGAGTTCGGAGACTCCATCGACGGTGTTCTCGGACTCATTGAGGGCGAAGGTGACGAATATTACGAAATCATCGATGCATTCGGAGGCGCTCCAACCCAGTACGTGACTACATCGACGTACTCGGAAGGTCAGGGTGCATCGGACGACGTCATCTTCAACACTGCTTGTGGACTCGCTGTGAAATTGGGTACGTACCCATTCGGTCTCGCAAACGAACTCAATTCAGATGTCTATTTAGGACTCAGCGTCGCTGGAGATCGATCCACGACGGCAACTGCTGTTACTATCGACGGAAGGGACGGCAGGTTTCTCTATCAGACAGAAGAACCACTTGGCCAGGGTACCAGTACTGTGTCCGAGGGATACCCAGCCAAGCGAATTATCCAACAAAGTCTAAAGGCGGCCAGCTCAGCATTTGACCGCCCAATCGAGTCATTCGACATCCATCGGAACGGTGATTTCGGAGATGCGGAACTTGAAACGCTATCATCAGAACTTCCTGCGCTTCAGAATCAAGAATACGTTCACACGGATGTTTCGTGGTCAGCGGTTGAAATCATCGAAAATCACGCTTATCGGTTGTTCTCGGAACGAGGAAGTCGTGCACCGGACACAGGTGCATACGCAAAATTGGATGATGAACACGTATTAGTGACCACGTTCGGTGAGCCTCAGATCCACCAAGGGACGCCCAAACCAATCCTTTGTAAGAGACGAGCCACGTCCCATGATCAGGACATCACAGCTATCGGTGAAGACGTATTCAAGCTGTCTTTCTTGAACTGGGGTTCACCGATGATGAAAATGAAACCGCCAGTAACGACCAAGATTCCGAAGGACCTCAACGAAATCTTTGAAAAGTGTAGTCGCGTTCGCTATCCACCGTTCTGAGCCCACTTCCGGTTCACTTTCACTCGATATCTAATCCCTGTGTCGACCTCTTCAAGAGACGTATCAGAGTTAACTTGCTCCGTTATCCTCTGGAGTTCGTTGTCTACCTCCCGCTGAGCAGCATCGCTGACCAAAGCCAACAACTCCTCTGCGACATAACTATCGTAGTTCTCTGGTTTGTTTTGTGATTGGTTGTTCAGGTGGCCATCTATTGAGCTCAAAACCGGTTGAACCATCTCCAGGGCGGCGTCTGGGAAGACGTCCCTCGTCAATTGGCTTATGAACCTGAGGCGAAGGGCATTCGGGGGGTGTTCGATGAATAGGTTGTACGGACGCTGGTTATGTAGGTAATCTGAGATCGCATACACATAAGCTGGGCCGAAAGTGAGCACACCACAGGCATCACAGAGAAATTCTGTGTACCACTCATCCCAGTATTCGGCGAAAGCCCCTCTCTCCCCTCCCCAATCGTCGTCGATCTCCCACATCCGGTCGTGATATGCACGATCCTTCCCGACTTGGTCGAAGAGTGCGTGACCTAACTCGTGTGCTAACAGAGGTTGGTACTGTCTCGGGTTCGCATGGCGAGGAGCTAAGAGACTGTAAATTTCGCCACCCTTCTCTTGGAGGGGGAATATCGCGTATGACTCCCAGATCGTCGGAAGAACGGTAATAGAGATGTTCAGAGGGCTGCTGACTTCTGAACACACTTCGCTAATGTCGTCGATCATCTCTGTATCCTCTGCGCGTTGACGGGCATGGAGTTCGATGTACCCCGTTATTTCGTGGAGGTTATCCAGGCGAACATCAAGGTCGTCGAGTGCGGAGACGTATCGATCATAGAAGTCTGACACTGAGTCTTCTGATGCCTGTGCAAGTGCCTCTTGGCGTGTCTTCGCTCTTTCGAGCGTCTTCTCGACTGGTTCAAGGAACGTCTTGCTTTCTTTGTCGGAAAGGCCTGCATCCAACTCTAAGAGGTCACTACGGAGTTGTGATAACTGACTCTCAAGCCTCGTCAGGCGTCGGTTAGCGAGTTCCTCCCGCAAGATTCCCTCTCAGATTGTCTACATTCCGTTTAGAAGTTTCCGACGTGAACTCCTCGACCCGCTGAAGGAGTTGCTTGGCCTTGTTCAACTCAGAATTCCATTGGAGACTCTCGGAAGACTCTACCAAGGCGGTAGTGGCGGTTTCCAGATCCCGGCTGAACTGTTTGGCCGTCTGCTTACGACCCGTGGTTCGGAGGTGATCCGCTAGCGCAAGGTAATAACTCGAAGCCTCATTTGGGCTCTCAAGAGCACCACGGACTCCCTGTAGAATCTCGCAGCCATCCTCAAGATTCTCCCTCACTTCCTGTGGTGTGTATACTCCGAAGTCGCCGCTCTCGTTTTGGAGTATAGCGATGGCTAGCAAAGCGTCGTCGGCGGTTTCGTTGAGGCCCTGATTGGCCTCGTATTTCCGCTTTGCTCGCCAGAGCGACATAGTCTGGGCTAGAACGTTGAGGGTCTGGCACAATAACTTTTCGCCATCTAATATCCCTATGAGATGCGATACGCCCGCAAAAGCGCTCTATTTTCACTTTGGCGTCTGGATTCGGTTCTGACGTCTGCCCGCTCTAACCACTCAACCTCATCATGGCCCTCATCCAAGTTCAGAGGACCACATCGGATTGGAAAGTAAGAACCCGTCGTAGCACGACTTCCCCTACTCGTCTAACTCACGCAGCAATTCGTCAGCCACAGCTGTCGTCACGTAGTAGGTGTGCTTGCGGTGGGTCTCGTCTTTGGGTTTCAGCTTGCGCTCGCTGGCTTTGATCGTACTCCCCTGGTAGGTGGTCACCAGCCCCACGCGCCGAAGCGCACGGTAGAGATGCCGGATGTACTCGAAGTCCATCTCCAGTTCGTCGGCGGTCATCCGTGGATAATCCGGACCACCGCGAGCCAACCGCTTCGCGATCGTCTGTCCATCCGGCAGGTGCCGGAGGACGTTCTTCTTCCCGTCCCGCTCTGCCAGAAAGCGCAGGAGGTGATCGCCCTCCCGCGAGAGGCGGTAGTAGGTGTGGTGCTGACGGACCTCGTCGGCTTGCTTGGCCTTCACGCGGCGTTGCTTGACCGTTCCCGACTCGACGCGCTCCAGAAGGCCGGCCGTCTCCATCTCCTCGCACAGCGCTTCGACCTGTTTCCGTTCGGCATCGAGATGGCCGGCCATCGATCGCGGATAGTTCCCCTCGACCGTGTCGAGGTGGTACAGAATCCGATAGGCCACCGGGTCGGCCGGCAGTGGTGCGAGCTGGCCAACGACGGCCTGTTGCTGTTCGAGTTCGGCTTCGAGATCCTTCGCCCGTTCGTAGCGCTGCTGTGCGTTAGCTGCCGGATCTTGATCGAGGTCCAGTACCACCTCGATGTCCTCTCCCTGTGGGGTCTCCAGTGTGACCGTGAGTTCTCCCTCTTCCCAGTGATCGCCGGATTCGTTGCGCGCCTGGTTGAGTGCCTCCTCGACCGTCTGATAGCGGGTCATGATCGTGTCGGCTTCCAGCCGGAGACGCTCGATCTCGGCCTCGGAGACCATCCTAAGTACCAGTTGACCCGGAGTCTGCTTGAACCCACCGCGTCGGTTTGTTAGTGGCCCCGAGGGGTCCGGAGAGATCAGCCGCTGTGAGGCCAGCTGGGGCCTCATTTCGCCCCTAGACTTAGGCCAGCCCTCGGGGGTATGGAGGCGAAACTACCTCACAGACTTCACTGTCGACGACATCGTAGGCTGGCTCGTGAAGGGTTTCACCATCGGTGAACGTCGTCGTCTCCCAGCGGGCGTCGCGAACGTGTAGGTAGACTATCTCACCGGTCGTCCGTTCGTACCGAATCAATTTGTGCTCATCCTCGTCGATAGTGTGTCGAATCCGTGCGCGGAAGGTGCCGTCGTCGAAGAGCGTCACCTCGCCAGTCACTGATCCATCAATTCGTCTCTGAGCGTGGAGACGCATTCGGTCGACGATCGGAGCCAGCGGTTCCATCGGTGGTAGATCGTTGGTTGACATGGGTGTCTGAAGTCACGCACTCCTGCAGCGTCGCGGGAGTACGTCGAACAGACACACCACGGTGACTGCCGAGGGTTGGAGACACCCGCGGCTGCGAGAAACCGTGACAGGAAGCTCATCACCCACCGTATGGATAAAACTGGCGCCAGATACACCCCTTCAGTTCGGTCGACTTGGTCTGTCATGGGAGACCACTGCCCCGGCGCCAATGTGTTGTTTTGTGGCCCCCGAGGGGTGCGGGGCCACACACAGTGGTCGCGCTGATTCGAGATGGCTTCGAGCGACATCTACGCAGATGGCTTCGACGAGGAATCGACCGGGAAACTCCCGACGAACGACTGCCCGGACTGTCCAGGCACACTCGTTACCGAGCAAGGCGAAACGCGCTGTGACACCTGCGGGCTGGTCGTCGAGGCAGCTCGCCTGGACCGGCGTGGAAAGCGGATCCATCCGAGAGATGAAACCAAACGCGAGCGCACGGGCGCACCGCTGACGAACGCACGCCACGACCGTGGCCTGTCGACGACGATCGGCCGCGGACAGGACGCAAAGGGGAACGAACTCCCGAACCAGAAGCGACGACAACTTTCCCGACTCCGTCGCGAACACAGCCGGGCGACGTGGCAGTCCAAGGCCGAACGCAACCTCGGACACGGCTGTACGGAGATCGCGCGGCTCGTTTCGGCACTGGGCCTCGATCGGGCAATTCGAGAACAGGCGGCGACACTGTTCCGGACGGCACAGGACGCGTCACTCCTCCCTGGTCGGTCGATCGAATCGATGGCGGCTGCCTGTGTCTACGCGGCGTGTCGGTGTGCGGAGCAGACGCGGACACTCGCGGAGATCACCCGCGTCGCTCGCGTTGCCGAGTCCCGTGTCAGGAACGCCTACCAGACCCTGAATCGGGAACTAAACTTGCCGATCCCACCCCAAGAGCCGGCGGCATTCGTCCCGAAGCTGGCATCGGCAGTCGACGCGGCACCCGAGACGAGACGTGCAGCGATAGCGCTCGCCGACCAGGCAACAGAGACAGGCCTGTCCAGTGGTCGCGATCCGGCTGGGTTTGCGGCAGCCTGTCTCGAAGTCGCGGCCACCGAGCACAATGGTGACGTCACACAGGAAGCACTCGCAACAGCAGCGGACGTCTGTCCAGTGACGGTTCGGGCCAATCGCAACACGCTGCAAGCACAGCTCGGGACGGGGTCGGCATGAACCGGTTCTGGCACCGGCTCCTCCTCGGGACGGCCAGTCGGCAGGTCCACTACGAGTGCCGCCACTGCGGGGACGTCGTCGACGGTGACACGGACGTGTGTCCGGCCTGCGGTCGGAGGAGCATCGCTCGATACGAGATTTCCTGAACACCCTCCCATTTTCCGAGTTGGGGGGGCAGATTCGAAGATAGTTGCTTTTCGTCGACGTTGTGTTGTGGCGCCATGCTCCGCTCTTATCGTCCCACCGTACAGCAAACATCTCGCTGACGGCTACCCGACAGCAATCGATGGCCAGTCGGTGATGGGTGTCCCAACCGATGCAATGCTGACGTGGGTGTTCAACCTGACGGGCCACCCCGCGGCGTCAGTGCCCGCCGGTCTCACTGATGATGGGCTTCCTGTTGGCCTGCAGATAGTCGGCAACCGGTTCGAAGAAACAGAGATCCTGAGCGTGGCCGCAGCACTCGAACGAGTCCGACCCTGGACAGATCACTACCCCTCAAATTAGTCGCAGTTCTCGTTACCGTGCAGGGTATATGGGCCGGCCCGGAATGGAGCGGCCTGCGGTAGCACCCCAATCTCTACAGCGGAGCTTGAATCTCGGTAGGTCTCACTCGATCGTGAATTCTACAGTGACATCGGCATCCTGTGAGTCTGCAAGCTTCGGCCCTGCGACCCCCGCAGATGAGTGGTCTAACAGGAAGACGTAGTTCTGGACATCGAGGAGTCCACTCGCGTCTGCATATTTCGTGTTCTCAGCGCTGTAGGGCTCTTTGTAGAGGAAATTGTCGCCGTTTCGGTAATGCTCGAATTCGCGCTGTTCCATCAGATAAACGTCGATCGCAGGGCCATTGCGGACGGTCACCTGGTACTCGAGAGAGACTGTGTCTCGATCCGGGTCCACTTCGGATTGGATATCCACGGACCACGAGAGATACCCGTACGCATCGACCGTTTCTCTGGAATCGATACTGTAAATCGGAAATGCGTCCTCGAGCTGGTCCGAGAGATCTTCCGTGCTGATGTCTTCCACTCCGTTGCTAAACTCTGGTTCTGGAGTTGGTGTGTCCGGTTCAGCCGAGTCGTCCACCGCATCGTCTGCGGCACGGCTCGCTGGCCCCACCAGTTTGGCAATCTTCGCACAGCCAGCGAGGCTCGTCATGCCGACAAGGCCGAGGTACGCGCGTCTGTCCATTGGGCCAACTTCCGCAGAGTTCGGCGAAAAAAGCCGGGGTTGTTCTACCCACTGTAATCACCACACGGGTCTGTTGCGGCATGTTTTCACCGGCCCCCATTTTGTGCACTCCTAGAGCACGGACTATGTCTGGTCACTCTATCCGGATGCTAACTGTATGAATAAATATATATTCAGGACAAATAGAGAGACGTAAATAAGTATTAAATTTCTCTCTCGCTGACTGTACCGTGTATGGACACCTTCCCGATTGCTGGCCGAATCATTAACACCAAGTTATTGTTCGGACTCACCGCCCGCGAAGTCGGTGAGGTCCTCATCATACCGTTCCTCGCACTGGGCATCGCCCAGAGTTTGGGGTTTACTGGCACGCTGTTTCTCATCGCCGGCGGCATCGGCCTCTCGGTTGGCAGTATCATCCTCCTCGTCGCCCCTGCCGGCCAGCGGCCGATCAGCTACGCCCGGGCAGCCGCCGAGTACTATCTCTCGTCGAACGCCTACTACAACCGCCGGACCCGACCTGCGGCCGAGACGCCCGTCGTGCAGGATGTCGTCGGGGTCCGGCAGGACGGCCTGGACCTAGAGACGATCGAGACGGTGGACGACACCGAATCGAGGTAACCTCATGGGCCAAGCATCCACCGACGAGGCACCCGACGGAACAGATTCCGACGCCGACGAGGCAACGAGATCGACCACCGAGACGGCTCAAGCCAGCACCGACGGTTCCGAATCGAGCGAGTGGTCGCCACCGGCCGAATCCGAATCGACCGAGACAGCGCCACCGGACGGTGTGACCCTCGGACCGGACCGGGACGACATTCCTGCGGACCCACCCACGTCCGATCTGGAGATCCAACGGGCACTCGATCGCTTCCTCGACGACATCGAGACGGACCTCCCGACGGCACGTGAACGAGCGCGGGCTCGCGATCACGTCGCCCTCGAGAACCGGCTCGGGGAGTCGACGACCACGCAGGCGAAACTCGGCTTCGAGTACATCCGTGACGACGGCATCGCCGTCGATGGGGACAGCTACATCGGCCTGTTGAAAGTCCATCCACAGAACTGGCTCTCCCTCAGCGACGAGGCCAAACGCGAGACGATGAGTGCGTACATGTCGTTCCTGATGTCCCTGGAGTTCAGTGTCGCCGTCCCCTGCTATCCGAAAACGTTCGACCTCACGGGCCACCTCGAGCGATTCTATACAGCCGGTGCGAGCATGGCCTCGCGGGGCCAGTCGCCGATCCTCCAGTATGGCCGCAAATTCTACATCGAGTGGGCCAACACGAACATCGAGGACGAGGACCTCAAGCAACGCGATTTCTACATCGTCACACGGGTCGAAGCCGACCAGGTCACCAAGGACCTCGAGAGCGGGAGTGTGTTGAGCCAGCTCAGTTCCCTGCCGGTCGTCGGGACTGCCTGCTCGCGCCTTCTCGCATCGACACCATTCGGAGACAGTCACGAGGCGGCCCGGACGGAACTCTGTATCAGAGAAGTCCGCCAGCGCCAGCGCCGGATCACGAACAAACTCGGGCGGACGGACGTCTCAATCGAACGGGTCACCGACCGCCAGGAAACCATGGAAATTCTCTATCACTACTACAATCACGTCGATCCGGCCTTCGAGGAGTTCACCCACGCAACGCGAACGGAGGGGGAGTCCTAATGGGCAAGCGATTGGACCGCCTCCGGGCGACCCTCCCCGGAGGAAGCGACGAGCAATCCATCGACGATATCGACGATATCGACGACGAGACGTTCGACCAGGTGACGGCGATCCTCGAAGCGAACGGTGACGACCTGACGAAGGAGAACATCCGTCAGCAGGCCCAGCATCTCCTCGAGATCGAGGACGTCGACGAGGGGCAACTCCGGCTTGGCGTCGTGCAGGACGACACCGAGCAGGCCCTCGCCGATCGGGACGTCGTCGCACCGCGCCAGTTGCAGGAGGTGTCGAAGCTCTTCGAGTCGGGGTACATGGTCCGCAACGACCAGTTCGTCCGCACGCTCACCATCCACGGCTACCCCGAGCGGGTGCCGCTGGGCTGGCTCGAAGACCTGTATACCACGAACGACCACGTCCGCGTCACCCAGCATATCGAACCGCGCGATACGGGGTCAGTCCTCCGCAAACTCCAGAAACGCCTGACGCAACTACGGGCCCGCCTCCACAAGAAAGACCAGAAGAACCAGACCGACACCCACGAGGTCGAGGCCGACCGGGACATGGTCAAAGACCTCATCTGGGATATCATCCTCGGGGAGACGAAACTGTTCGATTTCGCGATCTACATCGAGATTATCGCCGACACCGAGCAGGAACTCGACGACGCCACCGAACGCGTCATTGAATCACTCGGGACGACCAACGCGGAAGCGGTCACGCTCGACAAACGTCAGGTCGAGTCGCAAGACGCACTTGCCCCGCTGGGTTCGGACCCGATCAAGGCCACCCAGCTCATGCAGGAGACCGCAGTGGGAACGATGTTCCCGTTCATCGAGCCAGCGGTCGCCGATCCGGAGGGTGTGTTCTACGGCTTCGACGGGACGAACACACCAGTCTTGCTCGACCGCTACGAGCTCTCCTCCTATTCGAAGGCTATCGCGGGCAAGATGGGGTCGGGGAAGACCTTCGCCGAGAAACACGAGATGTACCATCGCCTGATGATGGACCCCGACATCGAGATGCTCGTCCTAGATCCACTCGGGGATTTCGTCGACTTCGCGAACGATCTGGGTGGGCAGGTGATTCGCTTTGGCGGGCAGAACACGGTCAACCCGCTCGAAATCCGGCGGGGGATCGACGACGTCGCGGACGATCCGTTCAAGAAGAAGTTCCGCTCCGTGATGGAGCTGTTCCGCACCCACTTCTCGGCGGTCGCCGACCAGGCGCTGAGCAAGGAACAGGAGGGGATCCTTCGGCGGGCGGTGCGCCTGGCCTATCTCAAATACGGCATCACCCCGGATCCGGCGACACACGAGAACACGAGTCCGACGATGCAGGACGTCCTCGATATCCTGCACGCACTGACGGACGGGCACCAGCCCTCGGACTTTCTCGACCTGCACGCAGATGCGGATCCGGAGCGGGTCCGCCCCGAAATCAGGCAACTGGAGACCCGGTTCAAGGAGGCCGACGAACAGTACGCCTACCAGCTCCTGCTGGGCCTGGAAGCGTTCCAGCAAGGCGGGGAGAACGACAACCTGAACGGCCACACGAACGTCGAACTCGACAATCGCCTGGTCGTCATCGACATGTCGATGTTCGCCGACACCGGGCAGGCGCCGCTGTTCATGCACGTCATGTTCGACTGGATCTACCAGCGCGCCCAGAGCAGCGACCGCCGCACGCAGGTCACCATCGACGAGGCCCACTACCTCCTGCGTCGGGCCGCGACGACGGACCTGATCGACCTGTTCATTCGCCACAGTCGCCACTTCAACACCGCAATCACGCTCATCTCGCAGACGGTCGACGAGTTCATCGCCAAATCCGACAAGAAGTCCGAGGAGGCCGTCGAAAAAGCGCGCAACGTCTACAATCTCTGTGATATCAAGCAGATCTTCCACCACGAATCGGTGAGCGACGAGATGATCGACTTCCACGACCTGACCGCCTCGGAACAGAATTTCATCGCGACCGCCCAGACCGGCGAGGACGGCGGCTATTCGGAGTGTCTGCTGGCCGTCAACGACTGGACGAAATCACTCTCCCTGCACGTCAACGAGTACGAAGTGCACGTCCTCGACGACGATCTCGACCCGTGGGAGTATCTCGTCGACCAGCGCTACATCGACGCCGACGACGTTGCCTATCTCGCGGACACAGGTCGCATCGACGACTACGACATCCCCGCCAAGCTCCTCGAACAGGCCGGCGTTCAGACAGCACCTCAGGAAGCCAATGACTGACACACGTCGCTACGTCCGTGTTGAACCGGCACGAGAACGAGTCGAGCCGGCGGATCTCGTCTCCCGGCTGGCCGGGTTACGGAAACTCCGGAACGACTGGCGGACCAAGTACGACCCGCGGAAGAGTCCGCCTACGTTCGAGTTCCTCGCCCTTTCGCGTGGCGAGGATGCACCAGTCCGATTCTATCTCGGTGTCGACGACACGGATCTGCTCCCGGTCATCGAATCGGAACTGCAGACGGCCTATCCGGAGAGCTACGAGATCTCCCAGGAGTCGGTCGACCTTTCGGCGGCGCTGTGTGGCGAGGCCACTGACGTGACTGGACCACCGAACGCGGATGAAGAGCCAGCCGAGGGCGGCGCTGCCGAGGACCCGGACCTCTCCCTGTCAGACCGGACACCGCTCGCCGCCCGCTGGCAGGGGGTCGGCGAGCGAAGCCGGGATTGGATGACACCCCTCACACAGTACTCAAGCGTTCATCCGGAGAGCAGCGGGGACGACAGCCCGTCACGGGCGCCGCTCGCGACGGCCATCGAGCGACTCACCGACGCGACGGCACCGACCGTCCTGCAGGTGTTGTTCACGCGGTACAGCAACTGGCAGAAAGGGGCCGAAAGCCGGAAGAAACAGATCGAGACCAAACACGACGGGTTCCTGCAGTCGGCGAAGACCAGTCTCGTGGATCTGGTCTACGGTGCCGATGAGGAGCGCATCCGCGATCGCCGGCGAGGGCGTGATCCGCCACGCGTCGGCGAGAGTGCCCAGCCAACCTCGAGTGCGGGCAGCGGTGAGGTCGCCTCGCGGCAGGCGTTGATCGACCAGAAGGGCCCATCCAAGACGTTTACCGTCAACCTGCGTGCGGTGTCGGTCCTGCCACCGGATCCCGATGACGACCTCGAAGCCCAGGCGACGACGACCATCGAGACGCTAGCTAATGCGTTCAACCATCTCGATGGCTACTTCTACAGCCTCGAGGGAAGCCGCGTCACGGAGGGGCTGACCGACATCCGGGATCCGGCACAGAAGACACTGGAGCGGCTCGTCACCCGCTCGTTCACCCAGTCGTTCAGGGGCAAGCGGCGGTCACAGCTCGTGTTGAATGCGGACGAACTCGCGAATTTCGTGGCCGTCCCCAGTGCGCAGGCACTCACGACCCAGGGCTCACGTGGCGCTCGCGGGAAGGAGCGGCTCCGGCAGCCACTTCCCCTGCCGAACCCGGATCTCCTCGACGCCTTCTCCGGCCCGGGCATGACGATCGGCAATCCGCTCCGCAATCTGAACGACCCGCTGGACGAGCCGGTCAGCATCCCGCCGGAACTGCTGACCACGCATTACATGCGGGTGGGCGCGTCGGGCAGCGGGAAGTCGGTGGCGACACAGACGGATATGCTCTCGCTACACGAGCACGTGCCTGGGCCGACAGTCCTCTTCGACGGCAAGGGTGACGGGATGCCCGAAAATTACATGCGCGCCCATTACAAGCGGTTCGGGACACTGGACGACGTCTACTACTTCGACGCGCCGGAGACGCTGCCGGCGGTCTCGTTATTCGACATTCGCCCGGCGCTTGCGATGGGGCGCTCTCGTGACAAAGCCATTCAGGACAAAGTCGACCACTTCCACGAGATTATGCGGCTCATCCTCGGCGAGGAACGCCACGACGATGCGTTCGTCTCCAAGAATGTTCTGACCTTCCTCATCAAGGCTCTGTTCGACGAGGAATATGGCGCGGACGCGTTCAGTCTCGAGACGCTGATCGAGGCCGTCGAGCGCATGAGTAGCGACCGGATGTTACCCGAAGTCCACAGGGAGAACGATCACGTCGCACGGGCACTGCTCCAGAAGTGCCAGCTCGACGAGTCCGAGTTCCAGAACATCATGGGTGGGGCGGCGAATCGGCTCAACAAACTCGTCGAGTACGAACCCGTCTACCAGATGCTCAATCAGGTCCCCGAATGGGATTCTGATGCCCAGGAATACGTCGGAAACGCGTTCGACTTCCGCGAGTTCGTCGAGGAGGATGCCGTCCTCCTGTTCGATCTCGGGCAGTTGCACACCGAATCCGAGCGTGCCCTGACGATGATTCTGTTGAGCAATCTCTGGGACGCTGTGGGGAACCGTCGCGGCAGTGGCCAGTCGCTGCAGGGTGGGCAGCCCGCAATCGACCCATCTGCCGGCGACCCGATGGTGAACCTGATTATCGAGGAAGCTTCGCCCATCGTGACAACCAGCCTCATGTACGAGGAGTTCATCCCACAGGGGCGGTCGTTCGGCGTGAGTCTCGGGCTCCTTCTCCAGTTTCCCGAGCAGGTTGCAGATCTCAGCACCGGCGACAGGCCGTACACGGAGCTTCTGAACAACGTCGAAACGAAGCTGGTCGGCAAAATCTCGACGGATGACAGGCTCGCGGAGGCGATGGCCTACGAGGGGATGAGTCCGACCGAGTTCCGGAATCGTACGACGCGCTTGCCGAAGGGCGAGTGGATCGTACAACTGCCGGATCCATGGTTCGGGAAGACGGGGCCACCACCGTTCTCACTCTTCTCACGGCCGGTTCCGCCGGGGCATCCGGAGAGTGAGAACCCGCTGTCCGACGACGAGCGGCATCTCTTCCTAGAGCAGGCGATCCCACGGGTGCGGCGGCGAACGAACACGGAGTGTAGCCTGCCAGGGCAGTCGTGGCAGCTCACCAGGGATGTGGCCGAGACAATTCTCGGCGATATCGGTGCCGATCCCGACGAGATCGCTGCAGCCGACGCGAATGAGCGCACAGCAGACTCTGGCACGGCTGGTGATGGGGAAGCACCGGATGCCCCATTCTTTGGCGCGGACAGCACGAGCGACGACACAGGCGCCGTGACGGACGGCTCGGGATCAGGGGCCGACACGGACTCTGATTCGGCATCGAATGCGGAGCGAGATATCGGAAGCCCGCCACAGTTCGGCGCCGCGGGGGACGACTCACCGGCAGCCGGACCGGAGCAACCGGACACGCCTTCTGAGTCCGCACCGACAGCACCACAGGAGGACACCAACGAGACTGTAGCTTCCAACCCTGACGATCAACGGGACGAGGCGACAGCGGATGCAACTCGCTTCACCGAGGCCACGGCGGAGATTCCCGATGCGACGCTCCGCGAGGAAGGCATCACCCGGGACGAAGCTGCGTTCCTCGGCCTCGTCTTGGATGCGATGAACCACCAGCTCGAGGGGTATTCACTCCGGGAGGGCATGACCGACTTCGACGACCCGTTCTCCGACCTCGATCTCGAGCGGCTCACAGAGAAGGGATTCCTCGAAGAACATCTCTCGTTCCGCCAGAAGTACTACACCGTGCTGCCTGACGGGCGAGCGTTCCTCGATCGGTCACTCGATTGCAGTCCGGGCGTCGGCGATCTCGGCGAAAAGACACCTCACAAGGCGGGCGTGGTCTTCCTCGAGAGCTGGCTCCACCAGCAACACGAGGCCGTCGAACGCACAGAACGATACTTCGCACACGATACGGACGCGGTCTTCGATGTGGCCGCGTTCGATGCCGACGACGACCTCTGCTGGGTTGGAGAGGTGGAGACACAGAGCAACAATTTCGAGGCCGTGCGTTCGGACTACGAGAAACTCGCGAACGTCGATGCACAGGCCGTCTGGGTCTTCGAGAATCGGGCACTGTGCGTCGAGGTCCTCGAGGGACTCGTCGACGCCGGCCGGATCGAGCTCTCGCTGACCGCGAAGCAAAAACAGACCGTCAGCGCGCTCCGAGCCGCGATTACTGATCACGATTTGGCCGGGATGACGGCCCTGAACACGTTCCGGAGTCTGAAAACGGAGGTCGATCAGGACTCGTGACGCCCGCCTGGCGGGAAGCGACGCGGTCGGAACTGCACACCTACTACACGGACACGTTTCCAGCGGCTCTCGACGCATTCCCGACCTTCCTCTCCGTGGCCGGCCCCAAACAGTACGCCATCGCCTTCCGTAGCGAATACCCGATCCGGTCAGCGGACGCACCCGATCGGTCGTTCGTTCGCCGGGACACCTGGCAGACCACTGCGTCCGGCGACCGCACTAACCAGCAGTTCGAATCTATGGCGGCCCTGCTGGAGTTCATCCAGTATCCTGCCCGGGCCGATCCGGCGCAGGGGAGCGAGTACGCCCTCGTCGATCCGGATCTCGTCGACCACCCGGCGCCCCGCCCCGACGCAGTCTACTTCGCCCTCGATCACTGGGAGCGGCCCTGGCTACTCGCCGTCGATATCGACGCGAAAGACATCGCCGCCCAGCGTGCTGGCGCTGACACTACCGCCGGTGGAGTCGCCGGCATCGACAACGAGCAACTCCAGGCTGCGGGCATTCTCGACAGCCCGCCCGAGGGCTATCCCTACACGTTCGCCGATATCGAGCAGGCCCTCGAGTATGGCTTTACCGTCCAGGAAATCTTCGCGGACGATTTCGAGGCCGCGGAGACGCTGGTCGTCTACTCGGGGCAGGGTTGTCACGTCTATCTCCTCGATACCGACCGTGAGCACCGCTACGACGAACAAAGCCGCGAGGTCATCAACGACCTGCTGCTCGAGGAATACGGGATTCCCATCGACCCCGTGGTCACGGCCGATCGGCGCCGTGTGATGCGGCTGCCGTACTCGCTACACGCCGACGTCTCTCGCATCGTCCAGCCTATCAGTGATCCGGATTTCGACTTCCGGACGGAGGCGACGCCAGCGTTTCTCGAGTCATGAGCCGAGACACACCTGTAGATGACGAGTACACAGCGTATCGGGTGGCGGCCCTCCCACGGGATGAAGGGGCGTTCCAATTGCGGCAGTTGTTCGAGCGTGGGTATCAGCGCTGGTCGGTCGATGGTGAGCAACAGCCAGAGCAGTTGCTCGCCGATGTCGAACGGTTCACCACCGATGCGTTCGCGCCGAGTACGCGAGACGCGGCAGCCAGCCGTCCCTATGTCGACGATCCAGGCGCGCTTGCGGTCCTGAGTACACTCGGCGCGATCTGTATCATGGCCCATCCCAAGCTCGAGGCGACGCCACCGCGCCGGCTCGCACTCCTGGGTGATCTCCGCGAACTGTACGTGAACAATATCGCCTCGCTCGTCCGCGAGTACGAGGGGTGGGCGCTCCACCAGGAGATCGCCGAGACGCTCTACGCGAAAGAGCCCGGCGAGGATGGCGTCCACCCGGGAAGGGTCTGTACGGACGTGACGACACGCCCCGAGGGCAGCGAGGCGTATTATCTCGAAATCCCACTCGTCGCTGCTTCCCGAAAGTGTCTGGCCCGTGCGGATGCCGAGGGGGACCAGCAGGGCAAGATTCAGGCACACGTTGCGGACAACAACCTCTACGTTCCTGTGTCGGATTTCATGGTGAAGTACCGCGAGTACGCGGAAGACGCGTTCGACCGACTCCTCACAGTGCAGGATGAGACGCTCACTGCCGAGCAACGGAGTTGGCTCACGGCGAACGAATCCGCGATCACCGACCGTATCGATCGGTTCTTCGAGGCCGGCCAGACCCATCGCGTATGGACAAACTGGAGCCGGGAGACGCGGAACCTGCGCACGATCATCAACGCAGTCGCCGCCGCAGACGATGACGTCGCCCAGCTCGGTGCGACCCAGACGGCACGCGATCTCTATGCGGCACTCGACGCCTACGAGCCCGAGCGACCCTGGGAGCAACAGGCCTGTCAGGCTATTTCGTCGCCACGAAGTCTCGGCGCGATTCTCTCACAGAACCGTGAGCACTCGAGCGTCAGCGTCGAGGATGCACGGTTGAATCGCTACACTCTGACGGCGTTCAGCGACGGTGTCCGCCCGCTCCACGTCGACGACCTCGAGGATCTGTTCGAGTTGCCCTGTCTGGCCGCCATGGACGAACGACTTCAGGAGCAGAAACCGGTCCGAAAAGACCTCTTCAATCTGGTGCGGATGGCGTGGTGGCTTCCCCAGTACCAGGACGCCAGTACAGCCGAGTTTATCAGTGATATGAAGGACCTGTTCGCGCGGTGGCCCTGGTACGACGAGGCGGAGACCGAGTACCAGATCCGCTACGAACTCGACAACGAGATCGACGGTGAGAATCCCCTCCCGATGCATTGTTCGAACGATGATATGCAACGGTACTGTATCGGGCGAGACCAATGTCCCTATTCGATCTATGGGAGTCTCCCCTTCCCGGACGACCTGTACGAGCAACTCGATGAGTCGTCTCACTCACAGCCGATGTGAGTGAAAGTGCAAGCCATTCCATATTGATCTCGACACGTCTTTTCGGATCGTCTCCCGGTGTCGATCGTCAGTGAGGGAATTTCAGAAGAAAACCCAGCTCTAGCGGTGGTTCGTGGGCTATTGGTCTTGTTTCGACCCTTCTCTAGAGCTGGATCGGCCACGTAGACAATCCAGCCACAGGGTGACTCAGTGTTAGTTTTGATGTCGATCTCCATAAGTACTGTTTCCAGCAGTCTCGGCGCCTCTTCGGTCTCATCCTCAGCCCAATTCGAGTAACTCACTTTCTCAGGCTGTATTCAACCGGTTCAAATCAGCCCTACGCGTCGTTCCGTGATTCTACAGCCGTTATCTTGGAGCCCGCACCTTGAGATTTGCCCAAAGGAATAGGAAGGAACGAGCGGTGGAGTCAGTGTTGTGCAGTAACGAGCCATATGGAGACACGAAAACCGGTGTGGGCCATAGAGCTATCAGTTTGAGAAAACCAGGATTTGGATTTGACGAGACGCCGAGTGAGCACGCGAAGGACCCAACTGGGGGACGTTCAAACAGGAGGGAAGGTATTGGTACAGGGACCACGCCCCATTTCGAACAGCCTTCGTTGGTGTATCAGCTGCCAGATGATTTGGCCAGACGATGGCGTGGTCCCATCGATCACTTGCGGTGCCAAACGTCAGTGCCGAGTCACGCCAGTAGCAGATCACTTTCACAGGTGGTGTGTATAGCGTGGCGTACGCGTTTTCTCCCATTTCTGAAGAGGTAGGCTTCCGCGCTGTTACTGCTGAGAATTAGCTGCTCAGTGTGCGTGCTTACCGAGTTGCGAAGTGATAGAGGGGAACGAACCCAGGGACCAAGAAGGGAAACACGATGGCTCCATCGATGGCCGACTCTGTTCTCGCGATCCCTATGATTCCCGCCATCGTGACGATGAAATATCCGACACATGCCGCAAGGAGACCGGTTCCTATCTCGAGTGCCCAGAAGACGACTCCGAGAACAAGGATGCCGATCTGTCCCCAGGCCCCAAACCGTGAGAGCATGGTCGGCGTTATGTCCATAAGTGATCGTTCTCTGCAGTGAGTGATTACGGTTCTGTATCGATCAATAACCATTTCTGGCAATTGTGGTTCTCCCTATGCAAGATACGCGCTTCCTATTTCGCACGGGCGCTATCGACCTCCCCACTTTCTGCCAGAATCGGTGTGAGCAATACAGAGTATGGATGCAGCATGGTTGGTATCAAGAGCGGGTCTGAAGAGATGACTCACACGGATAACTCGAAATGTTGTTCTCTGGGGCTCAAATTCCAGACTGGGGCTTCGGAGTTACTGAAATCATTCTAGGAGGCCCCACACCCATCACCCTCGGTACCGTACAGATCGAGTACTGAATTCTCATGGACGACCATCATCACTCAGCAGACGACGAAGAAACCCACTCTCACCAAGACGACCAACGTTCAGAGAGTGACGAGCCGGTACCCGACGCAGAGGAGTCCCGTACGGAGCAGTCGATGCTCGAAGATGAGGCAGCCGATGCCGACGACGTCGAACGGGAAATTGGGGACACGCATGATCATCAGATGGGACACGGGGGCGGAGGCTCGGAACACGGCGACGGTCATGGCGACCACGGTGGCATGCACGAAGGCCATGAACAGATGTTCCGTCGACGATTCTTCGTCTCCACACTGCTCTCGATTCCCGTCCTGCTGTACAGCGAATTCCTCCAGGCGCAACTCGGCTTCTCAGTCCCGGCATTCCCTGGCAGCGAGTGGATCAATCCGGTCTTCGCGGTGATCGTCTTCGCCTACGGCGGTGTGCCGTTCCTCAGGATGGCAATCCCCGAGATCAGGGACCGATCGCCGGGAATGATGACGCTCATCTCGATGGCCATCAGCGTCGCGTTCGTCTACAGCCTCGCCAGCGTCGTCGTTCCGACGACGTCGGCGTTCTTCTGGGAACTCGTCACGCTTATCGACATCATGTTGCTGGGCCACTGGATCGAAATGCGGTCGGTCCGGCGGGCCTCGAGCGCACTCGACGAACTGGCGAAGCTGATGCCCGACACTGCCGAACGAATTACGGAGTCCGGCGAAACGGAAGAAGTTCCGGTGAGTGACCTCTCGGAAGGGGATCTCGTGCTCGTTCGTCCAGGCGCGAGCGTGCCTGCCGACGGCGTCGTCGAGGAGGGCGATTCGGACGTGAACGAAGCGATGATCACCGGCGAGTCGAAGCCGGTCTCGAAGGAGCCCAGCGACGAGGTTATCGGCGGGACGGTCAACGGCGACGGCAGTCTCCGCGTGCGGATCGACGCGACGGGCGAGGAGACGACGCTGGCGGGTATCATGCGCCTCGTCGATGAGGCCCAGAGCAGCAAGTCGAACACGCAGGTGCTCGCGGATCGCGCCGCAGGCTGGCTGTTCTACGTCGCCGTCGGTGCGGCCCTCGTGACTGGCCTCGCCTGGACCGTCGCGACGACGTTCGACGTATCGGTCATTGAGCGAGTCGTCACGGTACTCGTCATCGCCTGCCCACACGCCCTCGGACTGGCGATTCCGCTGGTCGTCGCGATCAACACCTCGCTCGCCGCCCGCAATGGCATGCTCGTCCGCGACCGCATCGCGATGGAACGGGCTCGCGAACTCGACGCGATCATCTTCGACAAGACGGGGACGCTCACCGAGGGTGAACACGGCGTCGTCGGGATGGAAACTGTCGACGACGTCACCGACGAGGAGGCACTCGCACTCGCCGCCGCGGTCGAGGGCGACTCAGAGCACATGATTGCACGGGCTATCCGGGAGGCAGCAGCTGAACGAGACGTCGATGCGCCCGACGCGACGGACTTCGAGGCGATGAAAGGTCGGGGCGTTCGGGCGTTCATCGATGGGCAGGAGATCTACGTCGGCGGTCCGAACCTTCTGAACCATCTCGACAGTGAGGTTCCCCCGGACCTCGCCGCATTCGCCGACGAAGCCGGTGAGAACGCACAGACCGTGGTCTATCTCGTCCGCGAGGGTAACCTGATCGCCGCGTTCGCGATGGCGGACGTAATTCGCGAGGAGTCATACCGCGTCGTCGACGCGCTCCACGAACTCGACATCGAGGTGGCAATGCTCACCGGTGACTCTCAGGACGTGGCCGATGCAGTGGCCGACGAACTGGGCATCGACACGGTGTTCGCGGAGGTACTCCCAGAGGACAAGGACACGAAGGTCATGGAACTCCAGGACCAGGGCAAACTCGTGGCGATGGTCGGCGACGGCGTCAACGACGCACCGGCATTGACGCGAGCAGACGTCGGGATCGCCATCGGGAGCGGGACGGACGTCGCCGTCCAGTCGGCCGACGTCATCCTCGTGCAGAACAATCCGTTGGACGTCGTTCGGTTGGTGAAACTGAGCAAGGCGAGCTACCGGAAGATGCAGGAGAACATCGTCTGGGCGGCTGGCTACAACGTCTTCGCCATCCCGCTCGCTGCTGGTGTCCTCGCGCCGATCGGTATCCTGCTCTCGCCGGCCGTCGGCGCTATCCTGATGTCGCTTAGCACTGTGATCGTCGCAATCAATGCCCAGCTACTCCGGCGAGTGGACCTTTCGGTTCCGAGCCTTCCGGGTGTGTCTCCATCTGCGGATGCGCGACCGGCTGACTGACTGTCTGAAGTACCGGGCAGACACTGGCAATCCCCGGACGAACAACACGAGGCACCTGCGTCGGACACTCACGGTCGCAGTGGTCTCGTATCCGGAATGCAGTGGAAGTACTCGCCGGCAAATTGCGAAATGTCCCCGCGGTTTACGTACTGGAACGGATGTCGTGGGCGGTCGTAATCAGGTTCCCGTCGGGTTTCGCCTGGAAAAACAACCGGTATTTCCCCGGGGTCGGGAAGGTCGCGACGAACTCGACCCGACCGCTGTCCGAGTTCGTCTCTTCCGGATGGACGTGGACGTACGCGAGGTCGCCTTCACGGAGGCCGACGAGATGACCCAGCGCACCTAAATACGGATCAAGACGAGTGACAGGCGCACGATCACGCCGGATTTCGAAGGTTAGCCTCGTGGGTCTGGTCGCGACGGCCTCGTCAGTACTGAGTTCGACTGTGTACTCCTCGACGGTGGCACGCCGGCCTGCGTCCGGTTGGGGCTCCACCACTGTTGAGCCGTCTGCGAAGAGGTCGAAGCCGAGTGTGAGCGGTCGTCCGTCGATCACGACGTCGATGAACGCCCGGTACACGCCTGGTTCAGGGAGGGTGAACCCCTCGACGCGCCACGTTCCGTTATCTTCGAGCGTCGGATGGAGATGCTGGAATCGAGTTAGGTCGCGTCGGACGACAATCAGATGGCCACGCTGGTCGTGGGCCTCCTCGAATGCCGTTTCGACCGAGCCATCTTCCCGAACGACTCGGAACTCCCAGTCGGCGGAATCGCCCGGTGTGAAGTGAGTGGATGACGGGGCGAACCGATAGCCGTTTGCGGCGACTGCCAGTCCACCGACCGTTGCATGTCCAGACGGTCCGTATCCCCTCGGGAGGCTGTGAGAGTCGTGCTCGATGTGGTTTCCCATATACAGATATGCCCAGTGCTGGAGGTACCGTTTTCTGCGACTCACAATCGGGACGGAGTCCTGCTGGTCGTCGGTTGGACCCGCCTACGTTCAAACTAGGTAGCAAGGCGGATTCCCCGCCCCACCGTGGGCGGGGAGGAAGCCGACACCCGCTGCCACAAACCACGATCTATTAAGTACCACTACCACCTATTGAAACTCGTGGGAGACGACTACCTGAGGCGCACCGCAATCACCCGCCCTACCCTCACCGACGAGCAGAAGCAACTGCTCGATACCACCGTCAACGAGTGGCAAACTGCCTGCAACATCAGCAGCCAGATCGGATGGGAACACGGTGAAACGCGGAAAACCTACCTCCAAAGTCTCGCCTACGACATGGTACTGGAGGAGACGCGTCTCGGGAGTCAGCACGCGGTCCTCGCCACCCACCAAGCCGCAGCCGCACTCCAAGGTGTTGAAGAACTCGAAGACCTGGACGAGGAGTACAAGACTTCACGGCCGGAGTTCACCGCCGAGACGGTGAAATATGACACCCGGACGATGACACTGTTCGACGACGGGACAGTCTCGCTCTCCACTGTCGATGACCGCATTCGGTGTGACCTCGCGTTACCGGACGACAAAGACGGCTATCAATACCAGTACCTCAACGATGATGACTGGGAACTCACTGAATCCACGCTCACCCGACGCGATGGAGACTACTACCTGCACCTTGGGTTCCGCAAACCGAAGCCCGAGAAACAGGTCGAACAACAGGGCGACGACGAGGACAGGACAGTTCTCGGCGTCGATCTCGGCATCGTCAACATCGCCACCACCTCAACGGCGTACTTCGCGTCCGGCAGAGAACTCAGACATCGACACCGGGAGTTCGAGCAGATTCGCAGCAGTCTCCAACAGACCGGTACGCAGTCCGCCCACCGTACCATCCAGCAGATGAGTGGCAGGGAATCCCGATACGTTCGAGATGTCCTACATCGGGTGGCCAACGACATCATCGAGGAAGCGGTGGCACACGACTGCGAGTACATCGCGTTCGAGAACCTGAAACACATCAGGGAACGTGCGCCCCCAGTGAAGGAGTTCCACCAGTGGGCGCACCGCCAGCTCGTTGACCTCGTGGAGTACAAGGCGGAAGAGGAGGGCATTTGTACGGAGTACGTCGATCCGGAGAACACGAGTCGGCGGTGTCCCGAGTGTGGACACACGAGCGAAGGGAACCGCGTCAGGCAGGCGACGTTTGAGTGCGGGAAGTGTGGTGCGACGGCGAACGCGGACTACGTTGGAGCGAAGAACGTTGGGTGGCGGTACGTCCGTCGCGGCCTCCAGTCGTCGCGGCGGACGGGCGACAGTCAACTCGCCCTGAAGTCAGGAACGGTGACGCCGAACCGGGGGTTTGTCCCATCCGACTAACCACGGTCGGCAGAGGCCGAGTTCACTGACAAGCCCCGCGCCACCGTGCGCGGGGCAGTTGACTCCCGACTACAGGTACAAATGGAAATCTGTCGTCGGCCGCCGTTCATTCTCGCTGAGCTCTCGGCTCAGTTCCTACCCTGAAATTGTAGGCAATCCATCGACCCACGTTTGTACCAACGTACGACTACGATGTCTCTCACAGAGTCCGCCTCGAAGATCAGTCACCTGACGGAGTACCACTCGATAGTCAAAACGAATTCAAGGTTCGCCCCGAATGTACACGTATGTCGACGACCGTTAGGACCCCTGATGCTGACCAGTCCTGCACCTACTGTGGCTCCCGGATATTCGACCACGACCCGATCTGCGTGCGCGATTGCACCGACGATTGCGGGTCACCGGAGTATTTCTGTAACTACGCCTGTCTGTCTGCCCACATCGAGGAGAACGAACTCACGACGGGAGATGCCTGCGAGTGGTCGCCCTAGTGAACGTGTCTGCCGGGTCGGACGAATTGTACCGACGATGGTGAACGGATTCGGATCAGGCTGACGCGTCGTATCCCGCGTCTTCGACCGCCGCGACGAGTTGTGCCTCGTCAGCGTCACCGTCGACCGTCACCTGCTCGGCGTTCCTGTCGACGTGTGCATCTCTGACGCCCGTGACGCCTTCGAGCGCCTCTTCGACGGTCTGTTCGCAGTGCTCGCAGGTCATCCCTTGGACCGTGAGTGTTGGACTCATCGTACTTCGAGAAACGGGCTTGCGGCCTTTCTCGATTACGCCTTCGTATCCAAAGCACCACCATGCCGTGATTGGTCCGACTTCGAGACGATAATCCGCTGTGCAGCCCGACACAGTCGTACGAGAAGCGATTGGGGCCTTCGAAAACCCCCGGTATCGTGGCTGATAACTTTGTATTCTGAAGGACAATCGCATTGAGTAATGCACCCGTTTCTACAACTAGAACTCGAGTAACTCGCTCTGCTCGGGGGTGAATACGATGGCAGGAAACACAACCGACCGACAGCTGGGCTGGATCGTCGTCGCAATTATCGCAGCCCTCGTCATCATCCCGACGTTCGGGATGGGCTTTGGCATGATGGGCACCGGACCGATGATGGACGGAGCCTGGGACCACGGCATGTGGGACGGGACCGGACAGGTCCCAACCTGGATGTTCGTCGTTGGCGCGATTATGCAACTCGGCTTCCTCGCGGTCCTGATTACCGGTGGGTATCTCGCGTACAAGGCACTCATAAATCGGGACGGATCGACTGATCCGGCCATCGAGGAGCTTCGGACGGCCTACGCACGCGGCGAGTTGACCGATGAGGAGTTCGAACAGCGACGAGAACGGCTCGAACGAGACGAATAGGTACCACCAATGCAAGCGACAGTCACCACCCAGGTGATCGAAGCGCTTCGAATCGGTGTCGGCTTCCTCTGGACGGCGGCGTGGGCGATCATCATGGGACTCGTCATTACCAGTCTCGTCCAGGTCTACGTCTCGAAAGAGCGAATGGCCGCAGTCCTCGGAGACGGCGACGCCGTAGGAATCACGAAGGCAACCCTCTTCGGTGCCGCGAGCAGTGGCTGTAGCTTCGGTGCCGTCGCCATCGGGAAGGGCCTGTTCAAGAAAGGCGCACACGTCGTCACCTTCCTCGCGTTCATGTTCGCCTCGACGAACCTTATCGTCGAACTCGGGCTGATGATCCTCATTCTGCTGGGGTGGGAGTTCCTGGTGGCCGAGCTTCTGGGCGGTGTGATCCTCATCGCGGTCATGGCAGTGATCGTGCACCTGACGCTTCCGGAGACCCTCTTCGACCGCGTTCGGGAGGAACTGAACGAACGCGACCACGATCACGGCGTCACCGAGGACCCGACCTGCGGGATGGAAGGCAAAGACGAGTACTCGATCGTCACCGACGGCGGTGAGACGCTCAAATTCTGCTCGGAAGGGTGCATGGAGACTTACCAGCAAGCGGCAGCCAGTGGCGGCGGGTGGCGCGACGAACTCCTGTCGTGGGGTGGCTGGTACAAGGTGGGTAACCAGTACCGCAAAGAGTGGTCGATGCTGTACAAGGACGTCATCGCGGGCTTTCTCATCTCGGGGTTCGTCATCGTGTTCGTCCCGCAGTGGGTGTGGAACGCACTGTTCCTCCAGGGCGATAGCCTGGTGGCCAGCGCGGAGAACGCAGTGATGGGCGTCGCCATCGCGGTCATCAGTTTCGTGGGCAGTATGGGCAATGTCCCGTTCGCCGTCGCACTATGGGGCGGTGGCGTCAGCTTTGCCGGCGTCATCGCGTTCGTCTACGCCGACCTAATCACGATCCCCGTCCTCAACGTCTACCGGAAGTACTACGGCTGGAAAGTGATGGCCTACATCCTCGGCGTGTTCTTCGTGACGATGGCCTTCACCGGCTTTCTCATGGAGCAGCTGTTCGACGCCCTCGGAATCGTGCCGGACCTGACAGGGGGCATGACCGCGTCCGAGCAGACGTACTTCGAACTGAACTATACGTTCTATCTAAATCTCATCGCGTTCGCGCTCTCCGGATTTCTTCTCTATGTCTACCGCCGTGGACTGGGCGCGCCAGGGCAGTATCGCGATCCGGTCTGCGGGATGCGGACGGTCGAAGAGGGACCGACCGCGACCCACAACGGCGAGACGTACCACTTCTGTTCCCGGAGTTGTAAACGAGCGTTCGAGGAGACGCCGGAGAACTTCGCGACGATCGAGCCAGTCGCTGATGCGGGGTCCGGGGGACACGACCACCACTGACAATGTCCAGCCATGTCACGCGCCTCCTCCCACGGCTAAAGCCGTGTGCTTCCGTGCTGGTACTTCTGTGACCTCCACCACAAATAGAACCGCTCAGATTTTGAGTCCGTAGTATAAAATCTCTCAGGACACTTCTATCGTAACTTCTGGACGCCTGCGTGGGGAATCGTCGTGGGCTTCCGGTAGTTCAGTTTTCTTGCTTCTCAACTAATCGCTCACGACGCTTCTGGAACTCTTCTTCGTCGATCTCGCCTCGTGCGTAACGGCGTTGGAGGGTTTCCATCGCGGACTGATCACGCCGGGACGGAGCGTCACCTCGACCCAGTGCCCAGTACAGAAGTCCGCCGACCAGCCCCAGCACTCCGAGTGCCCCACCGACGAACGGCAGCCCACCGACCCATCCATCGTTTCGGCCGTTCATCATCCCCGGGCCAGACCCCATTCCGGGACCCATCATTCCACCATCGGAGTTCCCGTCATCTCCGGTGCTAGATCCATACGCAATCGCGCCCTGCTTGACGATCGCGTCGCTCTCGGGCACGTCACCGTCCGGAATCGGGCTGTCTTCGGCTGGACCGCCGCGGCTGCCGACGACGATGCGACCGACCATCCCGGCCGACTTGTGCGGAATGCAGTAGTAGTCGTATGTGCCCGGCTTCTCGAACGTATGCTCGAACTCTCCCGACGAGATGGTCCCACTATCGAATGCGCTGGCGTCGGATGGAATCCGGTTCTCGTAGGCCGTTGCCGAGTGTGCACCGGCCGCGATCTCGAAGCGGACGGTCGTGCCGGGTTCGACGTGGAGCCCGATCGGGTCGAAGTAGTTGTTGCCCATCTTCACGACGGGCGTCTCCTGTGCGCTCGCTGGCTGAGAGAGGCCTGTGCTGGCGACTGCGCCGGCACCGAGCACTCCCAGGAACTGACGTCGATTATAGTTCGTCATGTGGTTTGAATTGGTCTAGTGGTCGATATTTTCGCACGACATCGACGAGACGTTGGACGAGTCCAGACGAGTGTCCGGTCGCGCACTCAATGGCCGACTCGAGGTCGTTCCGCTCGACGATGCCGATGAACTCGGCGGTCTGTTCACCGTTCGCGTAGACGAGTGTCGTCGGCGTCTTCCGGACGCCGTACTCGTCGGCCCGTTCCAGATCTTTCTGGATATCGACCTCCCGGAACTCCACGTCCGGATACTTCTCCTCGATCCCGTCGTTTTTCTCCCGTTGTGTTGCGCATGCTCCGCACGCTCTCGGGTGAAGAGGATGACCCCGGTCACATCGTATACTACGGTCTTGTAACTTAACCACATTACTGTTCGGAATCGTAAGCCGAGAGAGCTCCATCCCTTCGATTCGAAAGCGCGGTCACGCAGTGGTGATCGGGAGTAGCATCACGAATTCGATCACACAGGCACGAGGATACGCACCTTGGTGCGTACTCGTTGGCTCACTCCGACCGTTTGAGTTTCTCGCGGCGGGATTCGAATTCTTCGTCAGTGAGGTCGCCACGAGCGTATGCCGTGCGGAGCTCCTCCATCGCCGGATTTCGAGATGTCTGCGTTTCGCTCGTGCGCCGGAAGACGAGGTAGCCACCACCGAGGAGGATGAGGAGAAAGATGAGCGGCATGAGCATTCCGACGAATGGCCACCATCCACCAGTACCGCCATACTGGCCCATCATCCCGCCGTACCCCATCATTCCGCCGAAGCCCATCCCCATCGTGAGCACGGGCAAGACAATGATTGCTCCGAGGATGAGGAGAACGATGGTTGTGGTATCGAGCTGGTTCGATGAAGACATCGAGATCAGGCCTCCGACGTGGATCCGAGTTCGTCGGTGACGGCCGAGAGAACACGCTCGAAACGCTCGGTGACCTCGGTCGCGATGGAGTCGAGTGAATCGTTGCCTGCGATGCCGACCAATTGCTGCGGATCGACGGCACTCACAACGATATCGCCGTCATCGGTTTCGTAGACGATGACGTTACACGGGAGGAGTGTACCGAGTTCGATTTCTTCGGTCAGTCCCTCGTGGGCCAGCGGTGGATTGCATGCACCGAGAATGCGATACTGGCGGAATTCTTCGCCGAGTTTCTCCTTGAGCGTCGCCTGGATATCGATGTCACAGAGGACGCCGAATCCTTCGTCTTCGAGCGCTGCGATTGTCGTGTCGACGACGTCGTCGAACTCGCCAGTGACTGACGTCTGTATTGTGTATTCCATGTAATATTATACCCCGTCCACGGGGTTAACGGTTGGGTGCCGCAACGGCGGGCGTTGGGAGTGTGATGTATCGGCTGGAACAGCAACTGTCCCAGTTATCCGGTGCGTTCGAGCTGGTTTCGCCGTCGATCGAATTCGTCGTCCGAGAACTCCCCGCGGGCGTAGCGCTCACGGAGAACCGACAGCGACTGCTCTTCGTTCCCACCGGATCCTCGGTTGCGGAGCGCAGAGACGAGGTAGAGCGGGACGGCGATGAGGAGCCCAATCCAGAGGAGTCCCCAGAGCCCCATCGCTCCGCCGAAGAGGCCCCAGCCGCCGCCCATCATGCCCCCGCCGTAGCTCCCACTACCGTGGGCAGCAGCCGTTCCAGTCGCCGCGACCAGCAGCGGGGCGGCGAGCATCGCGAGTCGACGAGCAGTGCGTCCGATGTGAGTGATGGGTTGCGTCATAATCTTGCGTTGGTGAATCGCGGTGTTCAATTGGAGCGATCGAAACGGTCAGGGCCGTCAGCAGTGGCCCTGCCCGTACATCCCGCCGTCGTGGTATTCCTCGTCAGCCCCATCGTGGTACCCGTCGTTAGCTCCGTCGTGGTATTCCTCGTCAGCCATGTCCTGGGCCATCTCGTCGACGGTTACACCCATGTGCGACTCCACCCACTCGACGCTACCAGGGCCCATGTGTTCGGTCATCTGCGTCTCCATCCAAGTGGCCCATTCATCTGCGGTGGCATTGTCCGTGGGCGCGTCGTCAGCAGTCGTGTCGTTGCCGTGTGCGCTGACCACGGGGGTGGCGAACGCAAGTCCGACGATCGCGAGCGCCACGAGCAGCCACCGGCCGAGTTTGAAGTTGGTCATTGTCTTTCTCCTCGGTTACTCGTAGGACTGCTCGGGAGTTATCGACGTGGGTGTGAACCCATGCAGGAGAACGTTCGAGACCGTTTATAGAGCGCTCTAAACGTTTTTCAGGGATAGGATCGTTCATCCGGCTCGAATTCGCCGGATTGGCACTGGACCCTTCTCACGGGACAGAACCATGACCACACGGACGGCAGTGTGAACGATCCGAAACCAGGTCATTCGACGTATTCCACGACACGTGCCATCCTTGCATCGAGATTGTGCAGGTTGTGACAGTGGAACAACGTCTTGGGGGCTGGACTCGTGGGAACGGTTCACTAGCTCGCCTGTTTCCCTTGTAGGTTGTCACTCGGATAGATACGATACGTCCGCCCTTGGCGCTCGCGGTACAGCAGGCCGCGCTTCTCGAGAGCGCTCACCGTCTGACTGACCTTGCTCTTCGAGAAGTCCGAGCGGTCCCTGATTTCGATCTGTGTGATGCCGGGCGAGGAAAGAACTGGTTCGAGGATACGGCGTTCATCATCCGGCAAGAGGTCCAACACGCGAGCCTGTGGCTGAGCCTCTGGATTGATATCCCCTGCTGATTGGGTGTCTCCCTCCGGTGATTCGACACTCTCAGGATCGGTCGGGTTCGTCATCTCCATCTGTGAGCGGTCGGGTCCGTCTGTGCTAGTGAGTTCGTCCCGCACCACGAGATACCCGCCACCGATGACAGCCGAGACGAGAAGGGTTCCGAGGACATACCAGAGCGGATTCGTTCCGTGAACCGCTCCCATCGACGAGCCCATCATCGAACCCATCTGCTCGAAGGCTTGCTGTTGCTGGTACGTTTGCCAGGTGAGCACCCCGCCGACGATGATGACGGCAGCGACCAAGCCACCGACTACTGTATCTGCTCGCCGTCGATTCATCTTCCCCACCTGGATCCGCCAACGTACTTGCTCATACATGAGGGTTTGTGAGGCATCGCTGTACCAGTTGTGATTGACAAACGCAATATTCGGGGCTGCCTGGCCACGAAACTCGATATCACGATGCGGTGTTCAGTGATTTTCATGGCTCTGGGACGACCCCGTCTCCGAGACCTGTGGGTGTTGCTGTGCGAATTCGGAGGGATGCTTCTCGAACGATCTGCTTTTTTGACATCCTCCTCCGCGTGAACGCGAAGGAATCCTGAGCGTTGGGATATTACGGGCTGAATCGAAACCAACTACACAGTACGAGTGGTACCTTCTAATCTATGCTGGCTCTGCCAGCCGTGAGTATGATATCAGCAGTTCTAGTACAACTGAGTGAGATCGGCATCGCGAGTGGCTACGGACTCGCGGTGTTTTTTCTGATTGGCCTCCTCGGCGGTGCACACTGTATTGGAATGTGCGGACCGCTCGTCGCAACCTACGCCGAGCGTATGGAAACCGACGACCGCTGGTCGGGTGCGCTCACCCTCTATGAAGTGCGGCAGCACACGCTGTTCAACCTCGGCCGGACGATGAGCAAAGTCCTCCCCGATCCTTCGAATCGATTCTCCGTTCGTGAAACGAGACAGAGTGCTGACGATCAGGATGCCGGCAGCCGAATCTCGACGGCTGTACCGGCCCGATCATCGCGGACATCAAGTTCGCCATCGAGACTCGTCACGATCCAATAGACGAGCCACAGCCCGAGCCGTTGGCCATGAACCAATGGCGTCTCTTCGCCGGACAGCAGTACCGATCGCTCGATGTCGGGAAGCCCGGGACCATCGTCCAGAATACGAACCAGGACGTCCGCATCGGTCGTCTCCACCTCGATCTCGATGGTCGGTGACTCGCCAGCATGTGTGGCTGCGTTATCGACGAGTTCCCAGACCGCGGTCTCCAGTCGCGGTGCGGCCCGTGCGACGGCGGTCTCCGCGGCGTCGATCGTGAGTGAGGCCTCGGGATGGCCTTCGTCGACCTGGGCGGCGACCCGGGTGACGAGCGGGACGACATCGATCGGTTCGAGCTCCGGCGGTGTGTCGAGATTCTCCGCGAGTTTCTGTGCCGTCTCGCTGAGGTCGATCAACCGGTCGGCCGTATCGTGAATCCGGCGGACCTTCTCCGCGTCCGTCTCGGACACCGACTGCTCGAGAAGTTCCGTATAGCCCTGGATGACACCCATATCATTCCGGAGGTTGTGCCGGAGTACCCGGTGGATGACGCCAATCAGCCGGTCCCGACGCTTCCGCTCGGTCGCGTCGCGCGCGGTCCCCTGGACCGCGACGATATCGGCTGGGGCCCGATCGGCCGGTGACACGTCGGCATCGTAGATCGGTGTCGCCCGGATGTCGGCGTAGACGATCTCACCGGCGTCGGTCTCGAGTGGGAGGTACGTCTCCTCGACCGTCTCACCGGCCAGCACCTGTTCGTACAGATTCCACGCCGCGTCTGCCGACTCCGCATGTGGAAGGACATCTGTAAAGGGACGCCCGCCCAGTTCGTCCGCGGTATGCCCCAGAAACTCCGCGACCGTGGCCGAGACGAACGTGAACTGGCCGTCGAGGTCGAGGCGGAACAAAAAGTCGAAGCTGGCATCGATGACGGCTCGATAGATCTCCCGGCGCGTCTCCAGGGTGTGTTCCTGTTCGGCGAGATCGCGCTCGTAATTTCGCTGCTCCAGTTCGTACCCAGCCATCTGGGCGATCAGATGCGTAAACGACCGCTCACTCTCGGAGAATCCGTCAGGTTTCGGCTCCCGTGAGGCAAAACACACCGTCCCGAAGGGTTCATCGGCGACGATGACCGGCGCACCGAGATAACAGCGGAGTTGCTGGGCCTGGTACGGGGGATCGGTCTCCCAGCCTGCCTCGAGCGCGTCAGCAAACGAGACGAGTTCCGCTTCCTGGATCGTGCGTCGACAGTACGTGGTCGAGAGATCGAGGTCGAGCCCAGGCGGAATCACACCATCCTCGGCATCCGTACTGACAATCGCCTCCCACGCGTTCGTCTCCTGGTCGATCCGCGTGATGTAGCCGTGATCGACGCCGAGAAATTCCACACCGAGTTCGAGCGCCCGTTCCAGCCGATCGAAGAGAGACTGGTCACTGCGGATGATCTCGTACAGCTGGGAGTGCGCCTCGTTCCACTCCTGGACTCCCGGGCGCTCACTCATGGGGTGCGTGTTCGTATCGAACACTTCTATCAGTTCTGGTGATCGAACGGATCGACTGTCGTCACCGGCCCACTGCGAGACAGTCGTCTGTCGGTGACCGTTGGATTGCGCCGTCCTGACACAGACAGAGACACTCTCCATCAACGTGTTCCACTGGACGGCAGTACCCGCCCACAGGCCTATTGTCGTGAACACGGAGAATACACCCACGATGGACGTCGCAGTGATCGGCGCGAACGGTGGGATCGGCCGCGAACTAGTTCCGCGACTCGCGGATGCCGGGCACGACCCGATCGGGGTCGTTCGTGACGAGGCCCAGTTCGAGACAATCCGCGAGCGCGGCGGAGAACCTCGACTCGGCGACCTCGAAGGCGAGTTCGCGCAGGCACTCGAGGGCGCTGATGCGGTCGTGTTCACGGCCGGGGCCGGTGGGGACACTGGCTGGGACAAGACACTCATGATCGATCTCTGGGGCGCACGGCGAACGATCGACGCCTGCGTCGAGCAGGGCATCGACCGCTACGTGATGATCAGTTCTCTCCAAGCCAGCGACCCGCTCGCCGCCCCCGAGGCAATTCGGCCGTATCTGGTGGCCAAGCGATCCGCCGACGACTATCTTCGGGCGTCAGGACTCGATGCGACGATCGTGCGCCCGACCGCGCTCACCGACGACGACGGGACGGGCCAGGTCTCGGTGGCCTTCGAGCACCCTGACGAGGACGGCGACGACATCCCGCGCGCCGACGTCGCACAGACGGTCGTCGCCTGTCTCAATCGCGAGGCGACGGTCGGCGAGACCATCCGGCTCTTCGGTGGTGACACCCCTATCGAGCAGGCGATCACACCCGACGAGTGAATCGATCCGACGGATGGGATCAATCCAGAACCAAGTCAGACTTCGGTTAACCAACATCGAAGCACGCACTACGGTTTGTTGGTTAAGGCCGTATCTGTCTCCGGTAGCCCACCATCCGAGATTCGGGGAGAGTCATGGGCGTTCCTTCGATCGACGGTCTCAACCCACGAACGACCCACCGCTGCACGACACGGACTGTTTGTTCGCGCCAGCAGGCGTGCAGCGCGCAGTAGCGTACACGGTGTGATACCGATGATTGATTCCAACTCAGTCGACGACACGAGTGCCGACTACGAACAGTTCGAGCGAACGTTGGTCGCTCGGGATCGCGACGCTGTCAGTGTCGCGACGGCGGACATCGACGAAGCAACGGCCCAGAACCTGGTCAGTGAGCTCGTCGACGCAGACGTCGTCACACCCGTTCCCAAGACCAAAGCGCTCGTTCACGAGCCGAGTGGCCGAGCCTTCGACTCGATCACGCAGTTGGCCGTCTTCCATCGAGGCTGGACGGCCGCTCGCGACGTCGGCGAGGGGGGCGAGTGATCTTGATTCAGCGAGAGAATCCCGCCGTTCACGGCGTTGACGAGACGCATTGCGTCTCGTTCGCACACCAGAACGCGAAGCGTTCTGGGGACGGGCGTGAATCGCGTAAGCCCGGTGCGACAGTCCACGCGGTTCTGCCCGGCCGAATACCCAACGGCACAAGAGTTATTGAGATTGGGTATCTTATATTTTGTGAGGCCAAATGGAGTATAACCTGCAATCCGGATCGCACACGGTCTACGCGCTCCAATATCACTTTGTGACCGTCACGAAGTACCGCGCCGACATCCTCACCGATGAGCGACTGGAGCGCGTGGCTGAAGTTGCACACGAGATTGCAGAGGACTTCGAGGCCGACATCAAGAACGTGGACGGCGGTACTGACCACGTTCATATCCTGTTCACGACCAAACCAACCACAGACCTCACGAAGTTCATCAACTCGCTCAAGGGCGTCACATCCCGCCGGATTCGGCAGGAGTACCCCGAGGTGAAACAGACGCTCGAAGATGCGTTCTGGCAACCGGGATATTTCCTCGCCACGACCGGCCAAGTGAGCATCGACGTGCTGATGGACTACGTGGAAAACCAGTAGCATGACCGCGACAACCACGAAAACGCTGGAGGCCACGCTCGCCCCGCCGACAGCCCACAAAGAGCGCAAACTGTGCGACCTGCTCGGCACCTACCGGGCAGGACTCCACGAGGCGTTCGAGGCCGGGTGCGGGACGATGACCGCCACCAGCGATGTAGTGACGCCCTACGACCTGCCGTATCAGGCGAAGGCGGCCCTGTGTAACTACGTCCCGCAACTGCACGGAACCTACAATGCACAGGAGTTGGACGACGACCACCCAGTTCGACTCACCAACCAAGCCGCCGAGTTCGACCACTCACCGGAACGGGACTACGAGTTCACGTGGTGGGTGCCACAGCCCGGTCGCGGGACGAATTTCTGGATACCACTCCGTATCAACCCCGCTCAAGAAGAACTGTGGCACGACCTCGTGGACGGTGAAGCGTCGGCAGGCCAACTCCGCCTACAACGTCACCGCACGTCGTGGACACTCCACGTCACCGTCGAGTTCCCGGTCGAAGAACCGAACTACGAACCGACAGACGACGATGTAACACCAGTCGGCTTCGACATTGGCGAAGCACACCTGCTCGCGGGCTGTGCCTGCGAGCAGGACACTCCGACCGACCCACTACTAATCAACGGTGGCCGCGCTCGTCACCTTCGCAAGGAGATGCACACGACGCTCAAGCGCCTCCAAGAGCGTGACGCCGCCGAGTGGCTGATTGACGAACGGTTCGACCACTACCAGAACGCACTCACAGACATCATCGAAAAGGCGTCTCGACGTGCCGTCGAGTACGCCTGTCGATTCGAGAAGCCTGTGGTCGTTCTGGAAGACCTCTCGGACATCCGCGAAGACCTCGACTACGGCGAATGGATGAACCGACGCCTCCACGCATGGGCGTTCGCTCGCTTGCAGGAGCGTATCGAGGACAAAGCACGAGAGGCTGGCATCCAGGTCGAATACATCCGCCCGGAGTACACGAGCCAGACGTGCCACGAGTGCGGCCACATCGGGTATCGGGACGGCGATGAGTTCCGGTGTCAGAACGACGAGTGTTGGGTGTCGGAGTACCACGCAGACATCAACGCGGCGGTCAACATCGCTGACCGCCATGACCCGTGGGGTGAGAGCCTGCCGCTGAAACCGGCGGGCGATGACATCTCACGGGATGGGAGCGCCTGTGACAGCGCCGCGGCCCCCACCGAGCAGAGCCAACCACGGCAGATGACGCTCGGCGAGGTCGGGTCAGAACCCACTGCCGGTAGTTAGCCGGTATTCCCATGCAGGGAAGCCGCGCCGTTTACGGCGCGGAGGATGTCACTGGCGGTGGGTTCTGTAGGAGGTGTCGGCTGTATCCCCGCCCTGAAGGCGGGGTTTTAGCCTTGTAACTTCCATTAAGGGACTCACTGAGTAGGTACGACAGAACGATGGCGCCCAGTACCGATTCTTCGCCGGCGGTCGACGACGAGGTCCGGCAACTCCACGAGCGGTATCAGGCGGCCGAGAGCGACGCCGAACGACGCGAGATCGTCCTCGAAATGGGGGAAACTCGACTGACGCCGCCACGCAGAGATCTACGCCGCGCTCGAAGACGAGTGAGTTAAAGGGTTCTCAGCACCTCCGTAGCAATCGACGACTGCTTTGCGACCCAGTGACGCTCGGCCAAATGTGGCTCACATTGTACACACAAAAACGGCTAAGTACGTTGGCTCACAATGTACACATCATGAGTACCGATAAGAAGCGCGTGCAGTTTCGGGCCCCCAATCGGCTCATCGACCGGGCCGACGCACTGGCCGCAGTCCTCGGGGAAGACCGAACAGACGTCCTCGTGACCGCGCTTCGGGAGTACCTCCAAGACGCCGCTCACGACGACGCACTCACCCAAGAGATCGCCGCCGCCTATTACGACGACGAGATCACCTTCGAGCAGCTCAAAGCACTCGTCGGCGCCGAGGAGGCGGCAAACCTCCGAGTGTTGAAACAGCAGTTAGACGGGGACTTCATCGACGAGGTCGCCGACCCATAGATGTCGCGGCTGATCGCAGACGCCTCCGCCCTCGTGAGTCTCGGGATCGTTACTGACGGCAATCCCGATCCACTCACACTATGTCTCTCCCAGTACGAGGTCGTCGCCCCAACAGCGGTCATCGATGAACTCCAAGAGATCGCCTCCTACGATGACGTCCATGGACACGCCGCGTCCGCCGTACTCGACCAGGCGGAGTCATTCACGACACAGTCGGTCGACCTCGACGCCGAGTTCCCGCTCGATGACGGTGAAAACGCGGCGGTCACGCTCGCGAACGATCTCGATGCTGCGCTCTTGCTCTGTGACGAGTTCAACCACCTTGGCTTGATCCACGCCTCGCTCGCTGATACGCGACTCGTCACGACACCGACGCTGCTTTCAGTTCTCGTTCGAACTAACCACCTGTCAGCTGCTGATGCGCGGCTGCTCCTCGATGAGATTAGCAACGCCCGTAGCTGGGGTGCGAACAGTTACGTGCAGCGAGCTTGCTCATTGCTCGAAGAGTCCTGACACCGTGGAAGATATTTCGAAGTGAACAGAAATGCCAGATAATGCTTCCGTCGAGACGACAGGCGGTGGCCGAGAACAGATAGAAAGCCCTCAGACGCTCGGCATCCCCCGACCACGCGAGACGCAGTCTCACTTGCTCCCGTTCGCTTCGCTCACGGGAACCCCGCTGTGCTCCTCGTGCCTGCGGTGCTTGCGGGGTCGGGGGACGTTCACAGCGCTTCGCGCCGTGCCCGATTAAACAGGTTCGTTGTTACGGCACGCCCCGCTCGCTGCTGCCGCCCTCCGCGTTGCTCGTACCTAGTCCGGACAGATTGACCCCCAACACTCTTTACTGATTCGCTGTAAACTGTAAACAGCCAATTGCCCATGTCTCGCACGTCAAACCGAACCAACGGCGACATCATCCGGGACTTCCTCTCGGTCGCGGACCTCCTCGAAGAACCAGCCCTCGCCCAGCTGTATGCGTATCTCGCTCGCGAGGGCGAGTCGACCGTCCAGGAACTGATGGACGCTCTCGACCTCGCACAGGGCACAGCCTACACCTACGTCAACCGGCTCGTCGACGCCGGCGTCATCGAAACAACCAGTGAGGACCAGCCCCGGCGATACACCGCCCACGAGATCGATCTGACGGTAACTGCCGCCGATGGCACTCGCGAGTACACGATCACGCCGGCGCTCATCGACGCCGTCGGCCGGCGGACGACCGACGACGACATCGATACGTACATCGACCGGCACGGAATCGCCGGGCTGGCGACGGCGCTCACCTATGCTGTCGACCGCGAACTGGGCGAGATCACCCACCGCCTGATGGCCCAGGATCTCGATATCTCGCCACTCGCCGCCGAAATCATCCTGCAGGCACTCCGCCCCGTCGTTCTCGAGCACTTCGACGTCGAGGCGTCTGGCGCGTCGGTCGCAGATATCGAAGGTGTCGACGAGGACGTCGTCGACGACGCGTGACCGCCATCCATATCGCCGATACCGGCCTGCTCGTCGCGATGGGCCAACCGCCGAACCTCCGGTATCAGGCCGTCCGCACGTTCGCCCGCCAGAACGACAAAACGTTCGTCCTTCCTGGGCGGGTCTACGACGAATTGACCGCTGAGGTGGACGGCGTCGACACCCCGCCGATCGACACGGCGATCGAGGAGGGGTGGGCGCGTGTCGCTGCGCCGCTGGACTACTCGTTGGGACTGGTGTCGCGGACGATGGATGGCGTCCAGCGATACATCGCGAACGCGGATGACCGGCCAGCCGACGAGATTGAGCGTGCCGATCCGGCGCTGGCAGGCGTCGCTGCCCATGCGTTTGTCGAGGGGGCTGCAGACCACGCGTACATCTACACGACAGATACGCTCGCTGGCGAGGGTGCCGAGACCGTCCTCGCCAGTGAGGGGTACGTCGACTCAGTGACGTACGTGAATGGCTTCCGGTTCGTCGAGGACCTGCTCGAGTAGTCCGCTTCCGGGCGATCCCGTCTACCGGTTGCTGGTTATCTGTCACCGACAGTCGTGCTCGTCTCGAAAGCCCTCAGACGCTCGGCATCCCGCGACCACGCGAGACGCAGTCTCGCTTGCTCCCGTTCGCTTCGCTCACGGGAACCCCGCTGCGCTCCCCGTGCCTGCGGTGCTTGCGGGGTCGGGGGACGTTCACGGCACTTCGCGCCGTGAGCTCGGGAGACGCCGTCTCCCGGTGACCGAGACGATCTCGCCCTTTCTGAGTCCACCAGGATATCGGCTGTGTGGCTGAGCGTCGAGCCCGGGTGACCAGGTTCGTTGTTACGGCACGCCCCGCTCGCCGCGTGCCGCCTTCCGGTGAGCAAGCTCACCGGCGTCCCGCTCACTTCATTCGCGGGACCTCCGCGTCGCTCGCGACCGACCATTCCGGGCATGCGGGCGCTCTCCGCACCGCCCGCGCCCGTTCCGGGCTAAAGTAAATCTGGTCTCGACGCCAGCATTAAGCGCGTTTTCGGTTGCGCCCCTCGCGGGCGTTTCGCGTTCCAGCGCTTGGTGCCGCCTGCGCTGTCGCGCGCCACAGGGCGGCGCGCGTTCTCGGCGACAGTCGCGCTGGACACGAACCCGCCGTCCGGGCCGGACGCGAGAAACGGCTTAAAGCTGGCCGCTCGCTCCGGGCGGGTCGCCGGAAGCCTCACTCCGTTCGTCTTCCGAGTCTCACCTCGCTACGCTCGGTGAGACGGCGCGCGGTGCTGGTTGGGGGCACCTCGTGCAGGCGCGCTCTCGCTCGCGCCCACAGGGCGCTCGCGAAGGCGCGAGCGAGAGCGCGCAGATGGGTCTGTCGGACGTGATGTCGAGGAAATCCGCGATGTAAGGGCATCGCGGTGGCGGCGCGTGAGCGCCTTCGGGGTTAGTGAACTCCAATGTCTAGTAACAACGCTAGCGGAAAGGTCGTTACGGTCGATGAACAGGCATTCGAGAACGCGGACGAACAGGCAGTCGATGACGACAGGTTCCCGGTCGTCGACGAGACGCCGGCGTTCGAGGCGGCAGTCGAGCAGGAGACCCAGGCCAAGGTGGATGCGAACCACCCAGACGGGATCGCAGACACGAGCGAGGATCGGATTCACGGTGTCACCCTCGAACAGGAAGAGCGCATTCGGGCGCGGGAAACCGAACTGGAGCACATCAGTGCCCAGGCCGAGTTGGGGACGCAGGAGGGTCGGGAGCAGCGCACGCGAGACATCGCCGTCAAACGAAGCGCTGAGCGGCGTGGTGAGTTCCACAAGCGGGCTGCAAGCGTGCACCCGATGGCAGATCCCGACGTAGACGATCCCCGAGCCGAACTCACGCAGGACGAGTTGGGGGCGGTCAACGAGCAGTCGATGCGACTGGCCGACCAGCTGGATGGCTGGTCACGGGCGGCGATCGGCCGGCGGTTGGGTGCAGCCGTAGCCGACGGTACAGACGTGCGGAGTGCAGTCCTGGAGGTGGTCGAAGAGTTGCAGACGGCTTCCGGGACAGTAGTCCCCATCGGGAGACTCGAGGACGTCGATCGCAAGGAGGTGAGCATCGAAGGTCAAATCGAAACACTGTGGACTCCCTCCCATCCGAGCATCGCCCAGGTCGGGCTCGTTGCGGACGATAGTGGGCAGACCCGGGTGACGATCTGGAAGGCATCAGAGGCGCCGTGGCTCGAAGAAGGTGAGCAGGTTCGCATCCACGGGGCAGCCAGGAACTGGTACGAGGGCCGGGTCTCACTGGCTGTCACCGGCTGGAGCACCATCCACTTCCCGGAGCGCGGCCGCTGGTGGGACGCATAGCCAGTCCACCCGGCATTCTTTTTTGCTATGTGCCGGACCAGCCCAGGCCCCGCCACCCCACCCTCCGCTCCGTGCTCGCTCCGTGAGACTCGCATTCGCTCGTCTCACGTGCCCTCGTTCGCGATGCTCACGAGGACTCCGCTGCGCGCGCAGCCACGACCTCAAGTACGGTGACATTATACGCTGAACAGGCGCAATACCACGGCCTTCAGGCCGTGGATACGCGCCGTCAGCTTGGGAGAGGGTCCACGTATCACGCTCCTCTTGAGTTTCAGAATACCGGCGTTTAAGTGACAGGCCACCGTACAAACTGGTGGGAATCGGCCGGAACGGAGCGGATTCCGAACCGTCCTTCGGAGGTCGTTCGAAAATCGAAGATGTTCGTGATCACGAGAGACGAAGTCTCTCGGACGACGGCCTGTCCGCCCATGCAACGAGGCAGTATCCGAAAGAACAGTCGGTGAACACATATCCTCGAAGGGTATGCCAACGTGCCGACTGCTCAAAGCGAACCAGACGATACCCCCGACTCCGCTGACGCCTGCTGGCGTCCCCGTGGCAAAAATAACATCGGGACGCCTTAGACGGCCGAGGATAGGGGTAACGGCGGTTTGGCACCGCCACAAGTTCACCAGTCCGACACTGTGGGACTACCCGCGCCCGAAAGGTCTGGTAGTCTGCTAACTGGACTGCAAACCTGAAACTCCCACCGCTCGGGATTCCTCCGCGTTCACGCGAAGGAGGATGTCAATAGCGCATGGCGCGGTCAGCCACGTCGGTCCGCTGTTCGCGAGCAGCTTCGACCCCGACCCTGCAATTAATCCTCCCGTCAAACGAGGACCGACACCAGCCCGACGAGCGCGATGGCGACGAGCACGCTGGTGAGAGTACCGACGAGGAAGTACTCGGCGAAGGGCTGTTTCTTCAGCTCCTCGAAGCGGGCGATCGACTTCGCGGCCACGACGAGCCCGACCGCGCCCCACAGCCCAGCCACGCCGAGGAAGAGGATGATCCACCGTTCGAGGCTCCCGATGAGCGACCCGACCTCCAGATCGTCCTCCGTGTCAGGCACAGGATCCGCGTCCGGGAGCACGCCACGGACGATGGCGTTCCCGCCGTCGTGTGCGAACACGAACGCTGCGAGGTACACCGCTCCCGTGGTCACCGCCGCCCAAGGAAGCTGCGTCACGCCACGAATCCCGGTCAGCAGCGGTGTGAGGCGCCAGACACCGGGGGCAAGCAACGACCACCCCGCGAGGATGACCAGAAGATGGGCCAGTTGGTCACCGAGAAACAGAAGTGCCGACCCGTCTCTGCGCTCGCGGAGCTGCGCCGAGACGGCGTCGATGGGGAGATGAAGTAACCCGATAATCGCGACGACCACCACTGACTGGACGGTCAACAACGGCACGAACACGGCGACGTGGACGACGAGGACAATGGCCCAGTGCGTGAGCAACGGTTGGAGTCGATGCTTGGCCATCGCCAGGGCCTCCGTCTGGAAGGCGAAGTCACCAAGGACGTGCCCCAGCACGAGCAGTGCAAGCGCGGTCCCCGCCGGGCCAAGCCCGGTCAGCCACCCGCTCATGCCCGCTCCTCCTCGAGCGCCGTCTGGAGCCGCTCTCCGAGGGAGGTCTCGGCGTTCCGTACCTCCTGGACGTGTCCAGCACTCAGTGATTCACTCACCGTGGACTTCGAGACGTCGAAGCGCTCAACGACGCGTTTCTGGGTGCCCTCCTCTTTGAGGGCTCGCGCGAACTGCGCCTGCCGATCCGTCCAATCTTCACGGACACACTGCACCAGGTCGAACATCGAGTTGACGTGCGCCACTAGCTCGCTCGACCAGCCATCGACGCGGACCCACGCCCCCGCGTCCTTGGCCGCTTCGATCGCCTCTCGTGCCCGGTGGAAACACGGGCCATCCATCCCGATTGCCTGGTTCGGGTTCAGCTGCGTATCCAGCGGCCCGAGCCCGATGCCGAACCGGAGTCGGGCCGGGTGGAACCGGTCGCTTACCGAGACCAGCGCTTCGACGGCATCGGTCGCGTCTGTCAGGAGCACCTGGAACTCGTCGCCCGTCGTGACGGTGAACTGGGAGGCGATGGAGCTGTCCGGGAACTCGTCGTTCAGGGAGTTGACCACCTGCTTGAACTCTCGCTGTGCTTCGCTCCGATCCGCGAGCTCCCGAGACCCCCGGATGTCCCCGATGACGGCCACGAACACGGCGTCGGCTTGATTCTTGGTCATTTGTTCGCCTCCATTACCGAACCAGGCGTTAGTTCGGTTTTTCCACCGAACTCGGATGAGTGTTGTGGTTGGGACTGTGTTCGGCTGTAGGGGCGAACTAATTTTGAGTTCGCCGGTAATGGCGAACAAAAATGACCGGGGTAGGGCGGAAATGGTCGGCTGCGACCGTCCCGATCGGTGTGTCAACTGGGCCAACCATCTGTGTCAGGCTGAGTGGACGGATCATCGACGAGCCTGAACGATTCGTCACTCCCGTGCCACTCGTCGACGAGATCGTCTTCCTCGCGAGCGTCCGTCGCCGCCGACGCTGGGAGTGATTCGTCCTCGAGGTCGTCGAGAACGGTGAACGCCGGGCCGTTCGGATCGGCGTGCTGCTGGCGTTCGATCCACTTGAAAAGCGCCTCGTGGCCGGCTTCTTTCAGTCACAGTTTGTTTGCAGCGTCACCGTATTCCCTGATGTGTAAAGCAGGCCCAGACCAACAGGAACGCATCCTGTGGCAGATGTCTCAGACCGAGCCCACAGCTCGTTACCGTCCTCAATACTCAGACCCACAATCCGGTCAGTCGTCGGAACGACGACAGACTCCCCAACGACCATTGGGGAGCCTGCGACATCGAGGTCTTGTACCCAGTGGACGTCACCATTCTCGACGGCAAGCGCGTACACGGTTTCTTCGTCCGCGCTAAAGACGCGGCTTTGTCCGATTGCTGGTGGGAACAGACCACCATCGTACATCGCTTTCGACCACTGCCGATCTCCACTCCGAGTGTCGAACGCCGCGAGTTCATAGCGGTCGTAGCTCGCGAGGACGACATCCTCCGTGCGAACTAACGGTTTCGGAATATTTGGCCCAGGAATTTCCCACTGTGTTTCACCCGTCTCGCGGCCCAGCGCATAGATTCCCTGGGCAGCAGAGCCATCTGCCGTGATGTACACGTGGTCGTCGTCGACGGCTGGCGGTGCAGGGATGCTTGCACGCTGGTGATCGTCACCAAACGTCCGCGTCCACTGCGTTTCGCCAGTGGACGCCGCAAGCGCAGTTACATCGCCTTGGTCGCTCGTGGCGACGAGGAGGTCGTCAGCGACGGTCGGTGGATTCGGCCGTCCAGCCGTCTCGTGGGTCCAAGTGGTCGTCCAGCTAGCGGTGTCGAGTGCGACGAGCCCGCCGGTCGATGGCTCGGTATAGTCGCCAAGTACGGGCGTCACAGCGATCGAACCTGCGAGGGCTGGTGGCCCAGTTGGACCCCGGTTGAGTTCGTGGGTCGTATCGGAGGACCCATCGTCGAGTTGCACGGTGGTCAGGAAGCCATTCTGCTCGCCAGGTGTGTGGCCAACGACGACAGCCGTATCATTTGTGGCAACGAGTCCAGTGATATCGATATCGTCCGCAAGCGAATTCGTCCAATAGTCACCGCCAGGCGTGAGCGTCGACTGATCGGGAACGGCGTTCGTATTGTGCGGAGAGGCACGTGTCTGTGGCCACTGCGCGACGCCAGGCTCTGTCGGCGTACAGGAGCTGGTCTGGCAGCCGGTAGTTGCCGCGAGAACTGTCGTGGCTGAGACTGCAAGGTATTCACGGCGCGATATGGAGGGCATCTGACCGAAACGTCGAATACAGAACCCATAGGGATTTTGGAGATCCATCAGTAGGCGAGGTTACTCGAAGCCAGCTCTGTTTTTCAGGGGCCGAAATGGTGAGCCCCGCCGTAGGCTCGTGATCCAATGATCTCAGACGACGACCCGTTCCACGACTGCGAGTTGGATCCCGAGGCGATCCTCGGGACACACACCTTCGGAGACGTCCTGTTCACCGATGAGACGGAAACCCCGGTGAACGTGCTCACTGGCGAGACACCAGCGCACTCGCAAGCAACCGTCGAGGAAGCGAAGGAGTTCGCTGCGAGTATCCACACGGAGACGCCCCAGATCGCGCTCCCCGCGTCCGTCGAGTCGCAGGTCGAAACACGGAGCTAGCCCTACACGGCGGCCGCGTTCTTCCACTTCAAGGCGACAGGCTCGCTCGAACGCCACCGCGCCTACCACGCCGCCCACGAGGCGAACGCGTTCGCGGTCGACTTCGAGGCTGACTACGCGTCGGGCGACCTGACCATCACTGTCGAACGAGCGGACGAACCCTGAGACTCCGCCGTCACGAGGAGAGTTTTTCGAGCGCCGGCGATGGGTGCCGGCGCAGCTGGAGCGAGCAACGATTCCCGGTGCGTCGGCGTTTCGAGGTGTTCGAGATGCACATGGTGATATACGCACTCGTAGAGGCATCGACGCACGACGACGCACTGGCCACCGGAAAGTCGGTGTTCGACCGCCTGGTCGGCGCGGACCCACACGCCGGCGCCGTCTTCGACTACTACGTCACGTTCGAGGAGGAGGACACGTCCGTTGCGGGGAAGGCACGATGGGGTGAGCTTCCGACTGCAGCCCCCGTCGACTCCGATGACGGCCAGAATCTCCTCGAGCGTGGCTGGGAGGCGACGAAGGAGGAATTCGAGCGGAATCTCGACCGGGTGAAGGAGGCCATCGACGAGCTCTCCGACGAGGAGATCATGCGCGACGAGGACCTTGCTCGGCACGCCTTCCACCAAGTCGGTGCGTACGACGGCCCGACGATCTTCCTGTACACCGAACACGGAACCGGCATTCGCCACCGTGGACAGCTGGATCGACTCCTCGAGGAGAGTGAAGAGCTCTGGATCGTGCCCGCTGACGTCCACCTCTGAACAATGTCCCGCATCACCAACTGGCGACGCGAGAGCCGGTCGCCGACACTCACGTATCGGAACACCGAGACCGGTGCGCGAGCCGTCCTGCATCGAGCCCCGAACTCCTACCGGTACAGAGTCAGGGTGAGCGAGCATTCCGGGCACCAGCGATAGGACGGACCGACCGACGGGGCCTTCAAGTGGGTAAGTTGGTAATTCCACGGATCTCTAGAGAACGCACTCGAAGACTTCGTACCGGAATAGCCTGGTTGTCAACCCAAATCCAGAAACCTATATATACGAGTGGGGTTTAGAGTATACACAGTGATTTCAAAGGCCGGAATCGCCGTGATTGACGCTCTGAGTACCGGCCGAGAAGCGACGCCAGTGGATCTCGCAACTGAAACCGGGTATTCACAGGCACACATCTACGAGGTGCTCGATGACTTGTTGGACGCGGGGCTCTTGGTCGAACGCCGTGGGCCCAACAACCAACGGAAAGTCCGTGTCGCGGACCACCCAGTCATTGAAGCGTACCGGACGCTGCAGTCGGAACTCAGCCACGTTGAATGGGCCGACCTCCTCTCACCTGCCACCCTCAAAGTGTGCTGGTTTCTCGACGAGGCCCGCCGCGTATCCGAAATTGCAGAGCGACTCGAGATTACGCGCCAAGGCGTTCACAAGGCGCTGTCGCCGCTCAAAAATCGGGCGATGCTGTCCCCGTCCGGCCCCGAGTACGCGGTAAGTGAGGACCTCGCACCGCTGCTGGCGTTCGCGCAGGCCGTCGTGATCCACGAGCACCGATCGCGAGCCCGGGAGATCGCGCCGAGTGCGACTATCGAGTGGTGCGACCCGAAACGAACACTCGTCCGCGTGCAGACCACTGAAGATACAGACGCGCTACTAGACGCACCAGATTGGCAGGTGACCGGGCTTGGTCGGTTCGAGGAGTACGGGCTGCAATTCTTCCTTGCAGGTGAGCCCGCGTTCTGGTACGCGCCCGACGAGGAACTCACACCGGGCGAAGTGGTGTGTCACACGCTCGCCCTCGATAGCGGCGCCCGCCAGGTTAGCTATGCAATGTTGTTGATCGAGGCGTTAGACATCGACCAAAAGACGCTCACAGACACTGCAACGTGGTACGAACTGGAGTCCACGGTCGCTGCAATGTACCAAGCACTACAGGGAGGGGTCGAAGACTCGGAGGAGTTCCCTGTCGTCCTTCCAAGTGAATCAGAATTTATGGCGCTCAAAGAGCAGTACGGAGTCAAATGACGATATTCAAGGGTGGCGAAGCGATCAAAGAGTTTCTCGAAGAGTTCGATAGCTGGCTGTCGGAATCCGTGACGGTGTATCTCCTCGGCGGGTCGGCGATGACGATCCGTGGGCTGAAAGACCAGACAGAAGATATCGATCTCGCGGTGGGTGTTGTTTCCGAATTCGAGCACGTCTACCAGACGCTCACGTCGCAGGGATTCACGGTTGTCGATGAACCGACGGAGTCGTTAGAGGGCGTCGGAACAACCGTCGAATTACACAAAATCGAGGAGAAAGCCCACGACTTCAGTCGTGGGATGAATCCGACCACACACAACACAAACCATCCTCGATAGCCGATAGAGGGTTGATGAAAGCGTAACATCTAATATAGGTTGATGTCTATCTAATCGTATGCCACGGGGGTACAGTCGAGAGCGAACGTCGGTTCACAACCTTCACTACCACTTCGTGTGGTGCCCGAAGTACCGCAAGCCGGTGCTAACAGACGAGGTTGCCGACCGCCTCGAACAACTCATCGAGGAGAAAGCCGACGAACTCGACCTCGACATCCTCCGACTGGCAATCCAGCCCGACCACGTACACCTGTTCATCACGGGTAACCCGAAACTCGCCCCGAACAAAATCATCCAACAGGTCAAGGGCTACACCTCGCGGAACCTCCGCGAAGAGTTCGATTTCGGCCTCCCCTCGCTGTGGACGCGCTCGTACTTCGTCTCCTCAGCAGGCGAAGTGTCGAGTCAGACCATCGAGGAGTACATCGAAGCACAGACTGGACGATGACGATGCGCCAAGAAATCACCACCACGGTACGGGTCAAACTCCATTCGCTCACCGAACGGAAAGCCCGACTCGTCGGACGCGAATACTCCGCGTTCCAAGACGCCGTTCACGGTGACGACGACGCGAACCTCTACTCCGCCACCAAACAACAGGCGGGCAAAGTCCGGTCGAACAAGAATCCGCGAGCGGACACCGAGCAACCCGTCGTCCTCCGCAACGACTGCATCACCATCGAACACGACGAGGATACGGTTCTCTCGTCGTGGTGGTTCAAACTTCCCGTCTACAACCCCGAGAAGGAACGTGGGGATAGCATCTGGGTTCCCGTTTGCGTCCCCAAGAAGGACACCCACCTGCTCACCGACGAGTACATCCGCGACTCGGAACTCGTCCACCGAGATGGTGAGTGGTACGTCCACCTCGTCTGCAAACGGTCTGTGGCCGTCGCAGACGAGTACGACGACGTTCTCGCCGTCGATATGGGTGCGAAGTGGATAGCCGTCAGCACGTTTCTCTCCGACCGCGACACCACGTTCCACGGTGCGGAAGTCCGTCGCGTCCGCGAACACTACAAGCAACTCCGCAAGTCCATCGGGAAGGCGAAGGTGCGCTCGGGAGCGCAGGTCATCGAACGTCTCGGTGACAAGGAATCCCGGACGGTTGAACACGAGTTGCATCAGGTGGCGAACGAACTCGTCGCTCGCGCTCGGGAGCGCAACGCCGTCATCGTCTTCGGTGATATGACGGGGTTGCGCTTCGACAACGACAAGGGTCGGTACGTGAACGACAAGACCCACAAGATGCCGTATGCGAAGATGGCGAACATCCTCACGTACAAAGCTCATCTGGACGGGCGAGAGTGCGTTCCGGTGTCAGAGTACGACACGTCTCGGACGTGCTGGCGGTGTGGGTCGCAGAACACGAGTCGTGAGGTGCAGGGGCGTCTGGAGTGTCACGACTGTGGACTGGACGACAACGCAGACAAGAACGGGGCGTCGAACATCGGCAAACGAGCCGTCGGTAAGAACATTCAGAGTCCGCTATCGACGGTGGGGGCTGTTGTGGCTCAGCCCGAAACGCAGGTCGTACTCAAGGGAACCAACGGTGAGATGGAACCTGCGAATTCCCCGGAAGACGTGGGCCTAACCCTCCGTGAGGGAAGCCCACGACTTTAGTCGTGGGAGAAGTCACTTGTATACGGGGTTAATTGTGCCGAACTGAGTGTAATGCGATACTATATGGCGTTTAGAAAAGTGACGCTAGAAAATAACTAGGATAGTTTATAACCCAGATTATAAATATTCATGACATCAGATTCGGTACCTGAGCACGCTAACGAGACACGTAGTACTGAGGGCGCTCCAGAAGGGGGGCCCGAACCGACGATACCGGCCGGGCGGACTGTCGCCGAACTCACCGTCAAAGCGGTCGCCATCGGGCTGGTGCTGAACGTCATCATGCTGACCGCGAATATGTATCTCGGAATGCGGTCCGGCATGACGATCAGCGCCTCGATTCCGGCGGCCGTCATCAGTATGGGACTGTTCTACGTTCTCCGGCAGGTCGGCATCGGCGGCACCCTCCTCGAAAACAATATCGTCCAGACGATGACCTCGGCCGGCGAAGCGCTCGCGGCGGGGGTCATCTTCACGATCGCCGGTGTCACCTTCCTCGGCGAATCCATCAATATCGTGGACACCGCAGCCGTCGCTATCCTCGGCGGGCTGCTCGGCGTTCTGTTCATGATTCCGATGCGGCGCTATCTCATCGTCGACAAACACGATACACTCCCCTATCCGGAGGGGACTGCGTGTGCCGACGTCCTCGAGGCCGGGGACAGCGGCGAGAGCGGCGTGAAACTCATCTCCTTTGGCTTCCTCCTCAGCGCCCTCTACATGTGGCTCGCAAACGGCATGGCCGCGTTCCGGACCACGCTCCAGACGGCCTTCTCCGTCGGTGAGACCCGCGGCTTTGCCGTTGGTGGCGATTTCACACCGGCACTCGTCGGTGTCGGGTACATCATCGGGCCGAAAATCGCCGGATACGTCTTCGGCGGTGGCCTGATCGCGTGGCTAATGTTGATCCCGATCCTGATCACCGGGGGATTCGTCCCCGCCGCTGCTGCCGATGCCGGCCTGATGGCGCAGGCGAATGCCGTCTGGGATCAGTACATCCGCTACGTCGGTGCCGGCGCCATGATCGTCGGCGGCTTCCACGCCATTCTCTCGATGCGGCAGACGATCATCGACGCCCTCCGGACGACCGCCGACGAACTCGTGGGTGGGGAGAGCACCGGGGACACCACGCAGAAACGAACGAAGCGCGACCTCCCGATGAAGGTGGTCGGGGGCGGTGCGATACTCATCGCGCTGGCCCTCGTCGTCCTTCCCCAGGTGCAGGTCGGTCTGCTCGGCGGTTTCATCGCCGTCATCGCTGCCTTCCTCTTCGTCGCCGTGTCTGCGTATCTCGTCGGTGTCGTCGGCAGTTCCTCGAATCCCGTCTCCGGGATGGCCGTCGCGACGATCCTCATCGCCGCACTCGCGATGAAATCCACCGGTGTGACCGACCCGGTCGTCGTGCTGGTGACGGCGTCGGTCGTCGCGATCGCCGCCGCCGTGGCCGGTGACACCTCCCAGGACCTGAAAACGGGCTATCTCATCGGAGCGACGCCCCGAAAACAGCAAATCGCACAGGTAATCGGCATCACCATCTCTGCAGTGTTCTCCGGCGGCGTCCTGTACTTCTTCAACCAGGCTTACGGCATCGGGAGCAGTACGATTCCCGCACCGCAGGCCGGGATGATGGCGCTGATCTCCGAAGGCGTGCTCACCGGCACCGCACAGTGGGGGATGATCCTCATCGGCGCGGTCTTCGCCTTCGTGCTCATCCTCATGCGAGTCCCCGTATTGCCGTTCGCGGTCGGCATCTATCTGCCGATCACCCTCGCGACGCCGATCTTCCTCGGCGGCCTCCTCCGTGGCGGCATCGATCGCTACGTCGCGCGAGGAGACGACGAAGACGGGACACGGGCCGAGGAAACGACGTATCGGGGCCGCATCGTCGCCGCCGGCCTCATCACCGGCGAGGCGATCCTGGGCATCGTCATCGGCGCCCTGTACATCACCGGTATCGGGAGCAGTAGTGGTGCCCCCTTCCCGCTCGGATTCTCCCCTGCACTGCAGCAGCGTCTCGGGATCGTCGCGATCATCGCGCTCGTCGTCCTGTTCACAGCCAGCATCCTCCGCACCAGGTCAGGAACGAGCCAATGAGCACGCACGGTCCCGAGTCGGTCCCGGTTCGCGACTGCGCCGAGTGGTCGATGGAGCCCGTCGACGGGACCGAGCGAGCCACGATCACGTGGCAGCTTACGGCACAGAACCGTCTCGATCGCTTCCTGTTCGACCTGTTCGGGACGGATCGGGAGCGTGAGCTCACGCTCGACCCGGTCGGGTCGACGGTCTGGCAGCACTGTGATGGCGACCACACCGTCGCCGAGATCGCGTCGATCGTCGCCGACGAGCACGACCCGGAACGCGTCGAGCCAGTCGACGAAACGCTCTCGTACTTCCTCGTCCAGCTCGACGAACGGGATCTCCTCTCGTTCCGCGAGTAGCAGCGGAGTCTGGCAGTCACGGCCTGTCCGGGTCGATGCCGACCAGGTCGGCACTGACAGTCCAGAGTCGGTCTCGGATCGCCGGATCAGACGCTTCAGCCGAGGGGTACTCAACCCACTGAAACCTGATTGCGAATTCAGAAATCCAGATTTCTGAAATCGCCAGTTCTATTTCCCCAGACATAGTCCACTCAGTATGGAGCAATTCGTTGATCGGGATGCCGAACTCGATCAACTCGCGGACTGCTACGAATCCGAAACTGCAGACTTCGTCGTCATCTACGGTCGTCGTCGCCTTGGAAAAAGCGAGCTCGTCCGCCAGTCGATCGCTGATCGGACCGATGCTGTGTACTACCAGGCAGTCGAGTCCACAGCACAGAATCAACTCGAGCAGTTCGTCGATACAGCCACCGCGCAGTTCCCATCGTTGCAAAACGTCCGCCGTGACTGGGAAGTGTTCCTCGAGACACTCGGGAGTGAAGACGCTATCGTGGTCATCGACGAGTTTCCGTTCCTCATCGAGGAAGACGAGTCGCTGCCCTCGCGAATCCAACGCGTCTGGGACATGGAACTACAGGAGACAGGGATGACACTGGTCCTGGTCGGCTCCTCGATCAGTGTCATGGAAGATACGGTCCTCTCGGGAAGCGCGCCGTTGTACGGCCGACGGACGGCGACGATTGACCTCCAGCCCCTCTCTGTCGCCGGCGCCCGCCAGTTCTTCCCAGCGTACGACCCCGAGACCGCTATTATGGCATGGTCGATCTTTGGCGGGACACCGCACTACCTCCAGACCATCGACCCCGACCAGCCGTTGGGACCGAACGTCCAGCGGACGATTCTCTCGGAACGCGGCCTCCTGTACTCCGAACCCGAGTTCTTGCTCCGGACCGAACTCCGACAGCCGAATACGTATTTCAGCATCCTCCGGGCGCTCGCTCACGGGCGTCGTACCCCCAACGAGATCGCCGGCATGGCGGGTGTCGACTCCGGTTCACTCAGCACGTATCTGCAGAAGCTGCGCCGACTCCGCCTGGTCGAACGACACATCCCCGTGACCGAGTCACCGACGGCCTCGAAACGCGGCCGGTACCGAATCGCCGCGCCGCTGTTTCGGTTCTGGTTCCGCTTCGTGTACGGTAATCAGGATCAGTTGCGTCTGCTCGGCGCGGACGCATACGACGAACTCGTTACACCTGAACTGGCAGATTACGTGAGTCCATTGTTCGAGCGGCTCTGCCAGGAGGCGCTTCCGGGCCTCGTCGACCGACCGTTCCATCAGGTCGGGCAATGGTGGTTCAAAGAACAGGAGTTGGACGTCCTCGGCCTCACCGACGACGGACTCGTCGCCGGCGAATGTAAGTTCACGTCCACTCCCGTGAGCGAAGGTGTTCTCACCGACCTCGAACGAACCGCAGCGGACGTCAGGTGGGCAGAGGCGCCCGCAGACGGTGAGACGCTATACGTCTTGTTTAGCCGCTCCGGATTTACGACCGATCTCGAGCGTGTTGCCGACGCCCGTGCCGATGTTCGACTGTTCGACCTCCCCGAGACCATTTCTGCCCTGTGACTCTGTCTGGGGCACCAGGTCCGAGACACGAACCGTCACGGCCAGTCCGGATCGATGCCGACCAGGTCGGCACTGACAGTCCAGAGTCGGTCTCGGATCGCCGGATCAGACGCTTCGGCCGAGGGTGGCTCGGTCCCGTCGTCAGTCACGTAGGCACCAGTCTCCTCGGCAAATCGCGGGTCCGTGATGACGTGGTGTAGCCGCCGGGCCCCAGCCTGTGGGGTGGTGCCGACACCAGGGACGAGTGCTGCCGCACGTATCATGAGACGTGTTCTGAGCGAGGCGTCGCGGAACAGGCTCGTCGAGGGGATAAATCCGGGATGGACGCAATTCGCGGTCACCTGCTGGTCGTCCGAAAGTCGGGCCGCGAGTTCGATAGTGAATGCAGTCACCGCCAATTTCGAGCGGGCATAGGCGTGCCGTGCATCGTAATCGGTGGTGCACTGCAAGTCGTCGAAATCCAGGGTCGCACGGCGGTGCAGTTCCGAAGACGTGACGACGATTCGGGACGGTGCCGAGGCCGTCACCATATCGAGCAGCTCGTGGGTCAGGAGATACGGGGCGATGTGATTGACCGCGAGTGTGCGTTCGATCCCGTCAGCAGTTTCCGTCCGTGTCGAGACGGACAATCCGGCATTGTGGACGAGTGCATCGATCCGGTCGTACGAGTCGCGAAGGTCGTCGGCAAGCGCACGAACCCCATCCTGGGTCGCGAGATCGGCCTGGTGGAACCGGATCTCGCCTGGCATCGTATTCGATTCAGTCGCGAGTTGTTCACCACGGCTTTGATTCCGGCCGACCACTGCTATAGTGCCGCCTTCCTCGGCTAGCTCCGTCGCTGCAATCCGACCAATGCCACTCGTCCCACCCGTAAGCACCACCACGCGATCCGCGCTCACACTGTCTAGCACACACTCCGTGATCGTGTTTCGCGAATGTGAACATTCGGGTCCGGACAGCCCCACACCGATAGACGTCCCGACCGAAGCACGACAGACGGGGAGCCCCCAACAGGGTGTCAAAAAACAGTTCTCAATGTGATTGATCGCAAGTCTGCCGGGAGGAATTACCCGATCAGTACGTGTGCGAATGTATCACTCTGTGGGTGGTGTCGCAGTCCATTGCTGTTGATCTTCACCCTCTGGTTTCTCGACCACCGTTATCTTACTCAGAGAGGTGCCTTCCGTTTCCAGCACGAGGTCATACAGGGAATACGCCATGTCAGCGGTACAGGTTCGCGGTGCATCGTCCCTCGTTGTTGCGCCGATGACGATTCGCAATTCGGGTCCGACAGTCATCGAAAATTCCTGCACAGCGATTTCATCACACGTACTTGAGCCGTAAAACATTCCACCTGAGACGGTGATCCGTGTTCCATCTTCTTGGAACTCGATAGTCGGTGGAGCGTCACCATCGTGATCCGTTGGCGGTTCGGACATGGTGAGTGTATAGCGGATCCGTTTCCCATTATCAACAGTCGCCGTGTGGACGCTTCCTGTCAGTTCTGCCCGTTCCTCAGGACTTGTTGCACTTGGTGGGGAGGTACTGGAGGGCTTGTCTGAACTGGTGGACCCAAAACAGCCAGCGAACCCGACAGTTCCCGCAAGAAGTGACAAGAGGTAGACGCGTCGGCGCATAGTTTGAATTATTATCCAGCTCCCATTAAGTTTCTGTATATCAAACAATTATGGTTCAAGTCTTGCACGTGTTTCAAACAGCCTTCTAGTAGATCAGAACCGTTCTATGACACCCTGACCCCAACACAAAAGTCTCGCCCCCACAAATCCCGAGCCACGATGCCCTCCCTGCTCGAACGACTCCTCGGAAGCGACACGCCGGACGAACAGGTCGATCTCGAATCGCGACAGGAAGCCGCCGACGAAGCCCTCCGAACTGCCGTCGAGCAACAGGCGTACGACGTCGACGACTGTGGCGTCACCGGCGTCGCAGTCGTCAACGAAGGTCCGGATGGCGACCCGGTCGTCGTCCCCATCGCTCGCTTCTCGCTCGGCGAGGACGTCGAGACGCCAGACAAGGACCGCGTCTGGGAACTCGTCGGTGAGGCGGCGGCTGCCCTCCAGAACCCCTTCGACGACGTGTTCGTCCGCCACTACGACGTCCAGTTCACCTTCGACGGCGACGAACTCTTCGAGGCCGAAACGTGCCGTCGTGTCCTCCTCACAGACACGCTCGTCGACCAGTACGCGACGGATCCCGCGTTCTCGCTGTCGCAGCTTCGCGACGCCGTCGTCGCAGCCGACGATATCGACGACGAGATCGCACCGGTGGCCTGGGGCGAGTGTCGGGACTACAGCCAGACCGACGACGCCGCGATCGTCGTCGCCGGGGCAGCGGCCGCGGCCGGTGCGAGCGCGAGTGCAGCGAGCTGTGCCGGGGCGGGCGCTGCGGCCGGCGGTGGCGGCGGCGCGTGTTGAAGACGCCGGTCACAAAAGCACCAGCAGCCCAACCCCAAGCAACAATCCACAGACGCCGATAAGCACGCCTGCGATCGACGTTTTCGCCATTCGACCGACCGTTGCAGTCGGGGACCGATCGGAGACGACGAGTGGATCCAGCCCCGTCCCGTCAGGAGTGACGCGCCCGACCACTGTGACGTCCGCGTCGATTGGTGCTCGCTGTTCACTGTAGCGTCGGGTTCCCAGTGAGAGCAGACCGGCGAGTGGTGCGAGCAGTGCAGGTGGATCCTGCCAGCGTGTCGTCGTCGGGATCTCGTCGTGGTCGCGTTCGAAGGTGTCGATTTGCGCTGGTGGATCGTCGGTGGCTGCCGTCGTCTCGACGACCTGGGACGTGAGCGCGACGGTCCGCACGGGTTCGACGACTTCGACTGTTCCCGCCCCCGTTCGAACCGTAAACGGGACGGCTGCCGTCGCTTCGTGAACTGTCACGTACCACGGGAGCAAATAGAGAACTGACAACCGTCGTTCCTCGATCTGGTACCGGAGTGCGACGCAGTCGACGTCACTGAACGGCGCGACGAGCGTTCCTTCCTCGCCCGCAGTGATGGCACCGGTGACTCGGACGAGTGTGTTGGCTGGGACGTCGTCGAGTGTCTCGAGTTCCGTCGCACGGAGGACGGCAGTCGCTCGCCAGATGTATCGGCCGCTCACGGCGAGCACGAGGCCGCCGATCAGAAGCATCGCACCGCCGAAGAGTGTCGTGATCGCCAGTCCACCGGGGAGGGCCATGGGTGTGCGGCGTATTGCTCGAGGCTGCCGCTTCATTCTGGTGGAATTTCGACGCGGGATTGTATCCGGCGTTTGGATTCAGTGTACTCCAGTCCCAGGCGACTACTCTGAGGCCTCAGCCGACTGGCTCGGGGAAATGTGACGTTCCGAGCCCCACCTCGTCTTGAACACAAGGAGTCTCTCAAACCCCCGGGAAGCAGGCCACCCGCGCTACTGGGGCCGTCAGACGAACGTCTGACGCGAATTTCGTGACCGACGTTCCGTCCTGTGGTTTTCAGTTCCGGTATGGCTGGCTGGCCTATTTATCCCGTGTCGGTCATGCACCGATAGTCATGATCAAACGGATAACGCGAGTGGTCACACGGCAGCGACAGCGGCGTCGATTCTGTGAGTGTCGCCACTGTGGCGCCACTATCGACGACCCGACCGAGAACTGTCCTGAGTGTGGGTCCGCAGAAGTAGCACAGTATGAACTGTGATTGAATTGGAACGGTGGAACGCTCGGAGTTCTCTGCGCTGGGAACGGTGCGTATACCACGGCGAAAACTAGTTTTGTGCTGACGTTTCGAAACGGGGCCGTCGTCACTCCGTGATCGTGGAGAGCTGGTGTTCGACGCGTTCGACGTTCTCGCCGAGATCCTGCACCATTTGATGCTGGGTTTCGTTGGCTTCTGCCAGTTCGTCGATCGAGTCGGAGATATCAGCGGCCCGGCGGGCGACGTCGTCGATCATACTGGCCATCTCCTCGGCGCTTGCCGCCTGGTCGTCGGTGGCCTCGGCGATCTCGCTGATCCCCTCGTCGGTTTCGATCGTTGCCGAGCGGATCGCTTCCTGATTTTCGAGCACCGTCTCCAGCTCCGAGAGCCCGCGTTGGATCTCGTCCGTGGCTGCCTCGACACCTTCGACAGTGTCGTCGGCCATCTCACTGACCTCTGTGACGATGCGTTCGACCTCGTCGGCGTGCTGTTTGGACTCGTTGGCTAACTCCTTGATCTCGTCAGCGACCACCGCGAATCCGTCGTTGTTGCCTTCGCTGCGGGCGGCTTCGATGTTGGCGTTCAGCGCCAGGATGTTCGTCTGGTCGGCGATATCGTTGATGACCTCGACGAACTCGTCGATTTCCTCGATGTGAGACTGGAGTTCTGTCGTCTCCTCGGCGACCTGTTCGGCGGATTCGGTAGCTTTCTCGACCCGCTCGATGGTTTCGGTTGCCGTCTCGACGGACTCGTCGGCGAGGTCTTTCGTTCGTTTGCTCTGGTTGCTCACTTCCTCGGCGCTGGAGGCGATTTCCTCGACGCTTGCGCTGAATCCGGAGACCTCGGACTGGACTTCCTCCAGATCACTGGCCTGGTCGTCGGCGACGTCCCTGATATCGCTGGACTGTGCTGTGACGGCGTCGGCCGAGTCACTGAGTTCTCCGACAGCGGATTCGACGTCGTCGGCCATCTGTGACTGGAGTTCCTGTAGCTCCTTGCGCTGTTCGACGATATCACTGAAATCGACCAACAGCTCCATTGCGCCGATGGCATCACCGTCGGGGCCCTGCAAGGGGACCGCCACCGCGCGGGCGTGCCCAACCGACCCGTCCGGTCGCTCCGCGGACCGGAAGTCGGATTCCCGTATGGGAGTGCCGGTTCGGATCACTTCCTCGGCGAGGGTTTCGGATTCGCCTTCGGTCCCGAATACGTCGTAGGCGTTCATCCCGACGGCTTTGCTCGCCGGCAGTCCCAGTAGCTCGCCGACTGCCTCGTTCCAGTGCGTGATTACACCGTCCGCGTCGACGACGAAGGCCGGTTCGGGGAGATCGGTGACTAGAGATTCGAAGGTCTGCAGCCAGAACTCCTGACCGCCCTCCATCGACTCCGGGACCAAATCCTGCATAGTAGCGCGTGTTGCCATCGTCGGTCAATTTCCCGGTTGCCGGTCTAATGGTTATGGCTCGATTACAACATCTGATAACAAAGTGGCGATAGAGCGTGCGTGTGGGCCGTTTACAAGGGAATTGTTATCACGACCTGTGGTTCAATTTCGTCGAGTGGAGTCCCCGTCCTCAAGGAGCGATTTGACGAGCACCAGTACGCCGACCGCGACGAGACCGAACGCTCGGAGTCGCGGTGACGGCAGCCAGCCTCGGACGAGGAGTCGGTGCCCTGCCTGTTCGTCACGCTGGGAGACGTCGCGCTCAGTCGTCAGCGCCCGACTCAATCTCACCGACGTTCGTGACTTCGAGCCCGCCGGAGAGTTCGGTGTTGGGATACGGCATGTCGATCCCGTCTGCATCGAAGCGCTCCTTGACTGCCTCGAGGAACTGGGCGCGGACCGCTCCGTAACTGTGTTCCTCGGGATCGATCCAGATTCGGCCCTGAAGCACGACGGCCGAGTCGCCCAGTTCCGTCACGGGCGCGGTCGGTTCGGGCTCGTCCAGCACGCCCTCGATCCGCGATCCTTCGTCGAGTATCGCCTCACGGGCCTGTTCGATGTCGTCCTCGTATCCGATCCCGAACCCGACCGAGACGCGGCGTTCGTCGTTCGCCTCGTTGTTGATCAGCGCAGCGCCGGCGAGGTCGCTATTCGGAACGGTGACGAGCTGGTTGTCGAACGTCTCGAGTTTCGTTACCCTGAGCTGGACTTCGCGGACCACGGCCGAGTTGCCGTTCCACTCGATCCAGTCGCCGGTCGTGAACGGTTCGTCCTGAATGATGAACACGCCAGCGACGAAGTTCGCGATGATATCCTGTGCGGCGAAGCCGACCGCCAGTGCGAGTGCCCCAGCGAGCGTCGCGAACGCCGCGAGGACGACACCGAAGCCCGCGACCGTCGCGGCCAACGCGGCGGCGACGACGGCGACCACGACGACGGTCGTGCTCACAGCGAGGTCGATGAGTGTTTGATCGAAATCCCGGTGTTCGAGCCCGCGCTCGACTGTCCGGGACAGGAAGTACTTCCCGAGCCAGTAGATGACCGCGAACGCGACGACGAACAAGACGGCCGTCGTGAGCGCGCTCACGATCGGTGGAATATATTGCTGTGGATCGACGGATACCGTCTGGAGTAGTACCATACTGGTACGTGCGTCAGGGCCTCGACAGTAATATTACGGTGTTACTAACCCCCGAGGTCACGGCCCGAACCGAAACCAACTACACAGGACGGGTGGTACACTCTAATCTATGCTGGCTTTGCCAGCCGTGAGTCTGATATCAGCAGTTCTAGTACAACTGAGTGAGATCGGCATCGCGAGTGGCTACGGACTCGCGGTGTTTTTTCTGATTGGCCTCCTCGGCGGTGCACACTGTATTGGAATGTGCGGACCGCTCGTCGCAACCTACGCCGAGCGTATGGAAACCGACGACCGCTGGTCGGGCGCACTCACCCTCTTTGAAGTGCGACAGCACACGCTGTTCAACCTCGGCCGGACGATGAGCTACGCCCTCATCGGAGCTGTCTTCGGGACTGCCGGCGCGCTCCTCTACGGGACGATCGGGCTCGCCGGGATTCTCGGGCCAGTCCAGGGTGTCGTCGGCATCTGTATCGGCGTGGCAATCCTCGGGATGGGAGTCACCCGGGTAGCCGGCTACCAACAAGGAGCCGTCGAAGGTGTGATTGCCGATACTGGTATCGGATCAGTATTCGCGCGAACCTACACAGTGATCTCGACACGGATCGACCGCTGGGTCAACGGCATCGGCATCGTCGGCCTCGGCGCACTGCATGGACTGTTGCCGTGTATGCTGCTCTATCCCGCATTCCTGTACGCGTTCGCACAGGGCTCGCCTGTACATGGCCTCCTCTCGCTCGCCGCGCTCGGCCTCGGGACGATCCCGAGTGTGTTCCTCTACGGAACGGTGATCCAGTCAGTGAGCGCCCGCCAGCGACAGGTGGTCCACTATGGACTCGGTGTGTTGTTCATCGGGCTCGGATACGTACTGTTGGCGATGGGGCTCATGCGGTTTGGCGTCATGCTCCCGTTGCCCGACATCCCGTACTATCAACCGATCGCCGACTCGGGGGCGGTTGCGTAACATGTCCACCTGCACACTCTGTGACCTCCCTGTCGAAGACCCAATCATCGACGAGGCCATCGACGGCGAGTTCTGCTGTCGGGGGTGTCTAGAGGTCGCACGCCTGGTCGACAACGGTGAGGATGTCGACCTCTCCATTGCGGCCGTCCGTGACCGCGTCGCGGCCGGGGATTCCCGACCCGATGTCCCCGAGGGTGCCGAGACAGCCTACCTCTCGATCGACGGCATGCACTGTCAGACCTGCGAAGGATTCATCGAACTCCTTGCCGAGGAAGAGGACGGCGTTCACGAGGCACGTGCGAGCTACGCGACCGAAATGGCGCAGGTGGTGTACGATCCCGCCCAGATCGATCGCAACGCGATCGCTGCGGCACTCAGTCGACTGGGCTATCAGGCCCGCGATCCCGACGAGGAAAACGACTCGCTGCGTTCGCGCGTCGAGTTCGGCAAATACCGTGCAGTACTCGCGGCGGTACTGATGATGCCCGTGTTGATTCTCTACGTCCTGTTCATCTATCCGGTGTATCTCGGCATCTATCCCGAGAGCTTCCTCTACGGGAGTACCGTCGAGGCGATGGTGTTCGGGCCGCTAGCGGTCTGGAGCACACTCATCGTTATCGGGCTCGGATACCCCATCTTCCGCGGGGCCTACGTGAGCCTGAAAGTCGGGCGGCCGAACATGGACGTGTTGATCGCCATCGCGGTGCTCGCAGCGTATCTCTACTCGCTGGCCACCTACCTCACGGGCGGTCGCGATCCGTACTTCGACGTCGCAGTGATGGTACTCGCGATCGTCACTATCGGCAACCATCTCGAGTCACGGGTCAAACGCGCTGCGCTCGGGAATCGCGCTGACCTCACTGATTCACGCGTCGAGGAGGCACGCCGGCTCGACGACGACAGCGAGGCCACCGAAACCATCGACATTGCAGCGTGTGAGCCCGGCGACCGGCTGTTAGTCAAACCCGGCGAACGGATCCCAGTCGACGGCCAGATCGTCGACGGAACGGCCACGATCGACGAGGCGCTCGTCACAGGTGAATCGCTCCCGCAACGGAAATCCGTCGGGGACACCGTACTCGGCGGGTCGATCCTCACTGACAATGCGGTCGTCGTCGAAGTTGGGCCAGAAAACACCAGCACGATGGATCGCCTCGTCGAACTCCTCTGGAACGTCAAGAGCTCGGCGACAGGTGTCCAGCACATCGTCAACCGCTTTGCGGTACTGTTCGTTCCGTTCGTACTCGGACTCGCCGCACTGACTACCACTGGCTGGTTCGTCCTCGGCAACGACCTGAATACAGCGATACTGGCCGGTGTCTCCGTGCTAGTGGTCTCGTGTCCGTGTTCGCTCGGTATCGCGACCCCGCTCGCCCTCGCGGCGGCCACCCGCGATGCCACCGACAATCGCATGCTCGTTCTCAACGAGTCAGTGCTCGAGCAGATCGACGACTCCGCAGTCGTCGTGTTCGACAAGACGGGAACGCTCACCACGGGGGAGATGGAACTCGTGGACGTCGTCGGCGACGACTCCGACGAAGTGCTCGCGATGGCGGCCGCCGTCGAACGCCGGTCGAGCCACCCCATCGCCGCTGCGATCGACGATGCCGCCCCGCCGACCACACGCTCGGTGTCGCGTTTCGAGAGCGCCGACCGTACCGTGTCGGCCCTCGTCGACGATACTCGCGTGGTTGTCGGTCATCCGGACTCCTTCGGCGCCGACGAGTGGACGATTCCAGCGGAGATCGGCGCGGCCGTCACGGACGCCTACGAATCGGGGACTCATCCCACGGCGGTTGCCTGGGACGGTGTCGTCCAGGGGATCGTCTCGGTCCGAGACACGCCGCGCGAGAACTGGGACCGCGTGGTTTCCGATCTCGCGGCTGCGGACCGGGACATCGTCGTGCTGACCGGCGACGACGAACGGATGACCGAGACGTTCGCGAACCATCCCGCGATCGATCACGTATTCGCAGGCGTGCGCCCCGAGTCGAAGGAAGTGATCGTCCAGGGCCTCCGCGAGCGCGGGACGACGACGATGATCGGCGATGGAACGAACGACGCGCCCGCTCTCGCGAGCGCGGATCTCGGGATCGCTGTCTCGAGCAGCACCGATCTGGCGATCGAGGCGGCCGACGCGGTAGTACTGGACGACCGTCTCGACGCCGTTCCCGAGGTCTTCGAGCTGGCGAGTGAAACGCGAGGCCGAATCAAACAGAACCTTCTCTGGGCGGCTGGCTACAACGCGATCGCGCTCCCACTGGCGATGGCTGGCCTCATCACGCCGTTGATCGCCGCCGTGATGATGGCAATCAGTAGTCTCATCGTCGTCTTCAACTCGAAGCGCCGCCTGCTCTCGGCGAACGGAGATCAGGTGGCTGCGACCGACTCTAGCGACGGCAACGATCAGCTTGGATCTCCCGCCCACTCGGACTAGCCTTTCCGAACCAGTAGGTCTATTGGCCCGACACGGCTATACCTGCTGTGTTCGGAGCAGACGTCACGCCGGCCACGACGATACTCGGGCCAGGTGCTGACGCTGATGTTGCCATCGTCGGAGGTATTCACGGCGACGAACCGAGCGGCGTTCGCGCAGTCCGACGCGTCATCGAATCCAATCCCTCCTTTCAGCGGCCCGTCAAACTCGTGATAGCGAATCCGCCCGCCGTCGCGAGTCACCGCCGCTACCTCGATGTGGACATGAACCGGGTGTTTCCGGGCGATCCTGCCAGCCCGGACCAGGAACGCAGACTCGCCGCTGCGACACTCAAGGAAATCAACGACTGTAGCGTCGTCCTCTCGCTTCATTCGACGCACTCCTACGACGATCCGATCGCGCTCGTCTCCCGGTCGAACCCACCTGTTCAGGGCCTGGCCGCGCGCCTTCCGGTATCTCACATCGTCGATCCAACGCCCTGTTTCGACGGAGCGTTCCCAGCTTGCGCTCCCGTCGTCAGTGTGGAAGCAGGGCGACAGCTCACCGAGGAAGCGACCGAAAACGCCACGGATATCGTTGCGGCGTTTCTACGACTGACCGACGCGCTCCCGGGAGAGGTGCCGACGACTGATTCGACATATTATACGGTGACCGATGCCGTCTCGAAACAGCCCGATACCGACTATGAACTTCAGATCGAGAACTTCGAGGTGGTCGAACCCGGGACGACTGTCGCACGGAGCGAAGACCGTGAGTACGTGGCCGACGACGCCTTCGTCCCCATCCTGATGTCCGAGACAGGATACGACGACATCCTCGGCTACAAGGGCGAGACTGCGGGCACGTCACTTTCTTCAGCACGAGCTACCTGGGGTGTTCCGCCGAGGTCTTCGGACTAATCGAATACGTACGGTCGCGGGGAGAATAGCCTCTCTATAGTTTGATTCCTAACTTCGGATCATATATGTGGTATGACTCAGGAAAGAGGTTTGCCAGTGACCAGAGTATCTCCCCTGCCGGATTGACTCGACAGGAATTGTTCAGATTAGCTGGGTCCACGCTAACGCAAACGTTTGCAGCCATGTTTTAGCGGATTCTGCTGAAGCGTGACAATAGTCAGAGATCCGACACATACACTGTATTACCGTTTTGAAAACACGTTCGAGACCATTCTGATTCCCACGGGTGACGTGCTGAAATCGAAGGTCTACTTCGAATAGCGCAGCCTGCAACCATGGGACGCCATCGACGGGAACCACGGGATCGACGACGTCATGTTCCTCTTGGATTTCCTGCAGGAACTGAATTGTCAAGACGGTGGTTCGTGTTGGAAACAGCCTAAGATGCAGAAACACGTTCGTTTGGGATCGACAGCAGCGTACTGACAAATTAGTTTACAGTTAAGTTAAATCATGTTTTCGTCGGCCGCAAGGTGATCCGGACTCTTCCTATCTTATGGCTGTAGATCAGCTTCGAGCACCCAGTTGTGAACGGTGGGTTGAGCATACTGGACGTCGAAACTATCGAATCTACTAGCAGTATTTGAAATATATAATTCTGCCACATGAAAGGGGTATACTGAGCCGCATTACCGACTCCGGTGTCGCCTCTCGTTCCACGAACTATAACTCCATCTGGTCGTGCCGTTGAAGCTCTTGTTTTCGGCCATGTACACCTCAGCAAACGCGACGCCTCATCTTTCGACCGTATCTGAACACCACCGGACTAGTGGGGAGAATATTTTTACATACAGTCGACGATTCTCGTCGTGTGAGTGACCGTCATCAACAGGAGGGTCTCTAGAGATGCGACCGCTACGAACACTCCTCTACATTCCAGCGAACCGTCACGAGTGGGTCGTCGATGCACCCACCAACACCGATGCAGATGCCTTCATCTTCGACTTGGAAGACGCTGTTCCGGTCGACGAGAAGGCCCAAGCGCGCGATACACTTATAGAGGGACTCGAAACATTCGACGATCCGGATGCAACGATCACCGTCCGTGTCAATCCGGTCGACTCGCGGTTCTTCGAAGCTGATCTCGATCGAATCGTGACACCGGCGGTCGATGCACTTGTCCTCCCGAAACTCGAAACGGCTGCGGATGTCCAGCGAGTCGATCATCTGCTAACGTACCTGGAACGGGTGCGTGGTATTGGTGATCCAATCGAGATACTCGCCTTACCCGAAACCGCTCAAGGCTTTCACAATGCTCACGACATCGCAGCAGCCAGCGACCGCGTTGGGGCGCTGATCGGTGCTACGAGCAAGGGGGCTGATGTCGAACGGGCACTCGGCTACGAGTGGACAGCAGCCGGTGACGAGAAACAGTATATGCTCTCAAAAATCGCAATGGATGGGCGCGCTGCTGGTATTACTCAGCTACTCGCTGGTCCCTGGCTCGATATCGACGATGCCGAGGGACTGGTCGATGAGGCTGCGTGGTGCCGTCAGCTTGGATTCACCGGCTATCAATGTATCCACCCGTCGCAGGTTGCCCCCGTAAACGAGATCTTCACACCGGATCCCGAGGAAGTCCAGCGCTGTCGGGAAATCGTCTCTGCTGTCGACGAAGCAGAGGCCGCTGCTCATGGGAGCGTCAGCTACAAGGGTGAAATGCTCGATTTGGCACACGTCAGACACGCTGAAGACGTCATCGAGCGAGCGGAACAGTTCGATATATAGAGAGAGGTTCTGGGGCAGTCTCAGGCGCCCTGGCCGCAGGCGATCAGTTCCTCCGTGTCACGGTCGAACAGGTACATCCCGTCCGTGTCGATGCAAATGGGGATGTGCTGGCCTTCTCGAATATCGTCACTGGCATCGACAGTCAGCCGAATCTCATCTTCTGGACCATCGATATACGCGAGCAGTCGATCACCGATGCGTTCGAGTAACTGGACTTCACCTTCGATATCGGCGTTGGCCTCGTCTTTTGCCAACGAGGTTGCTTCCGGGCGGAAGCCGATCGTGACGTCGTCGCTCGATGGTTCGCGCCGAATGCCTTCGATACCCCAAGTGAAGGTTTCGCCATAGCTTGACACCGTCGTTTCACTCTGGTCGAGCTCGCGGAGTTCGCCCGAGATGAAGTTCATCGACGGCATGCCGATGAACTCCGCGACGAAAACGTTGGCCGGTTCGCTATAGAGTTCCTCGGGGGTGCCGACCTGTGCGACTTCACCGTCGTTGAGTACCGCGATGCGGTCGGACATAGTCATAGCTTCCTCCTGATTGTGGGTAACGTAGATGGTGGGTTTCTCGACTTGGTTGTGGACTCGCTGGATTTCCTTCCGGATTTCGACCTGGAGTTTCGCGTCGAGGTCAGACAGTGGTTCGTCCATGAGGAATGCGACCGGATCCTGCACGATGGTCCGTGCGAGAGCTGCCCGCTGGCGCTGACCACCGGAGAGTTCGGCCGGGTGTTTCTCGAGGAGATCCGGAATCTGCATCACTTCGGCCGCGTCTGCCGCCTTGTCGTAACGTTCGGATTTCGGGACGTTCCGAACCTTCAGTGGATAGGAGATGTTATCCTTGATCTTCATGTGCGGATAGAGCGCGATGTTCTGGAACATCATCGCGAGATTCCGGTCGTTGGCGGCCAGGTCCGTTACGTCCTCGCCTTGGAAGTATAGGGACCCGCTCGTCGGTGTTTCGAGACCTGCGATCATCCGAAGTGTCGTCGTTTTCCCACACCCGGACGGACCAACGAAGGTGAAGAATTCGCCGTCTTTGATTTCGAGAGAGATGCCGTTCACTGCCGTGATCGTCCCGCCGTCGGGTGACGGGAATTCCTTATAGAGGTCCTCGAGTGTAACTGCAGTCGCAGTCGCCTCAGAGTTTGCTGACTGTGCAGTAGCCGGTGCGCCGCTGTCTGACTCAGCGATGCTGTCGGTCCCTCCGTCCGAGTTGGATGGCGTGTTCTGATTCATCGTTGTCGAGTGATCTGCGTGGCTGTCTGTGAGTCGAAGCAGCTGGCGGAGTGAATGGCGGAGCGTCATCCGATACCACCTGCCTCGAACCCGCGAAGGAGGTATTTCTGCAGGAAGTAGACGAACACGAACGCTGGCAGGATGATGAGTGCGCTCGCAGCCATCACCTGCCCCCACAGCACCTGGTGCTGCTGGGTCAGGGAGTGGACCCCGACGGTCAGCGGCCACTTCTCCAGGTTCGTCATCAACACCTTGGGCATCGTGTACGCGTTCCACGACACCGCGTAGGAGAAGACCGCGACTGCGACCATCCCCGGCTTGGCCATCGGGAGAGCGATGTCCCAGAACGCCCGGAAGCGACTCGCCCCGGACATCTGTGCCGACTCTTCCAGACTCTCGGGGACGGTCTGGAAGAACTGCCACATCAACCACAGCGAGAACGGCAACGAGATCGCCGTCTCCGCCAGTATGAGACCGACGTAGCTGTTGATGATGCCGAGTTCTCGCCAGAACAGAAACATCGGGATCGACAGGAGAATCGGCGGGAACATGTAGCCGAACAGAATGGTGCGAGCGAAGGTTTTCTTGAACGGGATGTCGAGACGGGTGAGCCCGTAGCCACCGAGCGTCGCCGTCACGGTCGTCGTGAACACGACGCCGACGGCCACGATGATGCTGTTCTTGTAGAACGTCACGAACGCAGTTTCAGTGAAGATGGCCGTGAAGTGCTCGAGCGTCAGCGTCCGCGGCACGAGCGGGATCGGCTGCGTGAACATCTGACTGTTCGGACGGAGCGCCGTCGAGAACATCCAGAACAGCGGGAAGGCAATGAGTGCCAGGCCCGCGAGGAGCACGCCGAACCACGCGTACCGATAGGCGGACTCTCGCTGGCCACGCGAGAGGGTCGACAGGAAGGGAAGCCGAGAGCCCCTGTCGATGCCCGAATTTTCCCGGCTCATTCGACACGCACCTCCTCTTCGGGAGAGAGGACGTAGAAGTACAGGATGGCGCCGACCACGAGCATCCCGAACAGCGCCGTCGAGAGCGCTGCAGCCTCACCGAGATTAGTGCTGTTGAACGCGACCTGGTAGACGTAGATCGGTGCCGTGGTCGTCGAACTACCCGGACCACCCTCCGTGAGCACCCAGATGATATCGAATTTATTGAACATCCAGATCCCACGGAGCAACACGACGATGAAGATGACGCCTTTGAGGTTCGGGAGTGTGATGTCCCGGAACCGCTGATAGGCCGTTGCACCAGACATCTGTGCAGCCTCGTAGTACCCGTCAGGGATCGACTGCAGTCGTGCGAGTACCATGATGGTGACGAAGATGGTGAACTTCCAGGAACTGGTCAGGATGACGGCGACCATCGCTACGTCCGGGTTCCCGTACCAGGCAATGGATTCGTTGATTATCCCGACCCGCATCAGCAGACTGTTGATGATACCCCACTGGCTGTTGCCCATCCAGAGCCCGATGAAGCCGAGGACGGCTGTCGGGATGAGATAGGGAAGCATCGCGATTGCTCTGACCAGGCCGACGTATTTGAACGAGCGATTCAACGCGAGTGCGAGGAGTGTCCCAGTGACTAGCTGAAACGCGACGGAGCCGCCGGCGAACACCGACGATCGGAACAGCGCCTGCTGGAACCCCTCGTTGGATGCGAGCGACAGATAGTGGTCGATACCGACCCATTGCCAGCTGGGCGAGAAGATCGGGATTTCGTGAAACCCCGACCAGATCGTCCAGATAACGGGGATAACGATGACCAGCGTGAACAGCGCAAGTACCGGCAACACCGTGAGCGAGATGAGGACCCACTTGTTCGAGAGGGCACTAAAGGCCCCATCGCGAATACGCTGGTACCCCGTGTGATTAGAGATGGACATGCTTAGCTGCGAGCATTCTCGATAGCACTCTCGATCTCACTCGCGCGAGTTTCAAGCGCCTCCGACGGAGACATCTCACCAACAGTCACGTCGTAGACCAACTCACTCAGTTTGCGTGACCCGAGAATCGCACCGGAGTAGGGGTTCGGTGGGCTCGTCTCGGAGGCGAGCGTCACGATGTTTTGCGACGCGGTATTGGTCGCCTCGACGTCCTCCTGAGTGAATGCAGTATCCGAGACGGTTGACTCCAGTTTGGTCTGATAGCTGTCTGTCTCCGATATCTCTGGGAACGCCGGAACGTTCTGCAGTGGGGTCAGGAAGTAAATCTCGTTGAGATACTTCGTCTGGAACAGGAAGTCGATGTACTCGTTTGCTGCTTCGGTGTTCGAGCCCTTGAACGAGACCAACCCTTCCGCGAGTGCGGCGGTCGTCGGGTCCTGTCCCGACTCCGGGGTCGGCTGAGGTATCGCAGAGATGTCGCTTGCGAAGCCTGCATCCTGCGAAATCGGCTGGTACTTCGGACGCGAACCGACGTACCACGTGTGTGCGGCACTCTCTGAGGCGAGTGCCTGACTCATCTGGCTACAGCCGGCGTCGGAGTTGTTCGGCGAGTATTGATGGAGGTCCTGGAAGAACTGTAACGTTTCGAGCCAGCGCTGGCGGTTGTCACCCTCGGTCATGATCACAGAGATGTTACCGCCCTGGCGTTCACACACTCGCGCGCCGTTCGAGTACGCCCACCCGAGGACGTAGAGATCAGTACAGATGTCCTGTCCGGCAGGGACGAACGACCCCCGCAGACTGGAACTGTCTGCATTCTGCGCAGCGGTGAGTAGTGAGTCCCAGGTATTCGGGGTCTGGTCGGACATGATGTCTGTCCGGTACCAGGTGATCCCGATATTCCCCCAAAGCGGGGCGATGTAATCCTCGCCGTCGGATTGCAGCCGCCAACTGTCAGAGGGGCTGCCGAAGCGGTCCGAAATCGAGCTGAATGCATCCGAAACCGGTGCGATGGCGTCCTGATTAAGGAACAGTGCAGCCTGTGAGGCACCAGTGAGGAACACTTCCGGTGGGTCACCGGCCTGTGTCAGTTGGGCCAAGCGGTCTTCGGCCGACCCACCGACACCCACGAACTCCATGTTCACGGTGTAGTCCGTCTCGGATTCGAAATCCTCCTTGACCGTCGAGAAAAAATTTCGGAATCCGTCTGAAGACTCGTCGGTCAGAAAGTGGACTTCATTACTGCTATTACCGTCTCCACCGCCGCTACACCCTGCGATCGCCGTTGCAGCTCCGAGACCGCCCGTGGCCTTCAGAACGGTTCGACGGTTGACGGTATCCGTTGGTGGTGATTCTCTATCGCTGTGAGAGGGATTGTCGTTAACCATACACAACCCCTGTCACGATAGATGTATATAAAACTAATTGATAACGAAATTAGGTGACTAGTATAATACCCCGACCGAGAACACAGATGGCCGATACGCATAGATATTTATAGTGGTAATTCAACTTACCCGTGTTAGCATGCCCCCACTAGACGGTATCACAGTCATCGATGCAACACAGGTCGTCTCTGGACCGTTTGCGTCGATGATGTTGGCTGATATGGGCGCAGAGGTGGTCAAGATCGAACGACCGAACGGCGGTGATATTGGTCGCGCCAATCCGCCATTTATGAACGGACACAGCGGCTACTTCACGTCCGTCAATCGGAACAAAAAGTCGGTGGCGCTCAATCTGAAACGTGATCGTGATAAGGAGGCGTTTCTCTCGCTCGCGGAGAAAGCCGATGTCGTCGTCGAAAACAACCCATCCGGGCGTATGGAGAAGTTCGGACTCGGGTACGAGAGTGTTCGTGAACACAATGAAGAGATCATCTACTGTTCGATTACTGGGTTCGGGCAAACTGGTCCGTATCAAAAATTACCAGCACTGGACATCGTCGTGCAGGCGATGTCGGGCGTGATGAGCATAACTGGTCCACCAGACGACCAACCGTACCGGGCCGGTATCCCTATCGGTGATATTGCCGGTTCGATGTACGCTGTTCAGAGTATACTGCTGTCGCTGTACGAACGCGAGGACTCGGGGACTGGCGATTATATCGACGTGTCGATGCTCGATAGTACGATTTCCTGGCTCACCGTCCGTGCAGGGTATACATTCGCGAAGGGTGAGCGATATCCGCGAATGGGGAACAAACTCACTGAGTACGTCCCCTATGGCGTCTTCGAGACGGCAGACTCTCCGATCGCGGTTGTCGTCGTCAGTGACGACCACTGGCAACGACTCTGTCGTGTCATCGATCGACCCGAGTTAGGCGATGACGAACGATTCGCTACAGTCGACGCTCGGCGTCAAAATCGCGACGAACTAGAAGCATTACTCACAGACGTCTTCGTCCAGCAGTCTGCAGAGTACTGGTTCGAAGCACTCGCGGACGAGTACGTCCCCGCAGCGCCAATATACAATACTAACGAAGTCTGGGACGATGAGCACATTCGCGCGCGAGAGCTCCTCGCGACCGTTCAGGATGGTGACGGCTCGTTCGAGACTATCCGTCATCCCGTGAAGTTCGAGAATCTCGACACCGCAATACAACGCGGTGTGCCCGAGCTCGGTGAACACACCAGAGACCTTCTATCAGATGCTGGCTACTCAGAGAGCGAGATCGACGAATTTGAGGATGCGATTCGGTCAGAACCGTCCCAACCGTAGCCCGGTAGACCAGCACATTCTGCGCTGATTTGTCCGTTTGGTTCGTCGATGGAGGTGCCCGTCATGGCAGCAACTGTTCTATAATTGAGAACGCTTCCCCCGTTGCTGGGAAACTATTCGCATAAACGTTCGCATATAGAAAATCATATATGCTACGGTAGACATTCCCATTCATGGAAAACGCCGAAAACAGCGGTGACAGCCCCAATCCGGACCGGCCGACCGTGAAGTCAGTTGAAACGTCGGTCACTATCGTAGAATCGCTCAAACAGCAAGATCTAGCAGGTATCACCGACCTGGCCGAGGCGACGGGACTCTCGAAGAGTAACGTCCACAAACATATTATTACGCTCCAACAGGCGGGATTTGTCGTCAAGGAGGGCGATAAGTATCGTCTGAGTCTTCGGTACCTCGATTTCGGTGGAGAGGTTCGGAAACGACACGAGGGGGTCCAGTTCATCCAGCCACGGATTAGTGAAGTGGCTGAACAAACTGGCGAGGTAGCACAGTTCATGGTCGAAGAGCGGGGCTGGTCCGTCATCGTCTACAAAGAAGTCGGTCGGCATGGTGTCTCCACACGTACGCGTCCGGGTACCCATCTTCAGATGCATCAGGTTGCCTCTGGGAAGGCGATGCTAGCGTATATGCCGGAGTCGCGCGTTGAAGAGATTATCAATCGTCACGGGTTGGAACCTGCCACGGACGACACGATCACTACCAGGGAGGAACTGTTTGAGGAACTCGATCGGACCCGAGAACGAGGCTATGCGATCAATAGGACCGAGAGTACTGAGGGGCTACACGCTGCTGCAGCCCCGATAACGAAGCCGAACGACGATGTCGTCGGTGCGTGTGCAGTCTCGGGCCCATCACATCGGATGAAAGGACGAACAGAAGATGGGGAGATATCGGAATTATTGCTTAGTATAGCAAACGAAGTCGAATTAAACATTGCTCATTCCTGAATACCTTCCGTTATCCCTCTAGCCCACCTGTTCGTAGATAGGAAACGCAAGAAGGCACCGAAACGACCGAACTGGGTCCCCCTGTTCTTGGATTGATAGGCATTGTATTTTACAAAGAGCGCCAACAGAGACATGGATTGACGCGTGGTCATGCATCTCGTCCGGACTTCCTATCGGCTCGTCCGGTAGAGGTGACGGTGAGCCCAGACTAGAATAACAATTCTAATAGTGTTATTCATGCTACTGAACCTGAGGATTAGCGGAATGGGATTTCACCGCTGGTGCAGCAGACAAACCAACAGATGTGTCGTCAGAGTCCGTACATCGAGAGAGCTGCACTCGAGATCTGACTGCACACGAGATAAGCGATTATATAGCCGTTCAGAATGCTGGACATTCACTGCCCCCAACGGGGCAAAACTGCAACCACTCACAGGTTGCGAAGTCACTCGGCCACCACGGGTAGAGTATCAGCAAGTTCTGGACCGTCGTCAACTACCCCTCCCGGCAGGTCTGGGCGAGGACAGGCGAGATCGCCAACCACGAGAAGTTGAAAGACGAGTTGAAGACCCATCCAGAGTTCAAAGGACTCACAGTCCAGTCAGCGGTTCTAGAGCAGTTCGCTGAAGCCCTCAATTCGTGGTACTCCAGTGACGATGATAAGGACGATCCACCCGGCATTTCCAGTGGCCATTAGAAATAGTAACTCAATTAGTGGCAGTGTATTGGTCGAAAGCTATATCATTCATTGTCGTCAGATCATCGAATGTAATAAAAAGCGGTTGCTGAGACGATCGACGTTGTCTCCAGCAATCCTCGACCGAGTTTAGCTCCGGCGAATATACCGGTAACCTCACAAAGACAATGTCGCCACGAGCTGCCAGGTCCGTTATGGCTGATGCCTGAAAGTACGGCGCGCCATCCAGTACTACAATCCAATTATCTCAAAATTCAGTTCATAACCCACAGCTTATATGTATTTTATCCCATGGCAACGTACTTATGATTTATTGAGGACCCTTCTATAACACGCTCGTCACGTCCAGTCACGTTGAACAGAGATTCGATGGTAGATCGCGTACCACGTGGTTTCCCCGCGGCACGGGACTCAACTTGCACAGATGTCTTAGTCTGGTCCATACAGGCTACAGTGGCATCCATCTCCCGTCGCTTTGTTTGTGTTCGCCGGGGAACGCTTCTTGTTCGTCTTCGTCGGCGTCTGCGACAGAACTGCGTGATTTGTGATATCGCAACCCTGCTTCTTTCAACAACCGCCGACAACTCGGGATAGAATATTCGACATTGTACGTTTCTTGGAGATATTGCTGAGCGAGCTCCGGCGTCCACGCCGGCGACTCGAGCCCAACTTTTTTAGGAGAATTATGAACAGCCGCTTCGAATTCTTTTAGTTGGGTTTCTGTTAGCTTCCTCTTTCTCCCAGTTCGCTTATCATCAGACACGGCCTGTACAAGCGACTCGTCATCGTCCAGTCGTTTGAGCCAGCTATAGATTGTACGTCGTTGGACCCCGTACCACTCAGCTAACTCGGTTTGCGTGACCCCATTCTTGTACGCGATCGCCGCTATGATCCGTTGTGTCGGCTTCTTTCCCTCTACTTGGTCGAGAGTATCTTGTAACTCTTCGACAGAGATCTCGTCGAGGTGATCCATCAGCGACTGCAACACACGATGAGTAAAAAGTTCTAACGGTCACTATATCTGAGGATGGCCACCACCCGCGCACATTGACCGGATTGGCGCTGCTGGGACGCACATTCAGCTGGCTACTCCTGACACGAAGATTTCTGACGTGGTAGTGATTCCACCCTCAACGACTGGTCACAACATCTGCTGCTGACAGTCGGAGAATGGAGAACGAGTTCCGTTCACTGGAACCCGATATTTGCAGGATCGGTCGTCCGGTCGAGCGTGACTTCGAGGATGCCATTGTTGAAGCTCAGCTCTGCGGATTCATCGTCGACGTACGCTGGCAGATCGACGCGCTTGACGACCGGTCGCGGGTCGCGCGCGACACGGATCGCCAGGATCCGCCCGTCGCACTGGATATCGATCTCGTCCTGGCTTGCGTCCGGAATATCTGCGACGACACGGAGTTCGTCGTCGTACTCGTGGACGTCGACAGGCTCCGTCTCGTCACCAGCCATCCCGGAGAGCATCTCGTTGATCTCGCCGAAGAGATCGCCGAACGGGTCTTCGTCGTCGTCCGGATTCCGTCTCATCGTTTTTTATACGTCCGTCACCCGGATAAGACTTCGGTGCAGGCCGGTCGACCGATCGTAACCCGTCCAGTGGCGCTGAGTGGTGATGCTAGTCCGAACTGGAATCACGCCACGTGAAGTAATTCGCGAGCGCTGGACCACTGATGTTGTGCCAGACACTGAACAACGCAGGGATGAGCGCAGCCGTGGGCGCGAAGAGGGACGTGGCCAGTGCGACTGCCAGACCACTGTTCTGGAGCCCAACCTCGAACGCACTCGTACGCTTTCGGTCTTCGCTCATGCCGGTTAGGTGGCCGACACCGTAGCCGGCTCCCAATCCGATGCCGTTGTGGAGAACGACGGCGAGCAACACGAAGGCGCCCGCTGTGAGAATGTTTTCGACGTTGGCACCGACGACGCCTGCGACGATGGCGACGATCGCAGCGACACTCACGACCGGGAACACGTCGATGCCGATCTCTGCAACACGTGGGGCGTACTGATCGAGCAGGTAGCGGAGCGTGAACCCGAGCACGACGGGGATAATGACGATCTGGATGATGCTCGTGAACATCTGTGCGAACGTCACGTCGATACTCTCACCAAGGATGAACAGCGTCCACGCCGGCATCACGATCGGTGCGGCGAGCGTGGTCACCGTCGTGATCGCGACGGAGAGGGCCACGTCTCCGCGGCCGAGATAGGTCATCACGTTCGATGCGGTCCCGCCAGGTGCCGCACCGACGAGGATGAGACCGACACCGATCGCATCCGGCAAATTCAACAGGAGATACAGCCCGTACGCAGCCAACGGCATCACGAGCCACTGGGTCAGGGCCCCGATTCCAACGTCCCGCGGCCGTTCGGCGAGCCGGCGGATGTCCTCGGGCTGGAGCGTCAACCCCATCCCGAGCATGACGATCCCGAGCAGTGGGTTCACGTAATCCAGGATCGGCACGAACGTCGACGGGCGAAGGAGGGCCAGGCCTGCGAAGGCAGCGACCCAGACGACGAAATACTTTGTTGCAAACTGTGCAGTGCGTGAAATACCACTTTCACTACCCATAGCAGATGATATATCCAGCCGTGAAAACACCCTTCGAAATCACGCGAGGGCGATAGGACCGTTATTATCGCCTGCATTCATGGCTGATGAAGTACACCAGATCGAGATCGGAGCATGCTGAGTATCTTATTTTCTGATATATTTTTGCCAGGCATCCCCCAGCGCCGTCGGAGACCGTGGGTTCGCCCGATGTGAGTGCCAATGGCACGAATCTTAAGAGATTTCAGGCGCAGTCCCCTGCCATCAGATAGTGGGTTCTCGCGACCGACGCGTCCCGAATCCGATTCGTTGGCTCCTGCTCGGTGTCGGTGCCCTGCTGGCACGGGGCGGCATCGTCGACCGGGGGCGTGCCGAAGAGACGACAGATCTGGCGTGGCCGCGCATCGTGACCGGTGTGGCGCGGATGTCCAAGTCCGCGGCCGACGTCGCGATGGTCGGCACGGCGTTGGGAGCGGCAGCCATCGCGGGCGTCGGGTTCGCAACGCCGTTCTGGGCGCTCGCGTTCGCGACCGGGGGCGGCGTCGCCGGAGCCACGATCAGTCTCGTCTCCCAGCGGTACGGGGCCGACGCGCCCGAACTCATCTCGCTGGCGGTCACGACGAGTGCGTTCGTCGTTCTCGCGACGATGGTGCCACTGGCCGTCGTCTTCTGGTCCGTCCCCGAGTGGTTCGTCGGGCTCATCGCCAGCGACGGTGCGGCGCTGTCGTACGGCACGGAGTATCTGCGTGTCGTGGCCTTCGGCGTCCCGTTCGCCGCACTCAATCTCATCGGGAGTCGCACACTCGTCGGGGCCGACGACGCCTGGACGCCGATGATGCTGCGGGGGACAGGCGCAGTCATCAACGTCGCCATCAACGCCGTCCTCATCTTCGGGTTCGGACTCGGCGTCGTCGGTGCCGCTATCGGGACGGTCGTCGCCAACGTCGTCGTGCTCGGGTGCTTCGTCGCTGGGTTCGTCGGACTCCGACTACCGATCGTCGGCCACTTCCCGGTCACCATCGACCTCTCGGCACCGCCCGTAACGGCGGGTGAACTCCGCGATATCGTCACGATCGGCGCACCGCTGGTGTTCACGAACCTCGCACGTCGCGGGGCCCAGATCCCGATGCTCGCCGTCGTGGCGCTATTCGGCCCGAACGTCGCGGCCGCGTACGTCGTCGCGCGTCGGGTGCGAGACCTCCTCGATACGCCCGGGTGGGGGTTCTCACTCGCGTCGAGCAGCCTCGTCGGCCAGGTGCTCGGTACCGGGGACGAACAGCACGCAGATACCTACGCCCGGGAGATTTTGCTCTTCGGAACCGTCGTGTACGCTATCGGTGCGGTGGCTGTGATCGTGCTCGCCCGTCAGGTCGCGAATCTGTTCGTGTCCGACCCCGGGATGGTGCCGCTGGTAACCACGTTCGTCGTCGTCGCCGCTATCAGCGTCGTCTTCCGTGGCATCAACGCCGGGACGACCGGACCGCTCCGGGCGAGCGGCGACACGCGATGGCCGCTCTATGGACAGTTCCTCGGGCTCTACGTGGTGACGCTCCCGCTGGCGTACGCTGGTGCTGTCACGATACCGCTCGGACCGCTGACTTCGCTGACGCCGCTGGGACTACCGGCACTATACGTCGCGCTCGTCCTCGAGACCCTCGTCCCTGCGTTCGTCACGTACTATCGGTTCGATACCGGATCGTGGAAGGTCGTCAGTCGGGCGTACCGGCCGGAGCCGACCGCCGACGACTGAGGTCACGAGCCGACAGCCGACCACGACGAACGAACAGCGTCGCTACCAGTCGTGTCCAACGAGACGCCACAAATCGCGGAAACGTTCCCATCATCGGGAACGTTCACTACACAGGGAGCGGACTCTCTTCGAGGTACTGATCTTCCCACTCGCGTCTGGCTTCGAGTTCGCGACGCCCGCGCTGGGTCGTGGTGTAGACGTTGGTTCGGCGGTCCTTCTTGCCTTTTTCGACGAGACCCTTTTCGACGAGGACGTCGAGGTTCGGGTACAGCCGCCCGTGATGGATCTCTCCCTCGTAGTACTCGTCGAGGGCGTCCTTGATCGCTAGTCCGTACGGTTCGTCGAATCCCGCGATCACGTACAGGAGATCGCGTTGGAATCCAGTTAGGTCGTGCACGATTCCGATATCGTATCGGGGGCACATTATTATCTACGTACTATAGTAATTAGGGATATCATTTGGCGGGTTTCGCTGGGCTGGCGGCGAGTCACTCGTCCTGCAGTCGGATCGCTATCGAGCAACTCGTGATTCCGGGACGGCCCCGTGACGAGGGGTATTAACACCCCAGTATAGACCTTATTTAACACATAATAATGCGGATGTTCCGACTACGGCGAGGTGTCATGGAGGAACGATCCGAGTCCGCCCGCATTGGTCGCCGAACCGTCCTCGCCGGTCTCGCCGGGGTGGCCGGGACCGCAGCGTTCACGAGTACGACGATCGGACAGGACGCGAGTGCCACACCCGGGGTGGCGTGGCGTCACGACTACAGCGGCGGTGAACGCGAGTACGACGTGGGTCTCACCGCGGTCGTACAGACGGACGACGGCGGCTACGCGCTCGCCGGAAGCGGTGCGCCGATCACCGAGACAGGCGTGGGGACCGAGCAGTTCACGCTGGTGAAGGCCGCGGCCGACGGGTCACGGGAGTGGGTCGCGTTCGCGAACGACGAGACGCCGGAGACGGACGAGCTCTCCTTTTTCGACCTCACCCAGACGAGCGACGGCGGCTTCGTACTGGTCGGCTGTGCGACGAACCCCGCGACCGGGGCCGACGACCAGGTGGGCGGTAAAGTGGCGGAAGCGGCGAAGGTGACCTCCGACGGGACGGTCTCGTGGCTCCAGCGGTTCGACGCGTTCGACGAGAACGAGGATTCGGACTTCGATCAGGGCCACAGCGACAACGCCATCCTGCAGACGGTCACGCCGACCGCCGACGGCGGGGTCGTCACCGGCGGTACCTTCGAGGGATCCCCCTGGTTGATAGCGCTCGACGCCGCCGGCGAGACCCGCTGGGAGCGCCACTACGAGACGGGGTTCCGCTTCGAGACCGTCGAACCCACCGGCGAGGGCTACCGGGCGGTCGTCGGTGGCCGGGAGACGAACGTCGCACTGACACTCGACGGCGACGGTCGCGTCCAGAACCGGACCGCGCTCGACGACGACGGTATCGACTACGCAGAGACGCCGTACAACCACCGGTTCGCACTCACCGGGGACGGCGGCTGTGCCTACACCGGCCGCGACCAGAACCGCGAGAACATGGTGCTCGGCCGACTGGACGCCGACGGGAGCCGGCAGTGGCGCGAGGAGTACGCCGGGGCCTACGGTGGCAACGACCTCGCCAGCGGCGTCGTCGCGACCGCCGACAGCGGGTTCGTCCTGTACGGGTACATGCGCGCGGGATACGACGGCGATCACACGCCCGCCATCGTGCGGACCGACGCCGACGGCACCGAGCAGTGGCGGCGACTCTTCGACGAGGCCGACGCCAGCGACGCGGCCGCTCTCGTCGAGACCGCCGACGGCGGCTACGCCTGTCTGCTCGCCTCGCAGTCGAACACGCTGGTCAAACTCGAACCCGACGCCGAACTCGATGGCTCGGACGGCGACGGACCGGAGGACGGCACCCCGTCGGACGACGACCCGACGACCGACCCGGACTCCGGTTCGTCGACGCCGGACGATTCGGACGGGTCCGGCGGCGACTCGCCGGACGACGGCGAGGAATCCACGGACGACGACGACCGCGGCCAGTGCCCACTCTGAGATGTCGCCGCACACTCGCCGCCGCTATCTGGCCACGGCCGGGACGCTGGTGGCCGGCGTCGCCGCCGGGTGTTCCGGCGGGACGGACGCCAGCGGGTCACCGACGTCGACGCCGACCGACACGGAGACCGCCGCCGACCGACCTGCGTCGTTCGACCCCGACGACCGCGACGCCGTCGCCTCGGCGTCGATCCCGACGACCGGGACGGACTACGCAGTCATGGGGGACGGGGACGCGCCGCTGGCGACGCTGTACGGCGGCTGGAAGTGTCCGTACACGCGGCAGTTCGTCCGGAACCAGTTCCCGGAGATCGTCCGGCAGTACGTGCAGCCGGGGGATCTCCGCATCCGGTTTCGGGCGGTCCGGTTCCTGACCGGGGAGCCACACGGCGCGGACGAACCGCGGGCCAACCGGGCCGGACTCGCGGTCTGGCACGAGCGCCCGGAGGCGTTCTGGCGGTACTTCACACGGGTGTTCGAGTCACAGCCGCCGGAGACCCGCCAGTGGGCCACGGTCGACACCCTCCTCGATCACGCAGCGGCGGCCGGGATCGAGCAGACAGACACGATTCGCGAAGCTATCACGGACGGCCGGTACCGCTCGCTGTGGCAGGAGACGATGGATCGGGTACACCAGCTGGGCTTCGACGGGATCCCACGACTCAGGTTACACGGTGAGGCGACGGCGCCGACGCTCGATCCGGCGGCGACACGACAGCAGCTGTCGGCCCTCGGCCGCTCGGACGGCTGACGTAGCCGCCGTGTCTCCTGTTTAGGAGCCCGGTAGATCACTTAGCCGCACCCTCAACACGCGAACGATCCCGGTCCCTTATACTCGACACACACCTCCGGTGAACCGATGAGTTCCCGCGTTCGCGCCGTCGCGGACCTGGTGGCCGTCCTCGCCTTGCTCGGGGTGGCCGTGGGTGTCGTCTTCCTGACCCCACTCGACGGTCCGCTCAGAATCGCCGCCGTCTTGCCCGTGATCCTGTTCCTGCCGGGGTACGCACTGGTGAGCGCACTGTATCCGGACCCAGCAGACCGGGACGACGAGGGGTGGAGCCTGAACCCGACCGAACGCGTCGGCCTCGCCGTCGCGGCGTCGGTCGCCATCGTCCCACTGGTCGCACTCGTGAGCAACTTCACCCGGTACGGCGTCCGCGCCGAGCCGGTGCTCGCGGGGACGGCGGCCGTGACCGTCTTCCTGACGCTCGTGGCGGTCGGCCGCCGGTTTCTGCGGTCCGGCGACGGGCAGTTCCGCGTCGCCGGCGGCTCGCTCGGTGGCGGTATTCAGCGCTATTTCGTCCGGAGTCGCCCGACCCTCGACCAGCGCAAACCCTTCGAGGCCCGGACGGACACCCAGTGGATCCTGAACCTCCTGCTGGCCGGTGCCGTCATCGCACTCCTCAGCAGCGTCGCGTACGCTGCCGTCGGTCCGCCCCTCCCGTCACAGGACGGCACGCACACCGAACTGTACCTGCTCGACGAGAACGGCGACCGCCTGCTCGGCACGGACGCGCCGGTGTCGGCCGACGGCTCGTTGCCCTACACGGTGGCCATCGAAAATCACGAGGACGAGCGAACGCGGTACACGGTGGTCGTTCAGCGACAGCAAGCGACCCGCTCGGATAACCGGACTGTCGTCAGCAACTCGACCGTCGTCGATTCCGCCACGACGACGGTCGCCGATGGCGAGACTGAACGGCTCTCGGATACGGTTCAGGGTGGCGAGAACGTTCGCGTTCGGGTGTTGCTCTACCGCGGCGACGCGCCCTCGGATCCGACGGGAGAAGACGCCTACCGCGTCACGCGGTTCTGGCCGTCGGGGCCGCCCGCCGACGAGTCGGCCTGATCGGCGTACTCGGGTCACCTGGCCGGCTCAGATCGTGTTGGTCTTGGTGACGTGCCATTCGCCGTCGCGCCAGACGGCGGGGCCTTCCTCCTTCTTGCCGATGTGGTAGCCCCGGTCACACTCGTGTTGGCCCTCCACGTTCGAGAGATCCATCGGCATGACGATGCCGTCGGAGCGCGGACGGACGTTGCCGTGACCGAGGACGTCGGTCGCGAACAGTCCATCGCCCGCGTCGAGCAGGTAGTGCGACGCAGCGTACACGTCCGCGTCCGAACAGCTGAACAGGGAGATAAAGCCCTGCCCGTAGTTCCGGACGGTGCAGTCCCTGACCGATAGCTTCTGCGTGTCGTGGACGTTCACGCCCCGGAGGACGTGATCGTGGTCGTGGGCCGTCGGGCCGGGGTTGATCCCGTTGAAGTAGCAGTTCTGGACGCTGAGGCCGTCCGCGTTCGTGGCGTACAGTTCGACGGGGAAGTCGGCCTGTCGGCTGTTGCCCTCCAGGTAGACGCCCTGAATCAGGGAGCCTTTGCCGAGTTTGGCCTTGATCCCGTAGCTGTCGTTGAGCTGGGTCGTGCCGCCGATGATCTTGTTGGTGTAGCCCCGAAGGTTGAAGCCGACGCCACCGTTCCAGGTCGCCTTGCAGTTCATGAACGTCGTCCCGTGCGGGAGCGCGTCTTTGTGGGTGTTGAAGCCGTTGTCACCACAGGACCACGCCTGACAGTCGTTGAACGTCGCGCCCCAGGTACCCTTGTCGCGGCCGCTGTCCGGGTCGGTGTAGGGTTCGATGCTGACCCCGTGCGAGCCGTTCTTGTAGAACACGAGGTTGTTGTACGTCGAGTAGGGCGCGGCCCGGACGCGCAGGCCGATATTCCCGCCGACGATCTTGAGGTTCTGGACCAGCGGGTTGTTCCGGTAGTCGTTCATCCCGCGGCCGAGCACCTCGATCACGTTCGCGTTGGTGTGGCTGGCGTCGATGACCGACCCCGAGGGGTGGCCGCCGGTCAGCATGACCTCTTTTTCCTCGTAGTTCAGCTGGATGGGGAACTGCTCCCCGGCCTCCTCGGCGTCGTACGACGAGTGCACGTACACCGTGTCACCCGAGGCCGCGTCGGCCCAGGCCGCTGCGATCGTGGAGTAGCCGTCGTCGCCGACGACCCGCGTGCCGCCGAGGATGAGTCTGTCGCCGCCAAATTCGAACGTCTCCGGTTCGTCGTCCATCGAGCTAGTGTCTGACATGGTTCCACTACTGGTTCCCGAAAGTACCGCTGCGCTGAGTCCGGCGATGCCGAGTCCCTGCATGAACTTCCGCCGGGTGCTGCCGCCTGCCGCCTCCGTCCGCGAGTCGCTTCCGCGTAGTTCGTCCGTCATACTATCACAACTCAATCTTATGCCTACATACTTATTAATCTGAGCTTACATATTAGTAAGCGCGGTCACTTACCAGTCGGTAACGAGGGTTCTGGGGCCGCTACTGCGCGATGCTCTTTGCGGGGTGTGTATCAATCGCAGAGAACAGGAGGGGGTTCGATGGGTGGGTCGTGGTCGCTAGGTGTCCGCAGTGGCGACCGTCGGTCCGTCGGCGCGGTCCGAGTCGGTAGTCACGTCGTCGACTGTCGCGCCGAGCGCCCGGAGGATGACGTCCGTCGTATCCCGTTTCTCTTCGAGCAGTCGCTCGCGGCGACTCGACCAGCGGCCGTCGTCGTCCGATTCGAGGATATCGACGGCGTGTTCGATCGCGGCGTCGTGACTGCCGGCCTCCGGGTACCGCGCGAGCAGGTCGTACCGGGTGTCGAGTTCGTCGATGTACCCCATCGTCAGAGAGTTCACGTAGATCGCCGGCGTCCCGAGGGCCGCCGATTCGGAGGCCATCGTCGCCCCCTCGCCGACGAACAGGTCCGCGTACGAAAGCAGGTGGTGCATGTCCTCCGGCGGCACCGACGTCCGACACCGTTCGAGACGGTCGGGGAGCGGGACCTCCGACGTGACGAGGACGGTCGCGCCGGCGTCTTCGAGGCGGTCGACGGCCTCGCCGAGGTCAGCGAATCCGCTCGCGCCCACGTCGTGGGAGGAGTCCCACGCGCTCACCCGGAGGACGACGAACGTGTCCTCGGGGTCGACGCGCAGGTCCGCGAGCGCCGACGGGTCCGGCGTGAACCGGTCGGGGTGGAGGTAGGCGAGTTCGTGGTACCCGGAGTACGAGACCTGTTTCCCGCCGAGGTCGTCGGTGTAACAGTCGGGGGTGACGATCCGGTCGGCGACCGGGTGCGTGAGGTGGTTGATCAGTTTCGCGTGCTCGGTGTCGGTGAAGACGACGCTCTCGGCCCCGGCGAGCGCCGCCGTGTGCGCCGCGGTGACGCCGCCGATGCCGGTGACCACGTCGGGATCGATCCGGCGAGCGTAGCGGACGGCCCTGAACTCGTAGGTCGCCTGGGTTATCGCCAGCTGGGCCAGCGAGTCGCTCTCGCTCGCCAGCACCTCGTGCTCGATGTCGTAGGCGTCGAGCAGGTCCACCGCCACCTCGTTGTCGCGGGCGACGACGTGGACGTCCCGTCCGTTCGCCTCCAGTTCCGCGATGGCGTGTTTGAAGAAGTGGACGTGGGCCGGGTGCTGGATCGTGACCAGGACAGTCATCGATGCCACCCCGGCGAGTTCGCAGGCGGTTCGACGCGACTCCGTCGTCGCTGACGTGTCATAGTCGACGCCACTCGCTCTGCGGTCGTTATTATAGAGGTGATAGTGGCCGGGGTCGACGGCGTCTCGGGTTCTCGGTCGGTGAGTGTGTCGTCGGCCGGCCCGATCGGCGAGTCGGGTCGGAACAACGGGCCGTGTTAGGGGCCTCCGATACCGGCTTGGCCGTCGGCTAGAAAACGCTCAGGACCGAGTCGATGATGTTGCTGATCGTCTGTGCCAGCGAATCGAAGAATCCACCCGAGGAGTCCGACGACCCCGTCGAGTCGTCACCGGACGGTCCGGTCGACTCCGACGTCGACGTGTTCGATTCGTCGACGACCCCCGCGTCCTGGAGGGCCTCACGGAGCGTGACGATCTCGATGTCGCGTTCCTTCGCCATGCGGATGGCGAGCCGGATCCGGTCGGGAGTGAGTTCCTCGGACTGGCTGTGACCGGCCAGAATCCCGATCGCGTTCTCGTCTGCGACGGTGTCCATGAAGTCCCCGAGTTCGGTCACGCCGGACCGTCCCATCGCGAAGTACTTCCGCTCCATCTCGTAGGGATCGAGGTCGTCGACGTGGTTGACGCCGCCGTAATCGGCGTTCGGAACCGCGTCGTAGTACTCGGGGATGAGTTCCTTCGCGCGCTCGCCGTAGCGATCGTACGGCAGGACCAGATTCGAGACGGTCACCCCGTACTGTTCGAGTGCTGTCTTCGAGTTTTCGAGCGCGGACCGGAGCACCTCGTCCGTGAACCGCTCGGTCACCCCGTCGCTCGCGGAGAACGACTGGCCGACCGACGATTCGAGTTCGAGGTACTCTCCGTTGGCGTCTTCCCCACCGTCGACGATCGTCGCGGTCGTTTCCGTCTCGCCGTCGCTGATCAGAATCGGATCGGGCGTTCGCGAGTGGATGTTCGACTCGACGTACAGCTTCGTGTCGCCCGGGGCGACGTCACGCGTGACCTCGATCTCGTCGAGCGCACGGTGCTCGGCGGTGTGGGACATGATCTCCCACCCTTCCGACTCCAGTTTTTGCAACTGCTGGCCCGAGAGCCACTCCTCGGAGTGATTGATGTGACTGGAGACTGCACCGATACTGGCCGGGACGCCCTCCTCCTGGTGGATCGGGAGCGTCTTCGTGACGTCCTCGGCCGGACTGTCGTCGTACGTGAATACGAGTTTGCTCGTGTTGTCGGAGCCGCCGCCGTTCCCGGTCGTGGTCTGTCCCAGTGCGGAACCGGCGATGCCGTTTCCGGCCATCGCCACACCGACCCCGCCGCCGATCGCTCTGAGAACCCCACGTCTCGACTGTTCCGGACCTGTCTCGTCCATGGAACATACACTGGCCGACACAGACCTTACTATTGGTTACGTAACGATCCCCTCGCTGTCCGTCGACGCTAGGAGTTACCATACGGGCGATGAGACACGTCAGAGACGCGTCAGACCCGGGAGTACGAAGTGGTCGCGGGTTTTATCTGGATCATAAGCGACCGATGGGGCCGTTTCAGCCTGACGCAGCCAGTGGATGGGCAGGCAGGTAGCGGGGACCGACGCCGTCGATGGCGCTCAGGAACTCGGGAAGGTGTTGTCGTAGATCTCCGCGGCCGCATCGTCAGCACCGGCCGCGAGTTGGTCGGTGGCGTCCTGGATGCCGTTGTAGATGGTGCACCCGTGGACCTCGCAGTCCTCGGTGCGATACATCTTGAGGCCCTCGAGGTCGTTGTACGCCTCGGCTTCGAGGTTGGCGATCTCCGTGCCCGTCGCGTTGTTGACGATCGGATGGTGCGTGGAGCGATACTCGCCGCCCTCGACGGTACAGTCCTCGCCTTCGATGTACAGACAGCGGCGATAGGAGTCGCCGGGCTGGTCGACCGTGAGGTCGTGGAACTCGGACTCGTCTCGCTCACAGCGGATGGCGTTGCTGCCGCCGAACCCGCCGTCGGCGTCGCCGGTGACCGTCACGTTCTCGATGACGACCGGGTCGGTACCGTCGCCCTCGTAGAGCTTGATCGCCTGGGAGCCGGCGCGCACCTCGACGTCCGAGTCGACGATGTGAACGTCGGACGCGCCGCCGGAGACAGCGATCGCCTCCTCGGAGTGGTCGGGGTCCTCGATCGTGACCGACACGCCCTCGATGGTGACGTCTTCCGCCTCGTTCGTGACGCGGATGGCCTCCCCCGTGGCCGGTGACAGCTCGATCGTGGTGTTGTACACACCGAAGTCCGTGCCGTCGTCGAAGCGGATTCCCCGCTGGTTGGTGTCTTGTGGCCGGGCCTCGTCCACGACGACCGACACCTCGTTGACGTAACAGCGGTGGCCGTCGAGACGGATGTTCGCGACGTTGCTGTTGCGGTACTCCCCGCCCTGAACGACGATCGTCCCCTCTTCGGCAGAGGAGTAGAGCCCGTTGCCGGGGAACCCGCCCAGTTCGCAGTAGTTGAACCAGATGGTCCCCTCGTGGGCCGGACCGACGATCATTCCCGTGGGACCGCCCGAGACCGTGTGTTCGTACGCCGCCTCGGTGTTTTCGGTGTACTCGCCGCCGTCGGGCGCGCGCACGTCCCGAACCACGGCGGTACAGGCGGGGTCGGTCACGTCGAACAGGTACGGCCCCCAGGTCCCCCCGTCGTGCGTCCCGAGGCAGTCGATGTTGGCCACGTACATGTCGTTGGCCTGGACCTGGAGCGCTCGCAACCCGGTGTTGGGAGCCGTGAAGTCGAACTCGAGCCCCTGGATCCGGACCCAGTCGGCCGGACTCACGTGCGTGCCGAGTTTGAACAGCCGGGGGGTACCCGAGAACTCGTCGCCCGACGCCGGGACGATGGTCGCGTCGTCGCCGAACATGGCGAACGACTCCATACCGGTGTACCGGAACTGCTCGTCCATCCGGTACTCTCCCGGCGGGAACTCGATCGCCACCTCGTCCTCCCCGTAGGCTATCTCCTCGAGCACGTCGTTGATCGGTTCCTCACCGTTGGGGTCGGCCCCGGCCTCGACCACGTTCACCGGGTCGTACGCGTCGTGGTATCCCGACGCAGTCCCTGTCACGACGCTCGCACCGACAGCCGCGCCGAGTCCGCCAAGAAATGTCCGTCTTCCGATACGCTTTCCGCTACCCAAATGCTTCGGTGAACCCATCGCATATTGAAGGCCTTGCGAGATGGGTTTAAAAATGTCGATCTATAGCAAATATTATGTGAAGACTGGAATTTCCGAGTCGATTTCCACGGAAAACGTGAAATAAAATCGGAACACGGAACAGACAGGTCGGGTTCGATATTCGTAGTTGCCGACAGGTCATCTGATCGGCGTGGCCGGCGTCCCCGCGACGGTCGTCCCCGGATCTACGTCGTCGAGGACCCCGGCGTTGGCCGCGAGTTCGGCGTCGTCGCCGACGCGAACGTCGTTGGCGACGGCGGCGTGAGGGTGACACATCACCCGGTCGCCGAGCACGGCCCCGCCGGCGAACGCGCAGTTCGAGGCCACGAGCGTGTCCGCCCCGATCTCGACGTGATGGGCGAGGTGGACCTGACCGCTCAGTTTCGCCCGCGGTCCGACGACCGTCTCGCCGAACACGGCCCGGTCGATCGAACAGTTCGCGCCGATCTCGACGCCGTCCTCGATCCGGACGCGACCCCGGTGGGGTAATCGGTGAGGTGTCCCCGAACCGTCCCGGGCGAACCCGAATCCCTCGCTCCCGAGGGTCGTCCCCGCCCGGATCGTACAGCCCTCGCCGATCGTCACGCAACTCGCGACGGTGACGTTGGGGCCGATGTACGTGTCCGCGCCGACGGTCGCCCCGTCCGCGACGGCCGCCGAGGGGTGGACACCGGTCGGCCGCTCCGGCTCGAAGAACTGCTCGACGGCTCTGGCGAACGCGAGTTTCGGCCGCTCGGCCACCAGCAGCGTCGTGTCGTCACCCGGCGACACCGACGGCGGGCAGACGACCGCGCCCGCGTCGGACTCCCTGATCGGGTCGGCGTCCTCGTAGACGCAAAAGGAGAGCTCGGTGGCCGTCGCGCGATCGAGCGCGTCGACGCCGGTCACACGGGTCGGGGTACCCGTGTGGTCGAGGTCGAGCGCCGCCGCGATCTCGGTCGTCGAGTACGCGTCCATTCACCGGAGCGTCGACCCCGACACCCCTTACTACGATGGGTCTAAGGTCCGCTCCGGCGGAATTCCCGGTCAGTCTTACCGGTCTCGTAAGCATCGGCTATCTGGTACATAATAACGACGCCGGGTCTCCTCGTCCGAACCGACATGACAGTACAGCATCGTCGTTCGCCGACTGGACCACGCGTCCCTGCGGGTCCGGAGTGAACCATGTACGAGGGTAACACCGTCGGTGCCGTGATTCCGGCCTACAACGAGGCCGGACACATCGGCGACGTGATCGAGACGCTCCCGGAGTTCGTCGACCGCGCCTACGTGATCGACGACGCCTCGACCGACGAGACCTGGACGGAGATCCAGACACACGCCGACCGCGTGAACGAGCAGACGGCCGATCCGGCGGTCGTCACCGACGGCGGCGTCGAACTCGATCCACAGGTCGTCCCGCTCCAGCACGAGGAAAACAGGGGCGTCGGCGGCGCGATCAAGACGGGCTACGAGCACACGCGCGACGACGGAATCGACGTGACGGTCGTCATCTCCGGTGACGGGCAGACCGAACCCGACATCGTCGAACGCATCGTCGCGCCCGTCGCCGAGGACCGGGCCGACTACGCCAAGGGGAACCGACTGCTCGACCGCGACAACGAGGACATGCCCGCGTTCCGGCAGTTCGGGAACGTCACCCTCTCGGCGCTCACCAAGATCGCCAGCGGCTACTGGAGCGTGATGGATCCCCAGAACGGGTCCACCGCCATCTCGCTCGAGGCCCTGGAGAAAGTCGAGATCGACGAGCTCTACGAGGATTACGGCTTCGCGAACGACCTGCTCGTCCGACTCAACGTCCACGAGATGCGGATCGCCGACGTGGCGCGACGCGCCGTCTACAAGGACGAGACGAGCCACATCTCCTACCGATCGTTCGTCCCGAAGCTGTCGGCGCTCCTGCTCCGGGACTTCCTCTGGCGACTGCGGGCGAAGTACCTCGTCCGTGAGTTCCACCCGCTGGCGATCCTCTACCCGCTGGGCGCGTTCGCCGTCGGCACCGGCGGCCTGGCGCTTTTGAGTCGGCTCACGGACCACGGCGAGGATCCGGGCGTCGTCGAGTCACTCGTGTTGACGATGCTCGGCGTCGTCTGTCTGTTCCTGTCGATGGTCACGGACCGGCAGAACAACGACCACCTGCAGATCCGGGAGGACACCCGTGACGACGTCTGATCACCGAGCGGACGGCGCGTCGGCGTCGCTTACCGACGCCGTCACGTTCTCGTTCGACTGGTACGAGTCGTTCCTCCGCGAGATCCGTTCGGAGGGGTACACGTTCGGGCGGTACGGCGACTCGGTCGCCCCGGGGACCGTCCTGTTGCGCCACGACGTGGATCTGTCTCCCCGGCGTGCACGCCGGATGGCCGAGATCGAGGCCGACCTCGGGATCGAGAGTACCTACTTCGTGCTCGTCGCCTCGCCCATGTACAACGTGCTGGAAGCGAACACCCGCGAGACACTGACCGAGATCGCGGATCTCGGCCACGACATCGGGGTGCACTTCAGCACGCACCAGTACTGGTCGCCGGACGCGGTCCCGACTGCGGAGGCACCCATCGCCGAGCGCGTCCGGGACGAGCGGGCGACCCTCTCGACGGTCCTCGACCCGATCGAGACGGTCTCGTTCCACATCCCGCCCGAGCGGGTGTTGCGCCGCGAATTCGATGCCTTCCCCAGCACGTACGAACCGCGATTCTTCACCGACATCGAGTACCACGGCGACTCCGACCAGCGCTGGCGCGGGGACCCGCCCGACCCGGCCGGGTTCGGGTCCAAAGCACAGGTGCTCGTCCACCCCGGACTCTGGGGCGAGACCGACGACCCCTTCGAACACCGCGTTCACGAGGGTGTCGCGGAGACCCGGCGCCGGACCGCCACGTACGCACGCGAGCGGTATCTGGCACAGGAGTTCGGATAGCCGGCTCCCAAACCACCTTAGGGACCGTATTATAAACAGGACCGCTCGCGTGTGACGACGCACAGTCGCCGATCACGTCGCCGTCGCTGATTTCCACACAATGGCTCAACAAACGAACGACGCTCGCTGGTTCGACTTTCGCCTCGACGTCGCCGGTGCGATCCTGGCCCTGCTTCTGGGGCTCGCGATGCTCCCGCTCCGGTTCGTCGTCTCACAGGTGTACATCGATACGCTGCCGCTGGTGCTCGTGGTCGCGAGCCTGCTGTACCTGCTCGGGGTCCGGTACTCGAACGGGACGGGCATGCCGACGCTGTCGCCGTGGCTGACCCGACTCCTCCCGACCCTCGTGTTCGCCGGGATGGCCGCGATGGTCGTCGTCGCGGTCCACCAGTCCCGCTCGCCGCTGTTCTACTACCTCGCGGTCTGGACGGGGATCACCCTGCTCGTGCAGGTGCTGTTCTCCGACGAGCAGGACTACCACGTCGGGCTCCTGTTGACCGAGGTGGTCGTCTTCGGCGCGGTCGTCCGGCTGGCGGGCGCGTACACCGCACCGGGCTACGTCGGCATCGACATCTGGAGCCACGTGGCCAACTACGTCCACGGCATCGCCAACGAGAACTCGCTGTCGCCCATCGCGTCCTCGAAGTACTACGCCTCGCCGCTCTTTCACCTGCTCGTCGCGGTCGGCAGCCAGTTGCTCGACGTGTCGATCCGGCAGGCGCTGTTTCTCACCGTCGGGATCGCCATGCCGCTGTCGACGCTTCTGGTCTACGCGACCGCGGACGTGCTCGTCGAGAAGCGGCTGGCCGTGTTCGCCGCGGCCCTCTTCGCCTTGAGCGGGAACGTAATCGAGTGGGGGATCCACCTGATCCCGACGAGTCTCGGGCTCGTCTTCTTCGTCGCCATCGTGTACGCACTGACCCGAATCATGGCGTCGAACTACGGGCCACGCGATTACCTGCTCGTCGTCCTGTTCAGCGTCGCGATCATCCTCACACACCAGATCTCGTCGTTCGTCATGCTCGTGTTCATCGGGTCGGGGCTGATCGCGAAGCTCCTGCTCTCGACGGGCCTGCTGGCACCGAAACTCGAGGGCGGTCTCGGCGGACGGGTCCGCGAGTCGGTGAACCTCTCCAGTCTCCTGGTGTTCGACCTGGGCCTGCTCACGTTCATGTGGTCGCTGACGCCCTACCAGGGGTCGTCGTTCCTCGAGACGATGTTCAGCTACTTCGGGGAGACGCTGCGGACCTCGGCCGGCTTCCTGAACCTCGCGAGCCAGGGCAGCGCCGGCGGTGGCGGCGAATCCGCGGCCGCCCAGCCCAGCACCTTCGAGGTGGCGATCACGTACGTCAACGCGATGGGACTCGTCCTCATCCTGCTCCTGACGGTCATCGGGAGCCTCTACGTCCTCCACCGCAAGCGCACGTCGCAGACGACCATCGCGTGCATCATCGCTGTCCTCGTGATGCTCGTGTTCATCTTCGGCCTCCCGCTTTTCGGCATCCGGACGTTCGTCCCGGGCCGGTGGCCCTCCTTCCTCACCGCGCCGGCCGCCGTCCTCGCGGCGATCGGTGTCGGCTACCTCGCCAGCGAGACGCCGCGGGCCGTGGTCGCGACGGTACTCGTACTGTTCGCGGTCACGTACCCGCCCGTCACGCTGCTGTCGAGTCAGGGCTCCCTCGACTCGCCGCCGTTCGACGGGGTCCAGACCCGCTACAGCTACACCGAGAGCGAACTGGCCGCCGTCGAGACGATCAACGGGACGGTGAACACGAGCCGGCAAGACCAGCTCTCGGCCGATCACCCCTACGGCACGGTCTTCGAACGGGCGTGGGGCACCCATACCGAACCCATCGCGATCGTGAACGGGACCAGTCCGAACGGTACCCTCGTCTACCGGGAGTACGCCCAGACGGGTGGCGCGTACTTCCGGAGCGGCCAGGGACGGGCGCACAAGCCAGCCGTCGATCGGTCCCAGCTCTGTGGCGGCTACGGGATCAACTACGACAACGGCCAGGTGTCGGTCTGTGAACGCGGGATCGGAACCGCGAGAGGCAACTGATGTGGCCGTGGGGACACGCCGCCTTCGGCTACGTGCTCTACTCGCTGTCGTCGCGACTGACCGCCGACCCCGGCGTCACCGGCCGGGACGTGCTCGTCCTCGCCGTCGCGACGCAGCTTCCAGATCTCGTCGACAAGAGCGCGGCCTGGGTGTTCGACGTGTTCGCGAGCGGCTACGCGGCCGGCCACTCGCTCTTCGTGGCGCTCCCGGTCGGCCTCGCGGTCTACTGGCTCGCACAGCGACGCGACAGCGAGTCCCTCGGTCTCGCCTTCGTCGTCGGTTACTGGTCACACCTCGCCGGCGACGTGCTCCTCGCGATCTTGCTGGACAAACCGTACACCGTCGGCAAGGTGCTCTGGCCGCTGGTGATCTTCCCCGGGAGCGAGGACCCGGCCGGGGCGATCACGACCGTCATGGGGTTCCTCGTCGCCTTCCTCGAACTGCTCGTCACGGCCGAGGATCCGACGGTGTTCGTCGTCTTCTTCGGCCCGCCGCTGGCGGCGATCGCGCTCTGGCTGGTCGACGGCGCACCGGGCCTGCGCGAACTCTACCAGTGGGCCGTTCGCTCGGAGTGAGCGCCGGCGGCAGTCCACGACTATCACCTCTATAATAACGGTCGACCGACGCCAGCCGTCGGTACGGACACTCGGCCACCCCGGCGCGGTGGCCGTCCACGCCTATCCATGAAAGTGTTACAGCTGGTCAACACGCCGCGGTCGTTCTTCGAGAAGCAGGTCGCAGCCGTCGAGGCCCACGGCGTGTCGTGTACGACGCTGACCGTTCCCGGCGAACACTCGACGACCGAGTCCCGTTCGGCCGTCGACTACCTCCGGTACTATCCGGACGTCCTGGACCACGCTCTGGACGACTACGACGTGATCCACGCCCACTACGGGCTGCTCGGTCCGTTCGCGATCGCACAGCCGAGTTGCCCCGTCGTCCTCCACCTCTGGGGGTCGGACCTCATGGCCACGGACTCGTTCGTCCCCCGGCTGAGCCGGCTCTCGGCGCGGCTGAGCGACGCCGTCGTCCTCCCCTCCGAGACGATGAGCGACCACCTCGACACGGACCACGAGGTGATCCCCTGGGGCGTCGACACCGAGCAGTTCCGGCCCATCGACCGCGAGCGCGCCCGCGACCGACTCGGCTGGGACACCGACGGACCCGTCGTCCTCTTCCCCTATCCGCCCGGCCGCGAGGTGAAGAACTACCCGCTGGCCGAGCGCGTCGCCGACGCCGTCGACGGCGACGTCGACCTCCGGACGATGCACGGCGTCCCCTACGAGGACGTCCCTTTCTACATGAACGCGAGTGACGCCGTGCTGGTGACCTCCGACCGCGAGAGCGGGCCGATGGTCGTCAAGGAGGCCGCGGCCTGCAACGTCCCCGTCGTCTCGACGGACGTGGGATTCGTCCGCGAGACGCTCACAGACGTGTCCAACTCCCGGGTCTGTGAGACGGAGTCGGAACTGGTCGCGGGGCTGGAGTCGGTACTCGACGCCGGCCAGCGCAGCGACGGCCGCGCGGCTGTCGACGGACTGGATCGGATGGGAGCCGAGATAGAGCGCGTCTATCGACGCGTCACCGGGTAGGCCGGGAACTACCCCGAGGCTTCGCCGACGAGCGTCGCGACCGTCAGGAGGTGGTACATCTCCGGTTCGCTGTACGCGTCGGGGTTGTGGACGACGTCCTCGACGGCCGCCGTCGAGAGCGTCCGCTCGACGCCGTCGGCCGCCAGTTCCCGCTCGATGTCCTCGACGACTTCCGGGGCCGACACGGTGCTGTCGTTCCCGAGCCGTTTGACCACGTCGACGACGGCATCCTGGAGCGAGGGGTACCGCGACAGGGTGTCGTAGACGAACCGCTTGACCCGGTACTCCGCGGATGTGATCGACGCGCCGAAGTTGACGTACTCGATGTCGACCAGCTCGGGCGCGAACTGCCGGAGGAACCGCTGGTAGAACTCCGGCCCCTTCTGGTCGGGCGGACACTGCATCGCCGCCCGGAAGAACGACTGGGAGTAGAAGGGGCTGACGCTCCAGTAGTAGTAGCGGTTCCGGTCCTCGCCCTGATAGAGCCAGTTCATCCCGCGCTCGCGGACGAGGAAGTGGACGTACGCGTCCCTGTGGTCGGACTCGGGGTACTGCTCGAAGCGGTCACGGACCGACGCCCGCAGCCGTTCCTCGGGGACGCCCGCGATGGCCGCCGCCTCGCTCGCGTCGAAGATGCTGTTCGCGGCGATGGCGTAGTCGACCATCTCACCGCGATCCGCGAACGACCGCGACGGGCGCATGTCCCGGAAGACCTTGTCGCCGCCGTCGCCGGTGACGTAGGTCGCCGCCCCCCGTGGCGGATCGAGTCGCTCCAGGAAGTCCACGAGGAAGGAGAGCCGGAGGTAGTTCATCCCCTGTTTGAGTTCCAGCAGCGTCTCCCGGTGTTCGTCGGTGTCGTGAGCGACGTACTGCTGCCAGTCCACGTCGAGTGCATCGGCGACCGACGCCGCGGCCCGGACCTCGTCGGAGGCGGACCCGTCAGGCCGGTCGAACGTCGCCGCCGTGAAGTCGACGCCCGTGGCCTCGAACGCGCCGGCGACCGCCCGCGAGTCGAGGCCCCCCGAGAGCGCGAGGACCGTCCCGCCGGGGAGCGCGGTGCGGTTCTCGCAGGCCGTCTCGAACAGGTCCGCGAGCTGTGCCGCGTTCTCGTCGGGCGAGCGGTGATCGTAGACCGTCGCGCCGAAGTCGTGTCGGAACAGCCGCGACACCTCCCGATCCTCGCCGACGGACAGCGTCGCGGCCGGCGGCAACCGGTCGACGCTGTCGAAGAGCGTTCCCGTCCCCAGCCGATAGCCAAACAGCAGCGACTGGGCGACCGCGAGGTCGTCGACGCCGACCGGCTCGTCCCGGATCTCCGCTAGCTCCCGGATCAGCTTCAGCTCCCGGGAGACGACCGTCGCCCCGTCGATCTCGGCGTGGTACAGCGGGAGCCGACCGAGCGCGTCGGGGACGACCGTCGCCGTCTCCTCGGTCTCGTCGACGACGACCACGAGGAAGTCGCCGTCGCGGTCACGGACCCAGGACCGCAGCGCCGTGCGGTCGTCGGTCGCGACCCACTCGGCCACGTCCGCGAGGTGGGCGTCCGCGTCGTCCACGTCGTAGAGGTACCCCTCGAGGACGACACAGCCGTGCTCGGTCTCGACCGTCCGGACCGGGTACCCGTCGTACCCCGTGGACGCGACGGTCAGATCGTCACCGTCGTAGTGGACCGTGGTTCGATACTCGTCGAAGAAGCGAACGGCAGACAGCGCCGCGTCGAAGCCGGCGGCGTCGCCACCGGCCTCGCGGACGATACTGACCCCTGGCATCGTCCATCCGTAGACGACCCGGGCGGTTTATTATAGAGGCGGTAAGCCGTGGCCGCCGGCCGCCTCCCGATCGGACGGTCACACGTGGTCGTCAGCACTGTCCCGGTACCATACTGCCGGCCAGAGGTTCGTAACCGTTGCTCGTCGAATCTGTCCGGGGACATCGTCATACCGCCTCCCTCGAACACCGGCTGTTAAATATTCTGTCCGGCAGTATCAGCCCGCGGGAGAGTGAGGACGAACTCGGCACCGCCGGCGTCGGACTCGCCCGCTCGCACGTCGCCGCCGTACGTGTCGACCATGACGTCGACGAAGTGGAGGCCGAACCCGGACCCGTTCGACGCCGTCCCGGACTCGCCGCGCTCGAACAGCGTCGCGTGCTCGGTCGCGGGGAGTCCCGCCCCGTCGTCGGCGACGGACAGGGTGACGGTGTCGTCCGCGACCGACGCCGTCACCGTCACCGTCAGCCCGTCGGGATCGTTGTGCTCGACGGCGTTCGTCATGAGGTTGCCGATCACGTCCCCGAGCAGGTCGTCGGCCAGGACCGTCGCCTCCGCCGGCACGTCCACGGTTACCGTCACACCCTCGGCCATCCCGCGCACGCGCTCGGCCTCGCCCGCTACGACCGGGGCCAGATCGACTGGCTGGCGGTCCCGCTCCTCGCCCTCGGTCACGGAGTCGAGGACTGCACGGACCTTCTCGGTGAGGTCGACGAGACTGTCGCTCCACTCCAGCAGCGCCTCGACGTGGTCACGCTCCTCGTCGTCGACCGAGTCCCGCAACAGCTGTGCCCGGCCTCTGATGACGTTCATCCCGTTCAGGAGGTCGTGACGGAGCACGGCGTTGAAAAACGCCATCCGATCGTTTTGCCGGCGGAGTTCCCGTGCCCGTTGTTCGAGTTCCTCGACCTGTGCCTGTCGCTCGACGGCGTACCTGATGGCACGCCAGAGCCGGTCCCCGTCCAGCGACCCTTTCACGAGGAAGTCCTGCGCACCGCGACGGACCGCCCGCTCACCCACGTCGCGTCCGTCGATCTCGGTCAGCGCGACGATCGGAACGCCGTGGTCCTCCTCGAGGAATCGATCTAGGGCGTCGAGTCCCTCGGTGTCCCCGACCCCGAGCGACAGCAACACCACGTCGTACGTCCCGGACTCGACGGCCTCCCGGCCAGCGGCGACCGTCTCGACGCGTGTGAGGTCCGCCGACGGCGTGTCGAACCGGAACGCGTCGTCTCGCAAGTGGTGGCGCAGCCGCTTGCCGCTGGCGGGATCGTCGTCGACGAGCAAGGGAGCTATCGACTGATCTGCCGTGTGTGCCATTGGGGGCACTGTTTGCGGCACCACCCTGTGTGTTTCGGCCGCCGACGCCCCGGATCGGTGTGTCGGGCCGGCTGTGCCGTGATTACGGCCCCCGTAAGTACGACCCCGCCGGCGTTGACGACGATCCCCTTCTAGCCCACCACCCGAGCGGCGGCGTATCGGTGCTCCCGTCACTGCCGGTGTTGTACTCCCGTTCCCATCGATCCGGAACTGAACGGGGTCCGTTCCGGGGCGAACTTACGGCGCCTATAATAACACGGTCGGCTCCGGTAACGGGATGTATGAATCACGGTTACCCGAAAGCACAGCGACGAACCCACCGGCAGTATCGTCGTCGATCGCGGCTCAATCGGACCATTCCGAAGTGATTCGATGACACGAAACGTCGTGTTCGTCGTCCTGGACACCGTCCGGAAGGACTGTTTCGACGAGTACGCGCCGCGCCTGCGCTCGAAGTCCGACCTCTCCTTCGAGCAGGCTCGCGCGGCGAGTTCCTGGAGCGTGCCCAGTCACACGAGCATCTTCACCGGCAGGCTACCACACACCCACGGCGTCCACGCAGAGCGGTTCGACGCCGACTTCAGTTTCTCGTCGCTCGACCGCGACGACACCTTCCTCGGCCGACTGCCCGACCATCGGACGGTCGGACTGAGCGCCAACGCGTACATGAACTCGTTTTTCGAGTTCGATTCGCTGTTCGACGCGTTCCACGACTTCTCGATCGGCTCTCACACCAACGAGTCGCTGTTCCCGGAGGCCCTCACCGTCGAGGAGGCCAAAGCGGAAGTCGACCACGACAGCGCCGCCGAGCGGTATCTGGCGTTCCTGCGTGCCTGTCTGTCCCACGACCACCCCGGCAAGAGCGTGGCCAACGGTGCCTGGTCACTGCTCGGTGACCACTACCGCCGGCTCCCGGTCCCCGAACCCGTCGACGACGGCGCGACCGTCATCTCCGACCGGCTCGAGGACGAGGCCGACGGCGACGAACCGTTCTTCGCGTTCGTCAACTACATGGACGCACACACGCCGCTGCGGAACCTCCGGCAGTACGATCAGGACTTACACGACGTGCCCGACACCTGGCGCTCGACGGAACTCGACAAGTGGGAACTCAACCGCGACGGGAAAGCGACCACGGAGTACACCGAGAACTACCGGGCGCTCTACCGCACCGCCGTCGACTACCTCGACCGCACCGTGTCGCAGTTGATCGACGACGTGCGCGCCCAGACCGATCGCGAGACCACGTTCGTGATCGTCTCCGATCACGGCCACAACCTCGGCTACCCGGCCGACGACGAGGAGTTCCACCACACCGCCACCGCGACCGAGGGCGTCCTCCACACGCCCTGTGAAGTCGTCAACCCGCCCGACGGGTACCCCGAGACCGAACACCGGTATTTCTCCCATCTGGATCTGGGCGAACTCGTCGTCCGCCTGGCCCACGACGAGGAGTACGACGACCGGTTCGGTCGCGACCGCGTCGCCGCCGAGACGGTCGGCCTCCTCGGCACGGGCGACGGAACCTGGAATCGGGAGTTCACGGACGACGAGTACGCCTACTGGAACCGCATGATCCGCTGTGTCTACGACGGCGACACCAAGTACCAGTGGAACTCCCTCGACGAGAGTTACGCGTACGAGCTCGACCCGGACACTCCGTCCTGGCAGTCACAGCGTGGGGCCGAGGTGGACGTGCCGCCGTTCGCGACCGAGCAGTTCGACGTCCCCATCCAGACGTACAAGGACCGTGCGGCCGCCGCGGAACAGTCGATGGAGTTCGACACGGCGGTCGAGTCACGACTCGAAGAACTGGGATACCTCTGACCGATGGTCGGAATCTGCGGGGTCGTCGGTCCCGGCGCGGCCGGCACGGACGCGCTCGTCGACGGCATCACGACCCACGACGACGAAGTCGAAACGACCTACGACGGTGACCGGGTCTCACTGTGGACTTCGTTCCACGACCTCTACGCGACCGACCAGCCGGCGGCCGTCGACGGCGAGGACGTCTCGCTGTGGGTCTGGGGCGACGTGTACGGCTACGACGACGGGACGTCCTACACGCCACGTGCGGACGCGCCGGGCGACAGCGCCCGGTACTGTGCCGACCTCTACGAGCGCCACGGGCTCGACTTCGCCGAGGGCCTGAACGGTGACTTCGCCATCCTGGTGCTCGACCGCGAGGCCGACACGCTCGCGTTCGTCACCGACCGACTGGCGACGCGTCCGATCTACTACACCCGGACCGACGACGGCCGGTTCGTCTTCGCGTCCAGCATCCAGGCGCTGCCCGACCACCCCGCGGTCGACCCCGCCTTCGACGAGGACCTCCTGTACGAGTACCTCGTCCTCAGGCGCGTGTTCGGGACCCAGACGCCACTCGTTGGCGTCCGCGAACTCCCGCCCGCGTCCGTCGTGACGGTCGACCTGACCGACGCCTCGAAACGGACCGAGACCTACTGGCGACCCCGGTACCGCCCGGTCGATCAGTCCCTCTCGACGGTCGTCGACGACCTCCGCGACACGTTCCAGCAGGTGCTCGCCGAGTGGACCGACGACGACGACCTCGACTACGGCGTCCTCCTCAGCGGCGGCAGCGACTCCCGGGCCCTCCTCGCGGGTCTCGATCGGGACGTCGACGCGTTCCACATCACCGACTGGATGAGCCGCGAGACCCGGATCGCCCGGGACGTGACCGACGCGTCGGGCGACGAGTTCCACATGCTCGAACGGGAACTCGACACCGACGCGACGATTCTCGACCGGAGCCCCGCCACGTCGAACTTCAGCGGGTGGTTCGATCAGGCCTACACCGCCCCGTTCGAGGGCGAGATCCGGGAGAACGTGGACGTGCTCCTCTCTGGGTTGTACGCCGACATGCTGTTCGACGGCGGCCCGCTCCAGACACACGACCTGTCGCTGGGGCCGGTCGGCAAGGTGACGCTCCCGGCCGAGAAACCCGTCGACACCGTCGATCAGTACGTCGCCGCCAAGACCGCCGAAGCCATCGAACCGGTCCACTACGTCAGCGACTCGCGCGACATCGATCGGATCCTCCAGAACCGAATCGACCAGGGCGTCGCCCGGGTCGAGAACCACGGCGTCACCTACGACACCCTCACCGACATGGTGATGTACGGCGACTACTACCCGATGGGCGCGGACACCGACGCCATCTTCTCGCGGAGCCTCATGCAACTCCGGCCGTACCGGACCCCGTTCCTCGACAACCGGCTGCTCGACCTCCAACAGCGGATTCCACGCGACCTGCTGGTGCGGCGGGACCTGATCCACCGGATCGTGTCGGATCTCGATCCCGACCTCGCGTCGATCCCGCACGCCCATACCGGGATCCCGCTCCAGTATCCGTTCCCGGTCCAGTACGTCGGCGGGAACCTGAACCAGTTCCGCTGGAAGCACTTCGCCGACGACGGACCGGCACCCCACCTCGACCAGGGGCCCTGGCCGAACCGCGCCGAGATCGTCCGCCGGTCGTCGTTCACGCTCGAGACGATCCGGGAGAACGAGGCCCTGCTGGAGCGCCTCCCGTTGCTTGACTTCGACGGTGCGCTCGAGTGTTATCGCCGGCACGTGAACGGCGAGAACAATCAGCCGCTGCTGTACTCGCTGCTGACGCTGCTTGAGATGCCGGTCACGGAGCAGGTCGCCACGCCCGACTCGCCGCCTGCGGGGGAACCCGTCGGGCCCGTCGACGAGTAACTTAGCTCGCGCCGTCGCCGCTGACGACGATTTTCTCGCGTCCCATTCGAACCCGGTCGATCCGGTTGCGTTTCTCCATTCGCGTGAGTAGCCGGCTCACCTTCGCGGGTGACCAGTCCGTCCGTTCGACGACCGAACTCTGCCTGATGCGTCCACCCTTTGCGGTCAGCAGTCGGAGGACGACCGTCTCGTCGTCGATGTCGAGACCGTCGGTGTCGACCCGGCCGGATTCGGTTAGCAAACGCTGCTCTCCGCCGCCGGTGGCGCCAAACAGCGACCGTCGAATCCGGTCGACTGTCTCGCGCAGGCGATTACGGCCGATCATCGTCCTCTGTTCGGTATCGCTTGATCGCATGGTAGTGGGTCGTTGGCTCATCGAGAGAGGAAGCGTGAGACTCAGGAGATTGCCGTGTGAGGCACGTAGCGTTGCGGTTCGCCTCCGACGATCGCGGCGATGGTGAGGACGGCCGCCAGCAGCACCGTCGAGACGACGAGTGCCGGACCGACCTGGGCCGCCAGCACGGCCAGCGGCACGAGTCCGACTGCAGTGAGCAGCAGGTGCTTCGCCCGGATGGACAGCGTGTGTTCGGACGGGGCGTCCTCGTTCGCCGGAGTCTGGCTCCGGGAGTCAGCCCCGCCCGACTCGGGCGCGAGGTCGAGATACGGTTCGAGCATGCGACATCGCGGCCGCAGTTCGACCTGGCCGCGCGACTGGTCGTAGTCGACGACGTCGTGCTGGTCGAGTTTCGGCAGGTGAGTCTGGTAGAGACCGACGTACACCCGCTGGCGCTGGGTGGACTCGAGTCGCTCGACGGTCGTGTCGTGTTCCCAGGCCGCGACCTGATCGGCCACGTCACCCATCGGAACCACCGCGTCACCCGCACGCTCGCGTTCGAACAGATATCGGAGAGCGAGCCGTCGCCGTTCCGTCTGCAACAGGTGAAACGTCGTGTCGAGATCCAGGTCCGAGTCGGCAGGGTCACCCGTCCCACCGCCGTTACTGGCCGCCGTGTCGGCGTCTGGAGCTGTCTCTGTCATCTTCGTTCAAGTACTCATATCCGATTCCCTTTAATCCGATACCCAAACAGGTTCGATGAACTGACCTGAACATCTGAGAAGAAACCGACCGCGTCCGCGGCTCAATCGTCAGTCCACTCGTCGCGACAGCTCTCGTCGCAGAACCGGTACACAGTTGCATCCTCGTCCGTCTCGATCGGCGTCCAGCTGCTGATATCGAGCAGGGACTCGCAGTTGTCGCAACTGTACACGGTGGCTGACTCCCCATCGACCGGTCCTGTGCTGTTCTGGTCGTCAGTCACGGATATCGACACCAGCTGTTGGCTCGGGCATCTCGTTCATGGTCTCGTCCCCTCGTTCCGGGTGTTCTGACAACGTACCTGACATGGGTAAGTTGCATACCAAAATAGCTCGGTATGGCTAGCTGTCGCCGAACAGCCCGTCGAAGGTCTTGCGCTGGCCGGCCCGGAGGTGCTGTGAGAACGTCGACGGGGAGAGATCGAGCGCGTCGGCCACTTCCTCGCCGGTGCTCTCGCGGGGCCACTCGAAGTAGCCGGCGTACTGGGCGGTCTCGAGGACGGTCCGCTGTCGGTCGGTGAGTTCGTCGAGGATGCGTTTGTGTCGGTGGGTCGATGATTCGTCGGGCGAGCGGACGGACCGCTGGGCTTCAAGGTCGGCCGACGGGTAGACGTCGGTCACCCGCTGGACCACCTCGCGGACGCTCACCGACCGGGGGAACTCGGTCACGATGTGGAAGTCGCCGTCCGCGGCCTCGACGGCGACGACGCGACCACCGAACTCCGTCAGCGCAGCTATCAACGGGGCTTCGGTCTGTCTGATCTCGTAGTGGCCGCGCCCGGAATCTGCCTCGGCCTCCTCGTCCCCGTCGAGCCTCCGGAACCGTTCGATAGCGTCCTGGCTCTCGAACAGCGCCGTCGCTTCGTTTGTCGATTCACGGGGCACGCTGACGTACTGGAGGACGGTCCCGTCGCCGACGGACACCGTGTCCTCGAACGTGATCTCGAGGCCGTCGTCGGCGAACTCGGTCGCGACGCCGTCGCTCTCGGTCTGGTAATCGCGGAGTCGGAACTCCAGTCGCGTCGCACCGTCGCTCAACAACCCTTCCTTGCGGACGATAGAGGTGAGCCCGTGGCCGATGGTCTCGCCCAGTTCGCCGAACAGATCCCGGATGTCCTCGGTGAACACCGTCTCGTCGGTCGCGGCCAGACAGAGGACGCCGTGCTGGGTCTCGGAGTACGTGATCGGGACCGCGGCGACCACCGGCGCGTCGCCGATATCGGACGTCGGTACGTCGTTGGCCAGCGGGTGGTCCCAGGAGAGTCGGCCGGTCGTCACCTCGCCCGTCCTGATGGCCCGACCCGCCAGCGTGTCGTCGACGGGGACGACCACGTCGTCCACGTCGATGTCGAGCCCGGCGCTTGCCGACGGGTGGAGTTCGTCCGCCGCGAGATCCACCTCGTGGTACCAGGCCGCGTCGTACGGCTCCGCCGCCGCGAGCTCGGAACAGACGGTCTCGTGGACGGTCTCGCGGTCGGAGGACTCGACGAGCGTCGAGTTGAGCCGTCTGATGATCGAGTTGATGTGATCGAGCCGCGAGAGCTCCGCCTCCCGCCGCTTCGTCTCGGAGATGTCGTCGCAGGCGACGACCGCGAGTTCAACGTCGCCGTCGTCGTCGAACACCGGCGCGGAGTGATAGGAGAGCCAGCGTGGCTGCCCGCTGTCGGTCTCGACGACGATCGTCTCGTCGGAGATCGTCTCGCCGTGCTCGAGCGTGCGTGTGACCGGCCGTTCGGTCCGCGGTATCAGCTCACCCTCCTCGTCGTACACTGTCAGATCACCGACGCTGTATTCGTCGGCGGATTCGGCCGCGTCCAGCGCGGCGTCGTCGATCCCCAGTTCGTCGACGGCCTGGGCGTTGGCGCGAACGAGCGTCCCGTCGGTGTCGAACGCGAGGATGGCGACGGGTGTGGTATCGATCAGTTGCTCGGTCAGGTCGTGTTGTCGCCTGAGTCGCTGCTGGTACTCGCGGCGCTCGGTCATGTCGCGGGTGACCTTCGCGAACCCGTCGAGGCTGCCGTCCTCGTCACGGATCGCCGTGATGGTGACGTTCGCCCAGAAGGTCGACCCGTCGCGCCGGACGCGCCAGCCCTCGTCCTCGACGGTCCCCGCTTCGACGGCCGTCTCGAGGTTCTCCTCGGGCACGCCCGCCTCGCGTGCCTCTTCGGTGTAGAACGTCGAGAAATGTTCCCCGAGGATCTCCTCGGCTTCGTAGCCCTTGATTCGCTCGGCCCCCCGATTCCACGTCTGGACGCAGCCGTCCGTATCGAGTCTGAAGATGGCGTACTCCGTCGTGGCGTCGACGAGCGTTCGGAACTGCCGTCGCTCCGTAATCGTCTGGAGGGCATACGCGATCGTGTCCGCGAGACTCCCCAGCAACTCACGTTCCGTCCCCGAGAAGGCGTGTGTCCGTTCGGAGTCGATCGTCAGGACGCCGACGGTCTCGCCGTCGTAGGAAAGCGGGATGCAGATACTCGAGTGATACCCCCACTCGGCGAACGCTTCCGCCCGGGGGTCGTCCGTGTCGCCGTCCACGTTCTGTTGGACCTGAATCGTTTCTCGCTCGAACGCGCGCCCGACTGGCCCCGTCCCGCCGTCCGCTCTGGCCGCGTCGACGAGAGCCGTCAGATCGTCTGCCGGAAGGCCTGCTCCCGTCTGGAGCCGTACCTCACCGTCCTCCCGGTGGCCGATCCAGGCGGTCTGGTAGTGGTCCGAGTCGGCCAGGAGGTCACAGACCGCATCCCGGATCTCCGTCTGCGAGGTCGCCCCGGCGATGGCCGTGTTGATCCGCTGGACGAGGTCCGTCCGGTCGACGTGTGCGGCCAGCATGTCCCTGTGGTCTTCGAGCTGGCGCTGGCGCTCCTTGCGGTCGGTGATGTCACGGACGACCGCGACGCGCTCGGTCTCGCCCCCCGCCGTCATCAGCGAGAACGTCGCCTCCGCGATCAGCGTCTCGCCGTCCGAGCGCTGGAGTTCGGCCTCCATGGTCATCGTCTCCCGGTCTTCCTCACGGAGTGTCGCCCCGAGTTCGGTCGCCTCCCTGTGATCCTGTTCCGGGACGACCGTAGTCGCCGGCGCACCGACGAGGTCCTCGCGGTCGTACCCAACCATTTCGGCATAGGCGTCGTTGACGAACGTGAACTCCCCCGTCTCGTCGACGACGTAGACGCCGTCGCCCATGGTCTCGACGACGGACTCGTAGCGGGCTCGCTCCCGTTCGCGTTCCTTGCGGTCGGAGATGTCCTCGAAGTACACCGACAGGCCCGAGTCAGACGGATACGCGTGCACCCTGAACCACGCCGACAGCGGCGGATAGTACTCCTCGAACGACCGCGTCTCCTGTGTCTGCATCGCCTCGTGGTACTCGTGGAAGAACGTCGTCCCACGGGCCTCGGCGAAGTGGTCCCAGATCCCCTCGCCGAGGATGTCCTCCCGGGACTTCTCGAGGACCGTCTCGGCCCGTTCGTTGACGTACGTGAACAGCCAGTCCGTATCGAGCGCGAAGAAGGCGTCACTCACCCGACCGAGAACTTCCTCGACCGACTCCTCCTGAATCCCCGGGTCAGTCATCGCTCCGTCCGTCCGAACAGACAGATCGCCCCCCGTGAACCACTGGAACCAGAACCGTCGACGATACCGAAGTATTTTGGGTCATTGGAAAACCGTTTCAATTCTGCCAACATAAGTTTCACGGCTGAATACGCTGACAGCCGCATTGTTACTGGTTTGAGCCACGTACGGTGCGGTTCCGATCGGATTCATGTTAGTTCTTTAAACACTCTGTGTCGTGACGACTACCGTTTATATGTGGGGTGTGTGAACGCGACGACAGGTGACGACCCCGCTGGGGAGCGGGTGTTGGGGAGGGCTGTGAGCGAGACGACGTCGTGAGCCGAGGCGAGCAGGCGGCGCCTCGGGGGAGTGTGACCGCCTGACCGATCAGTAACGATGACAGCGAACGATTCAGGATTCGACCGACGTAGCGTGCTGAAAGCCGGCGGCGCAGTCGGACTGGGAGCCACGCTCCCGTTCTCGGGGGTGGCCGGGGCCGACACGGACGGACTCGCGGGGCTGGTCGACGACCGACTGGAGTTGGCCAGCGACGTGCTCCAGGAGGGCCTCGTCGTCTTCGAGTCCCGCGCGGCGATACCCCTGCTGGACGACTTCGACCTCGCCGAGGGGTATCTCGCCTTCGACGTGTTGCCGGTGGCGTACGCCCTGCTCACCGGCCCACAGATCGAGGCGCTCGCGGCCAGCGACGGCGTTCGATACGTCGAGGCCAACCGGGAACTGGAGTATCACAACGCCGACGCCCGGGCCGCGACGGGCGTCGACACGGTCCAGAACGTGGACGGCTACCGCGGCGACTCGGTGAACGCGGTCGTCATCGATAGCGGCGTCGACGGCGACCACCCGGACCTCGAGGGCGCCACGAACTACCAGTGGGTCGGCAACCCGCTCGGGTCGCCGACACTGTGGGCTGGTGTGGGGAGCCTCGACTCGGACGAGATCGGACACGGTACCCACGTCAGTGGGACACTCGCCGGCGACGGCACCCAGAGCGACGGGACCGACCGGGGGATGGCCCCCGGGGCGTCGCTCACCGTCTACTCCGCGAGTGCCGGGCTGTCTATCCTCAAGGCAGCGGCTGCCTACGACGACATGCTCGCGAACCAGCGAAACGGCGCGAACTACCACCTGGTCACGAACTCCTTCGGCGCGTCGGGCGGCGGGGAGTACAACCCCGACGGCGCGCTCCAGACGGCGACCTGGGAGGCCTTCCAGGCCGACGTCCTGCCGGTCTTCTCGGCGGGCAACAGCGGCCCGGACACCCGGACCCTCAACGACTTCGCGAAGGCGCCTCACGTGCTCGCGGTCGCGGCGACCGACGACGAGCGGGCCGTCACGGACTTCTCCTCGCGGGGCCGGGCGGCCGACAGCGGCGCGAACTACGACCGCCAGACGGCGCTCTCGAACCTCCGGACGTACTACGAGTCCGGGAGTGCCGACGGGCCGGTGGGACTGTACCGCAACGGCGTGGGCGCGCCGGGGAACATGATCGACAGCACGATGTCGCCGCTTGACCCGCTGCAACTGACCAACGCCGACAGCGACCCCTGGTACGCACGGATCAGCGGGACGAGCATGTCCTGTCCGGTCGTCAGCGGCGTCGTCGCACTGGTCGCCGACGCCTACTACCAGACCCATGGCTCCCACCCGAGCGCGATCGACCTGCTCAACACCGTCGAGGCCACCGCGACCGAGGCGAGAACGGCCTACACGCCCGCCAGCATGGGCGCCGGCTTCGTCGACGCCCCCACAGCGGTCGACCGGGCCGAGGCTGACTCACTCGCCACGTTCGACGACGTGACCTTGACCGACCCCTGAGGACGGCCCGGTCGGTCACTCCTCCGTCGCATCGTCGGCCAGTCGGCGCAGGTGCCGACAGCTCCCGCAGGGTGAACGGCCTCGGCGTTTCGCGTCCCCGAGCGTCGTTTCGACCAGATCGGACGCGTCCGTGTACTTCTCACAGCCACACCGGGTCCGATCGTTCCCGTCGAGGTCGTGGTAGGCGTAGCGGTTGCCCTGACTGCTGGGGAAGATACCCACCGGCGTCCCGTCGGCGCGGTCGTCCGCGTTCGCGCGGGCCGAGCGCTCGCTCCGATCCGGGCGAGCGTCGGCCGCGTCCGTCCGACACCGGTGCTGGGGCAACGCGACGACGAACGTCCCGCAGGACTCGCACTGCTCGAACGCCTCACGAATGGCCGCCCCGGTATCGTCCTCGCCCGACATACCGCGACGCTGGTCGTTCGGCGGGTTACTTATTGCCCCCCTAAGACCCACTATAGGCGACTACACCGTCGAAATACGGAACAACAGAGCGGTTGGCGGGCGCATAATAAATACCAGCGCGGTCGTACAGTGGTCTAGCCGGAATCACAGCACCCCGCCGGATCCGGAGCCACACCGGATCGGTACCAAAGCACACCCACCAGACGTCACCCGTTCACCTGTGGTCCTGCACCGCACGCTCCCGTCGTGGAGTCGTGACCCCTCACCAGGCACGCAGGCACACTCAGGTGCTGTTCCGGCTATCCGTTTCCGACGCGACTCACCGTACGTCCTCTATCGGGACGTACGAGCCTCGTTCTGCGGACAGCCATCGATCTTCGACACCTTCCTCGCCGGCCTCCGTGACGAGCAGTTCGTCCGGCCGCAGGTCCAGCGAGACCGACAGTTCCGTCGTGGGGTTGTACGTGTACGACAGGCCGAACGTCGGCCAGTCAGCGGTCGTCGAGGTCGTCGACTCGTCCGACTTGCTCCGCGTCATCTGTTTCCCGCCTCCACCTCGTCGAACGATTCGAGGTAGTCGACAGCCTCCATGAGATCGACCTTCCCCTGGACGGAGAGGCTCTCGAACTCCGCTTCCGACCAGCCGCTGAGCAGTTCCCGCGCGGCTGCGACCCGCTGTGCGATGGTCAACGTCATGCCGACCCCTCCTGTCGCGCGAGCAGTTCCGTGAAGTACGCCGTCATCTCCTCGACCGCCGCGGCCCAGTGGTCTTCGCTCCGCATGTCGTGGAGTTCGAGTCCCGTCAGGTATCGCGTGGCCAGGTGGCCGAACCCGTCGGCACCGAAGCGGGGTTTCTGCGGGTACGTGGGGTCGCCGATGGCGGCCGCGAGTTCGATCCGCTGGGCCGCCATCGTCGGCGTCCAGTAGTCGCCGCCGACCTTGTGGCGCTTCCAGGCGGTCGTCGTCTCCACCGCGTACGCGCGGTCCATCCCCACGATATCGGCGCGGTACTCCAGCCACTCCCGGACACGACTCCAGTCGGCCGCCGCGAGCCCGTCCGGATCGACGACGGTGTCGCCCTCGACGTAGGGCTCCTCGACGGCGTCTTTCTCCCAGAGCGCGGCCGCGAAGGCCGTCCCCGCCCGCTCGGCCGCCTCGTCCGTCAGGTGCGGGAACTGCGCTCGATCGACCGCGACGAAGGCGTCTCGGCAGCCAGCCCCGTCGCGTTCGTCGTGTGCGACGAACCCCTCACAGAGCCGGGTCGCGATCCGGTGTGCACGGTCTTCGTTGCCCGCTCGAACGGCCGAAACGGGGATTCCTGGCCTATCCAGCTCCGAGGTCGTCGGTCGAACGCTGTCTCGTGAACTCATCTTTGCTCTATCGGAAGGATGTGACCAGCACTTATGTAATTAAGACAACAAAACGGTAAGTCCGGTCGGTTACTGGTCGGTTAGTCGGGGGTCCTGGCCGGTCGGTTGCCGGGATCTGTCCGGCACCCGTACAAAACCACTAAGAATGTTCGGTAGTCAAATGTCTGTAGCAATATGCGATCGGTAGTTCGACGATCGAGGTCGAAATCGGTCCACCGGTCGGTGTCCCGACCCGCGTCCGGGGGCGACTGATGGGTCGGACCAGCCACCTCGTCTATCTCGGCGCGGACGCGACACCGCTCCAGGAGCTGGTATACGACGACGCCGGCTACGAGGACGTCGTGGTCTCGGTGGTTCGGTCGACAGACGCGGCCGTCGACCATCTCAGACGGACTGAAGCAAACTGTCTGATCGTCGAGGCGAGATTCGTCGAGGAGGACCTCAATCGGTTGCTGAACCGGCTCTCGGCCGTGATTTCCGACACGGACGTAGTGGTCAGAACGACTGATGAGACGCCAGTCGACGTGGAGGCGGACGTGACGGTGCTCCGTGCGGACGCGCCGGCGGACCAGCGCCGGAAGCGGCTCACTCGACTGATCGACCGGGCGGCGGCGGACGAGGGCGACGGGTCGACCGGTGGCTCAACCAGATCACGAAGATTCGCCGACACGCTGCAGTGGCACGATCCCGGAGAAGCGGAACGTACGGGCGTGCCCGGCGACATCACAGACACGTTCGAGAACACGCCCACTGCCGTGGACACGTTCCTCAACAACATCGTCGACATCTTCTTCGTGTTCGACCTGGACCTGAACTTCCGGCTCTGGAACGACAGTTTCAACGACGTGCTGGGGTACAGCGACGAGGCGATCGAGACGATGGACCCCATGGACATCATCGTCGAGGACCACCACGAGCGGACGCTCGACAGGATCGAGGAGATCGTCCAGACGGGCGAATCGAGCGCGGAGCTCAACGTTCGGACGAACGGTGGACGGGTGCTCCCCTACTCGTTCACGGGGTCACTGATCGAAGACGACACGGGCACCTACATCGCCGGGATCGGCCGTGACATCAGCAAACGGAAGGCGCGTGTGCGCCAGCTCCGGCGCGAGCGCGACCTCATCGACCGCGTGTTCGAGACGAGCCCCATCGCGATCGTCGTACTCGACGCCGACGGTCGGGTCCGGCGGACCAACAGCCGGGCGACGAACCTCCTCGGTCTCTCCGGGGACGAGTCGACGCCCACCTTCGCCGACAGCTGGCAGTTCTACGACGATTCGGGCGCGGAACTCGATCCCGACGACCATCCGGTGGCGCGCGTCCTCCGGACCGGCGAGTCGATCTACGGCCACAGACATCGTGTCGAGACGCCCGACGGTGAGGAGAAGTGGGTCTCGACGAACGCCGCTCCGCTTCTCGACGAGACGGGTGGGATCTCACAGGTCGTCGTCGCCGTCGAGGACGTGACCGAACTCAAAGAACGCGAGCAGGAACTGCAACGCCGGGAGGCGGAACTCACCCGCTCGAACGCCGAACTCGAACGGTTCGCCTACGTGGCGTCCCACGATCTGAAGGAACCGCTCCGGATGATCTCGAACTACCTCGGCCTGCTCGAACGGCGCTACGGTGACCAGCTCGACGAGGACGCCCAGGACTTCATCGACTACGCGACCGACGGCGCCGAACGCATGCGGGAGCTCATCAACGGCCTCCTGAAGTACTCCCGGACGCACCGCCACACCGACGACTTCGAACCCGTCGACACCGAGGCCGTCGTCGAGACCGTCTGTTCGAACCTCACGGTCGCCCTCGACGAAGCCGACGCCGAGGTGCGAACGGAGTCGCTACCCACGGTCACGGGCGACCGGAGCCACCTCGTCCAGTTGTTCCAGAACCTCGTCAGCAACGCCATCACGCACGGGGGCGAGACCGAACCGACCGTCCGGATCGAGGCCGAGCGCGACGGCGACCGGTACCGGTTCGCCGTCGCCGACGACGGGCAGGGCATGTCGCCCGAGGAGATCGACCAGGTGTTCGAGATATTCTACAGCGGCGAGGACAGCGACTCGACCGGGATCGGGCTCGCAGTCTGTCAGAAGATCGTCGAGAACCACGGCGGCCGGATCTGGGCCGAGTCCGAACCGGGTGAGGGGACGACCGTCTATTTCACCCTTCCACCCGAGTCGGTCGAGGAACCCGACGCCGGGCAGTTGCTGTCACCCGCGAACGACTGACCCGGACCGGCGGCCCAACCACCCGGTCCGGCCACTTACTCACCGCGTAAGCGCTGCTCTCCAATTCGATTGTTCCCCCTGATCGCCGATTGTACGGGACGTGCCCGGGACGGCCGACGACGCCCGTTCCCGGGGACTCCCCGTCGGGTTCGGTCGCCGATCGGTGTCCGTTCCGGGACGACCGTTCGGCACAACAGACATTATCCCCATGATAAAAATTTGAACAGCGTTGGGGGTATATACGGCGGTACGTGCCATCTGGAGACGAGATGGCGATGTACGACCTGACCGGTTTCCAGCGTGACCTGTTGTTCGTCCTCGCGAGCCTGGACGAACCGCACGGACTCGCGATCAAAGACGAACTTCAGGAGTACTACGACGACAACGTTCGCCACGGACGGTTGTACCCGAACCTGGACAAACTGGTCGAAGCCCGACTGGTCGAGAAAGGCCAGCAGGACCGCCGCACCAACGAGTACACCCTCAGCAACCGGGGCCGCCGGGAGGTGATCGCCCGGATGCAGTGGGAACGCGACTGCTGCCCGGAGGACCTTCTCGAGGAAGTCGAACCGCTCGACATCGAACAGTAGCGCCTTTTCACCGTTCGCCGGTGTTCCGACCGCCGAACGCACGGTATCCACAGTCCAACCGAGCCACCAGTCGCTCTTATCGACCAGTGCCGGGCGACGGCGGAAAACTGAAATCGGAGGGAGCCGCCGGACTGCTCAGAGGTAACCGAGGTCTTCGAGGCGGTCTTCGACCCCCTCGTCCCCCGTCGACTGTACCATCCCGTCCTCGTAGGCCGGGTACGTCGTGGTCCCGGGGTCGTCGACCACCGGCACCGGGTGGCCGTCCATCCGGTCGCTGTACTCGATGCCGAACGTGGCCAGGACCGTCGGTGCCACGTCGAAGAGGTGCGGGTGCCCGACCGCGGCGGTCGCGTCGATTCCGGCCCCGGTGGCCGCGAACACGCCGTCTCGCTTGTGATTCCATGGCTCGGTCGGGTCGCCGAACTGGTCGCCGACCAGCTGGGCCGACAGGAAGTGCTCGAACTCGTTCGGCACGGTGACCACGTCCACGGCCCCCTCGGTGTGGGGGCCGTCGAAAAACTCCTCGCGGGGCGCGACGGTCTCGAAGACGGGGTCGCCGGCTGGCGTCGTCACGTCAGCGAGCGCGTCTATCACCTGCTCACGGACGCGTTCGTAATCCTCCGGCGGCACGACGCCGCTGGGCTCCCGCCCCGCGACGTTCAGCCGGACGCCCAGTTCCGTTCGTGCGCGCATGTACGCGATGGAGTTCTGGAAGTCGACCTGCTCGGTCGCCGTCCGGACGAGGCTGTCGGGTGCGTACTGTCTGGCGACCTGTTCGAGTCCGACCTGGCGGAGACCGTGGCCGACGCGGTCGGCGGTGATGCCCAGTTTCGCCGCCATCGCCGCCGCGCGTCCGACGACGCCGGGATCCCAGGACCGCTGGTCTTCCCCGTCCCGGAGTCCCTCCCGGATCGGGTTCCACGAGGGCATGCCACGGCCGCCCTTGGTCGTCTCGACGAACCCCTTGTCACGGAGGAACTCGTTGACGCGGAACTCGCTTTTCTCGTAGGGGCCCATCCCGTGATCGCTCGCGAGGATGACCGTGTCGGGGTCGTGGGCGTCGAGGATCTTGCCGATCTCTTCGTCCGTGGTCTCGTAGACGGACTCGACTTTCTCCTCGTCGCCGTCGAACTCGTGGAAGACGGTGTCGGTCTTCTGGAACTCGACGAACCCGAATCCCGGATCGAATCGGTCGACGAGATAGCGGAAGGCTTCGCCGCGCATCCGCACGAGACGGCGGTATTCGGCCATCTTCTCGGCGTCGCTCTTGTCAGTACAGCCCCGCGTGTAGTCGGGGTAGACCCGGTACTCGCCGATGGCGTCGCGAACGTCGTCGAGGATGCCGCTCGGCTGGCAGGGCGGGTCTTCGGGGCCGATGAACCCCGGCACGATCGCGCCGTCGATCTCCGCGGGCGGGGACGTGACTGGGACGTTCACGACGACACTCGAGATGCCGTGGCGGTCGAGGAGCGACCAGAGGCTGTGTTCCTGGACGTGGTCGGCAGAGACGACCTCCCAGTCGTACCCGTCGAAGTCTATGAACCCGTAGACGCCGTGTTTGCCCGGGTTGACGCCGGTGTACATCGAGGGCCAGGCGCTGGGCGTCCACGGCGGGATCTGTGATTCGAGCGGGGCGGCGACACCGCCCTCGCAGATCGCTTCGATGTTCGGAATCCGGTCGTCGGCCGCGAGGCGGTCGAACACCGGGAGACAGCCCGCGTCGATACCGACGAGTAATGTGTCGAGTGTCCCGTCGCTCACTGCGTCTCACCTCTGGTAACCGGCTGCGCTATCGTCGACGAACGTGTCATCGTTGGTCGCCGCTTGTGGCGGTCGATCCATTATTATGTCACAGGTAACGGGACAGCTCTCGGGCGAGTGCGCGACGACCGGCCCGCCTGACGCGTCTCGGTCGGCTCCGGGCCACTCCGCCGAATCCGGTTTACTTTACAGATAATAACGGCTTCGGCTCACGACAGCCCGTGCATGGACCGACGAAACAGCACGGCGGGGACCGACGACACGGGCTCGGTCTCGACGACGACATCGCTCGACGTAGGATTCGTTCCCGCGGAGTGTCCCGGGACCGGGTCGGCCGGTGCGACGCGGACCTCCGAGCTGCTGATCCGGCGACTGTCCAGACACCACGATATGACGGTCTACGTCGCGAGTCAGGCGACCGCCCCCGAGAGCCTGCCCGCCAGCGACCGGGTCGAGTACGTACTCCACGACGACCTGCCGTCGCTACCCCACCCGCTCTCGACGAAACTCGACGCCCTCCGCGAGGAGGTCGACGCCCTGGAGACACACGACCTCGTCCACACCTACTCACCGGGGTTCATCCCCGTCCTCGCGGATCTCTCCGTGCCGACCATCTCGACGCTGAACTCGTATCTGCCGGTCTGTCCGAAAGGTGACCTGCTCTATCACGACGGGAGCAAGTGCGACGGCCCTTCGACCGGGAAGTGCGTCAACTGCATCGCCAACGCGAACCTCGACCGCCGGCAGGGCCTCACCAACAGCCTCCGGGCGGCCTACTCTTCGCTGGGCAAGATCGGCTACGTCGACGACGCGATGGCCGCGACCGACGATATCGACGCGTTCCAGGCCATCTCGCCACACATCGAGCGCGACTACGCCGACTTCGGGATCGATCCCGACAAGATCACGGTCGTCCCGCACTTCTACGACGACGCCTTCTACCGGCCCCCGGGCAACTCCCGCCCCGACGCCGAGGACGTGACGCTGCTGTTCGCCGGCCGACTGAAGGACAACAAGGGGCCACAGATCCTGATTCGCGCGCTACCGCTGATCATAGATCGCGGGTACGACGTGACGCTCAAGGTGGCTGGCACGGGATCCTACGCCGAGGAACTCCGTGAACTGGCGACGGACCTCGGCGTCGCCGACGTGGTGGAGTGGCTGGGGTACGTCGACCACGACCGGCTCCCCGACCACTACGCGGCGGCGGACGCGTTCGTCTTCCCCGGACTACTCGACGAACCCTTCGGGCGCGTCCTGCTGGAGGCGCTCGCGACACACACGCCGATCGTCGCCTCCGACGTGGGCAGCACCGACTACATCGTCGGCGACGCGGGCGAGATCGTCGAGCCCGGGGATCCGGGTGCGCTCGCGGAGGGTGTCGACCAGGTGCTCACGAACTACGAGACACACGTCGACGCGATTCCGTCGACGCTGCGGCGGTTCGATCCCGAGTCGGTCGTGGCTCAGTTCCTCGATCTGTACGCGCGCGTGGCGGACCGGTCCACGAAACGTCCGGTGACTGCCTGATCAAATCGCCGCCCGGTCGACCACGGTTCGCGGCGCCCCGGTGCTTAGCAGGGCGATAATAATGGGGGTGGGTGTCCTTTCGGAGAACAGGACGACAAGATGGACAGTGGGCGAGACGATCCGGCCGAACAGGTTCGGGAGACGGTGCAACTCATTTCCAAGAAGTGGCACCCGACGATCATCAAGCAACTGCTGGACGACGGGCCGCTTCGGTTCTCCGAGCTACAGGACCGTCTCGACGGTATCTCCGGGAAGGTACTGACCGACAGCCTGGAGGACCTCGTCGAGAAGGATCTGGTCGAACGGACCGTCGTCAGCGAGTCACCGAAGCGGGTCGAGTACACCTTGACCCGCGACGGGCGTGACCTGCAGTCGGTCATGGCGGAACTGGCCGAGTGGGGACAGCGCAACCTCGGTGAGTCCGGCCGGCCGACGGTGTTGATCGTAGACGACGACCCGCGGCTGGTTCGGATGCACGCCAACTGGCTCGAGGACAGTTACGACATCGAGCGGGCGTACAACGGCCGACAGGCGTTACGGAGCCTCTCGGCCGAGGTCGACGTCGTCCTGCTCGACCGGCGCATGCCGGGACTCTCCGGGAGCGAAGTCTTAGAGAAGATTCGCGAGTTGAACGTCGACTGCCGCGTGGTCATGCTGACCGCAGTCGAACCGGACTTCGACGTGGCGGAGATGCCGTTCGACGCCTACGTCGTCAAACCGGGGTTCAAGCCCGAGCTCGAGTCGGTCATCGAGGACATGTTGAACCGGCCGAGCGAAGACGAACCGGTCCTGGAGTATCTCTCACTGCGGGCCCGGCGGGCGCTCCTGGAGTCCGAGATGACCCGGGGGGAACTCTCGACGAGCACGGAGTACCGCCGGCTCGTCGAGCGACTCGAGGAACTGCAAGAACAGCTCGATGAACCGGCCGAACAGGCGATCAACTCCGAAACGGTCCACACTCTCATCGACTCATGACGACTACGACATCGAAACGAGCCGACGTTCTGATGGTCGAGGACAATCCGGGTGACAGCCGACTCGCCAAGGAAGCCTTCGAGGAGGTAAACGCCGACGTCTCACTGAACGTCGTCACCGACGGCGAGAGCGCGCTTTCCTTTCTCCGGAAGGAGAACGGCTACTCCGACGCGACGACGCCACAGCTCATCATACTCGACCTGGACCTCCCGGGGCGAAACGGGCGGGAGATTCTCGCGGAGATCAAATCCGACGACACGCTCCGGCAGATTCCGGTGATCGTGCTGACGACGACCGACGACGACGCGACCATCGCCGACCTGTACGACAACTACGCGAACGCGTTCGTGACCAAGCCCGAGTCGATGTCGAAGTTCATCGATATGATCGGCAGCGTCCAGTCGTTCTGGCTCTCGAACGCGTCGTTACCCCCACGTAACACGTACGAATGACCGACCTCACGGTGTTGCTCGTCGAGGACAACCCCGGCGACGCACGGTTCGTGGAGGAACTGCTCGGCGAGGTCGGCGCGCGGAGCGAGGATATTCTCACCGAGGACGGCACCGTCACCATCCACCACGAGACGACCGTCGGCGACGGCGTCGCGGTTCTGGAGGGCGACGACGTGACGGTGGACGTGGTACTGCAGGATCTCCACCTGCCGGACAGCAAGGGGATGACGACGGTCGAGTCGATCCTCGAGGCGACGAGTGAGATTCCGGTCGTCGTGCTGACGGGGAAACGCGACGCCGCACTCGCCATCGAGGCAGTCAGGGCCGGCGCGCAGGACTACCTCGTCAAGGACGACATCACGGCCGACCGGCTCGCCCACGTCATCCGGTACGCGATCCAGCGCAAGCAGACCGAGCGCAAACTGCGCCAGCGGACCAGGCAACTGGAGATCATGAACCAGTTGACCCGCCACGACATCCGCAACGACGTGAGCCTCGTGATCGGTCGCCTCCACGAACTGCGCGAGCTCGTCGACGACCGCCACGACGAACTCCTGACGGAAGTGCTCACGGCGAGTAACCACGTCCTCCAGTTGACCCGCACCATCGGGAACACGGTCGAGGCCGTCACCGATCAGGAGGAGACGTCGCTGGACCCGGTGCCGCTCGATTCGATCCTCGAGTCGGAGATCGATCAGGCTCGCCAGCTCTACGAGAGCGCCGAGATACGCGTCGACAGCGAGATCCCGTCGGTCGAGGTGCAGGCCAACCGACTGCTCTCGTCGGTGTTCGGGAACCTCCTCAGCAACGCCATGACGTACAACGACACCGAACAGCCGCTGGTGACCGTCCGCACGACGGTCAGCGAGGAGACCGTCACCGTCGCCATCGCCGACAACGGTCCCGGGATCCCGCCGCGCCAGCGTGAACGCCTCTTTTCGCCCGAACAGACCGATCTGGAGGGCAGCGGGATCGGGATCGGGCTCTACCTCGTCGCGTCGCTGGTCGACAGCTACGGCGGGGAGATCTGGGTCGCCGACAACGATCCCACGGGGACCGTCGTCCACGTCGAACTCCAGCGCGCGTGACGTCCGTCCGGGCAGGTCCCTCACGCGACCACTTATCGACCGAATAACGATACGCCGATCACCCGTTGGTCCGTCCGTTCGGGGTCGTTTCCAGGTGCACCCCACACACCGAGACCGTGCGTTGCGGGGTCGCGACCCCGGACCCCTCTACTACTGGACCCCGAGCGACTGCTCCGGGGACCGCCGTCCCGGAACACCCACTCCCGGATACCGAGTTACGCAGGCCCCAATCGAATCTGACGGTCTGATTTACAATCATACTGCTGTAAACCACTGTCCGGAATTTGACGGGCGCTAAGCCGCGATTCCGGACCCACTAGTATACGGTATTCGATAGTTCTAGCCGGGAAGGTCCGGTGTCGTCGATCCCGGGGTCGATGGCAGTGGGTCGGGAATCAGCGGTGCTGGACGGCGATTCGGCGTGGATTCGGCGGTGATCCGGGCGGGTGAACGGGCGGCCGCGGCTTACCGGCTCTATAATAAAGGCCGCCGCTCTCGTCGGGTCGGGTGACAGACGACGGTGGGCGCTACGCTGTCAGGAGTATCACCGATGACAGAATGGGAATCGATCGACGGTACGAGCGCATCGTACGGTGGTCGGGTGGCCGTATCGGACGGTCACCGGTCACCGAGACACAGACGGAGGGGACGATGGTAGACGTCTCCATCGCGGACCCCGAACTCGGGCCGGAAGAGCGCGAGCGCGTGCTCTCCGTACTCGACTCCGGCCAGCTGGCGGACGGCGACGTCGTCCGCGCGTTCGAGTCGGAGTTCGCGGACTACTGCGGGACGGACCACGCCGTGGCGACGACCAACGGGACGACGGCCCTCCAGACGGCGCTCGAAGCCGCCGGCGTCGAACCTGGACGCGCCGTCGTGACGACGCCGTTCTCGTTCGTCGCGACGGGCAACGCCGTCCGGTTCGCAGGAGGCATCCCGCTGTTCGCGGACATCGACCCCGAGACCTACAACCTCGACCCACACAGCGTCGAGGAGCGCATCCGGGCGACGGACGAGGAGGTCGCAGCCATCCTCGCGGTCCACCTGTACGGGTGTCCGGCGGATATGGACCACCTGCGAGACATCGCGGACACCTACGACGTGGCTCTGGTCGCGGACGCCGCCCAGGCACACGGGGCCGAGATCGACGGACAGCGCGTCGGCTCGCTCGCCGACGTCTCGTCGTTCTCGTTTTACCCGACGAAGAACATGACCACGGGCGAGGGTGGGATGATCACCACCGACCGCGAGGACATCGCGGACGCCGCCGAGCGGTTCATCGACCACGGCCGCGGGACGGACACGTACGAACACGTGGAACTCGGGCACAACTTCCGGATGACGAACCTCGAAGCCGCCATCGGCCGCGTTCAGCTCCAACGGTTGCCGGAGTTCAACCGCCAGCGGCGCGAGAACGCCCGGCTCCTCACCGAGCGACTGGCCGGGAGCGACGTGGAGACGCCGACCGAACCCGACGGCCGGCGACACGTCTACCACCAGTACACCGTCCGCTGTGACGACCGGGAGGGGCTCGCGTCCGCGCTCGAATCCCGGGGGATCGGAACGGGGATCTACTACCCGACGCCGATCCACCAACTCGACGCCTACGACGGGTTCGCCGCGAACGCGCCGCGAGCCGAGCAGGCCTCGAACGAGGTGCTCTCGCTGCCCGTACACCCGAACGTCGACGAGGACGATATCGACGAGATAGCCACGGAACTCACTGCACTCCACACCACAGTATGACGGGAGAACAGAAACCACGACGTGTCGGCGTCGTCGGCGTCGGCAGCATGGGGCAGAATCACGCGCGGGCCTACCGCGAACTGCCCGACACGAAACTGATGGGCGTCTCCGACGCCGACGCGTCCCGGGCCCGGGAGCTGGCGGCCGAGTACGACACGACCTACCGCGAGTTGCCGGACCTCCTGTCGGTGTGTGACGCCGTTTCCGTCGCCGTTCCGACGGCCTACCACTACGAGGTCGCCAGACAGTGTATCGAGGCGGACGTGGACGTCCTCGTCGAGAAACCGTTCGTCGAGGAGATCGAGAACGGCCGCCGCCTGGTCGACTACGCCGACGAGCGCGACGTGGTGTTGCAGGTCGGTCACATCGAGCGGTTCAACCCGGCGGTGCAGGCGCTGCTCGATCTGGTGTCGAATCTGGACGTGATCGCCGTCGACGCCCACCGGCTCGGCCCGCCCGTCGACCGCCAGATCGACGAGAGCGCCGTCCTCGACCTGATGATCCACGACATCGACGTGTTGCTGGCGATGTTCGACGAAAACGTGGCACACGTCGACGCGGTCGGCAACCGCGACGCGCGCTACGCGAGCGCGAACGTCCGGTTCGAGTCGGGCGTCGTCGGCCAGCTCACCGCCAGCCGCATCACCCAGGAGAAGGTCCGGGAGCTCACCGTCTCGGCGACGGACTGCCGGGTGACCCTCGACTACATCGACCAGTGCATCGAGATCACCCGCCGCTCCGCCCCGGAGTACGTCCGGGAAGACGGATCGGTGACCCACCGTCACGAGCGGGTCGTCGAAGAACTCAGCATCGAGAACCGGGAGCCGCTGAAAGCGGAACTCGACGCGTTCGTGACGGCCTCCCGGACGGGCGAGGATCCGCCAGTCACGGGCGAAGACGGCATCGAAGCCCTCGAACTGACCGACACCATCGAGCGCCTCGCCGAACGCAGCGAGGAGGAACCAGCCCGGCCCGCCGTCCAGTGATCCCGTCGGCGACTGTCCGCGCATTATCCTGACGGTAACTGACAATTTACCGCGTTTATAATAAACAGACTGCCACGACGACCGTTGGGTAGGCTGCGGGACCGACGGTTCCGCAGAACCGACGATCATGAAACGGACTACTGTACTGGCTGCTGCCGCGGGAATCGTGACGCTGATCGCACTCGCAGGCCGGGTCTCGGCCGGTCGCAGCGACGAGGCGAACGCCGACGACGAGGCTCAATAGGATGCCCGACGTGCGACTCGGCGCGGACTGTGAGATCGACGACGACGCGACGGTCGGCTACGAACACGACGCCGACGCCGCACCGACGCGTCTCGGCGACCGAGCGACGGTCCGGGCCGGAACCATCGTCTACGCCGACGTGGTCGCCGGCGACGACTTCACGACCGGGCACAACGCTCTGGTCCGAGAGGAGACGACGCTCGGTGACGACGTGGTCGTCGGGACCGACACCGTCATCGACGGCGCCTGTGAGGTGGGATCGCACGTCAGCCTCCAGACCGGCGTCTACGTCCCCCGCGAGACCACGCTCGGGGACAACGTGTTCGTCGGTCCGGGAGCCGTCCTGACGAACGACCACTATCCGGTCCGACAGGACGTGGAACTCGACGGACCGACCGTCGAGTCCGGGGCCTCGATCGGCGCGAACGCGACCGTCCTGCCCGGCGTGACCGTCGGCGAGCGAGCCTTCGTCGCGGCGGGTGCGGTCGTCACCGACGACGTGCCGCCGGGTCGACTCGCCGTCGGAACGCCCGCGGAGACGGAACCCCTGCCGGACCCGCTCACCGGAGGGAACCGGATCGCATGAGCGAACTGGACGCTCGCGGGTCGGCCGAGGCGGTCTACGGCACCGACGACGACGCGGCGACGCTGCGTTCGCGGCTTCAGGACGGGCACGTCCCCGTCACGGTGTACGGACTGGACCGGACGGCGATTCCGCTCGCGGCGACCGCCGCGGCCACCGCCGGGACCGTCGTCGCGGCCGACACGGACCCGACACTGGTCGACGCCGTCGACGCCGGCGAGTTCCCGTACGCCGACAGCCCGGCGCTAGAGGCGCTGCTCGCGGACACGACCGCCGCGGACCAGCTCCGGGTCACGTCGTCACTCCGGGAGGCGGCCGACGATGCGAGGGTCCACGTCGTCAGCGCGTCGACGCCGATCACCGACGGTGCCGACCTCGAACCGCTCCGGGACCACCTCTCGGCCGTCGCCGACGGGCTATCGGCCGGCGACACGGTCGTCGTCGAGAGCACTCTTCCGGTGGGCACCTGCCGCGACGAACTCGAACCCCACCTCGTGGCGGCGAGCGACCTCGACCGCTCGGAGTTCGGGTTCGGGTTCGCACCCGAGCGCCCGCCCGCGAGCGGGCTGTCGGGGTTAGAGGAGGACCACACCCGGCTCGTCGCGGGTCGCGACGCCGACAGCGAACGCGTCGTCGCGGCCGTGTTCGAGTCACTGACGGGCGCGGACACGACCCGGGTGTCGGATCTCGCGACGGCGGAGCTCGCCGGTCAGGTCACCGCCGCGTACCGGACCGTCACGACGGCGCTGACCAACGAGTTCGCCCGGCACGCGGCCGACCTGGACGTGGACGCGACCGAAGTGGTCGCGGCCGCCAGCGAGCGCGCGGACTGTCAGCTGCCGCCCCCGAATCTCGGCGCGGCGACCTGTCACCCGCCCGGCTCGCTGACGCTGCTTCGGGACGAACTCGAGTCGGACACGCGTCTCCTGGACGCCGCTCGCGTGAGCAACGGTCTGATGCCGACCTACGCCACCATCGCCGTGCTGGACGCCTTCAGAGGGATCGACCTCGACCCCGCCGACGCCCGGGTGCTCGTGGTCGGTCTCGACCGGCAGTCCGGGTTCGACGACGAGCGAGGGACGCCGGCGCCCGCGATCGGCCGATCGCTGGCCGAGGACGGCGTGACCGTCGACGTGACCGGGCGGTTCACGCGGGCAGCCGACGTCGACGAGCGGGACGGCGTGTCGGTCGTGACGGTCGAGACGGCGGTGGATCAGGAGTACGACGGCATCGCCTTCGCGTCGCCCTCGATCGAGCCGCCGGCCGGCGACACGTTGGGAGCGCTCGCGACAGACGAGCACCCGCTCGTCGTACTGGACGGACACCAGCTCCTGCCGGAGCTGCGAAACGACGACGGCGTCATCTATCGCGGAATCGGAATCAATGCCTGAACCCAACGACGACACGGTTTGTATCGTCGGCCTCGGGTACGTCGGTCTCCCGCTCGGCCTCGCCTTCGACGACGAAGGCTTCGAGGTCTTCGGGTACGACGTCGACGACTCGAAGGTCGAACAACTGCAGTCCGGTACCGACCCCACCCACGAGGTGGGCGACGACCGCGTGGCAACGAGCGACGCGTCCTTCACCACGGATCCCGTCGAGATCGAACGGGCCGACTACGTCATCATCACGGTGCCGACGCCGGTCGACGAGACCCAGAACCCCAACCTCGACTTCGTCGAGAGTGCCGGCCGGACCGTCGGCCGCAACATGGCCGAAGGGACGACAGTGATCCTCGAATCGACGGTGTACCCGGGGCTGACCGACAAAGTGCTGGTCCCGGTGCTCGAAGCGGAGTCGAACCTGACGGCCGGCGAGGAGTTCAACGTCGGGTACTCCCCCGAGCGACTCTCGCCCGGCGACAGCGGGCGGGGGCTCCGGGAGGTGACGAAGATCGTCAGTGGCGACACCGACGAGACGCTGGCCGACGTGGCCGCGCTCTACGAGTCGGTCGTCGACGCGGGCGTCTACCGCGCCCCGACCATCGAGTCGGCCGAGGCGGCGAAGGTCGTCGAGAACGTCCAGCGCGACCTCAACATCGCGCTGATGAACGAACTGGCGATCATCTGTGATCACCTCGGCATCGACACCCACGAGGTGCTCGACGCCGCCGGGACGAAGTGGAACTTCCACGACTACGAACCCGGACTCGTCGGCGGTCACTGCATCCCCGTCGACCCGCTCTATCTGGCACACGGGTCGGAACGCGCGGGGTACACACCCAGCCTCATCCTCGAAGGCCGGGACGTCAACGAGTACATGCCCCGGCACGCGGCCGACCTGACGCTACGGGCGCTCAACCAGCGCGGGAAAGTCCCCAAGGAGTCCCGACTGCTGGTGCTCGGCCTCTCCTACAAGCCGAACGTGGGCGACATCCGCACCTCCGAGGTCGAAGCCGTCATCACCGAACTCGAACAGTACGACGTGGACGTGGTCGGGTACGACCCCCACGCCGACGACGAGCGGATGGAGGAGCACTTCGGCATTCCGACCCAGGACTCGCTGTCCTTCGCGGACTTCGACGGCGTCGTCCTCGCGACGCCACACGACGAGTTCACCGATCTGGAACTCGACACCGTCGCCGACGCCCTCGATCCGGACCCGATCCTGATCGACGTGATGGGAACCTTCGAGGAAACCGACGCGACCGACGCCGGTCTGTACTACGAACGACTGTAAACTCCACAGGAGTTTCTCTCTGGTCGGGGGCGCGCCCGCGGTTGGACACGCCAACTGACCGCCCGATTCCCCGAAACCAGACCAGTTTATTCAGCGACAATACAACCATATAATAACCATCAGATCGGTTTTATTTGTACGATATCCCGACAACAACGCAGTTGCATATCGGTCTTTAATCCCCCTCAAAAACCGATTAGACCCGAGATTTGTACATGCACAGTCCATTTCAGCCCGAGCGCTACTATCAGCTTAATAGCCCCGTTAGGATATGATGTTTTACCGAGTCGAAATCGGAATTATTCTGAACTGTTTGCAACTGTCCGAAAGCGTCTCTCATCATTTTACACCCCCAGTGAGTTGACCCAGTCGAGGAACATGGCGTCTGCAAACCAGAACGAGATCACGACGACGACGATGACGAGTGACGACCAGACGAACACGACGGCGGACGACGAGGCCACGGATACGGACGAAATCTCGAAAGACGAGCTCTTCCACATCCTCCAGAACGAGCGGCGGCGACAGGTCCTGCGATACGTGGTCAACCGCGAGGGCCCCTTCGAGATGCGATCTATCGCGGAACAGGTGGCGGCGTGGGAACACGACACGACGGTCCAGCGGCTAACATCCGACCAGCGCCAGCGCGTGTACATCGCGCTCTACCAGTCACACCTCTCGAAGCTCGACGACGCGGGGCTGATCGAGTACCAGCAGAGCCGCGGAATCGTGGAAGTGACCGACATGATCGACGTGGTCGTCCCCCACATCGACGGCGTCGAAAACGACGCGGACTCGGCCGACGACCAGGAGACCGTCGACGAGACGCTCCCGTTCGTCCCCGCGGGAGCCGACAGAGGAGAGATGGGGTACTTCGCGGGCGCGACACTACTCAGCCTCGCGCTGACGGCGGGTAGCTGGGCGAACCTGATCCCGGGGGCAGCCCTCGGTGCCGTCGGCCTGACGCTGGTCGTGATCGGGATCTTCGCTGCCACCGGCGGTGCGATGCTGTGGCGGCAGGGACGGACGACCGACGCGTAAGTGTTCACCGAGACTGACGACGACTAGTGACCAGTAGCGGTCCGCCACGAGACGCTGTTTTACCGGTAGTCGAGGCGAACGCCACAGGCGTGCTCCCGAGCTGACCTCGATTAGGATGATGTAAACTAAGTCCGATAGTCCTCAAGGGAGAGTCGAAGACCAGCGCCGGCCCGTGAGCGACGGACGTCGAGAGCCACTTGGATGATAGACATTCACCGAACGGTCGCGAGGAAAGTGTGCCGCCGACGCCTGCTAGCCGCCTGTCTGTTCGCCGTCGTCGTGGCGGGGTTCGCCGCACCTGTCGCAGCCACCGCGGCGGACACACCGACACGGTCGGTACAGGACGCTGCCAACGACTCGCTCTCGTTCACCTACCGCGGCGACGCGGTCGCACACGAGGGCGAGATTCTGTTCGTCTGGCGTCGTGAACAACTCGACGTACTCGTCCGGGGCGCGCGCGACCGCGGGGGCGAACGCGTCTGTCTGTATCGGTCCGGTCTCGCGAACGATTCGTCACAATCCCACTGTCGTCGGATCGAACCCGGGACCACGACCACTCCGATCACGTTCGAAGACGTCGGTTACAGCACCGGCGGACCGATGGTGTATCGGATCGAAGCCCGTGTCCACGACGAGAGTGGCCAGGTGGTGGCGAGCGCGGACTCCCGCCGGATCGTCCAGATCACCAACTGGAGCGCGCTCAACGGGAGCCAGTTCGCCAGCTATTTCTCGTCTATCGGCCTCCCGAACGGATCGGAAGCGGCCGAGAACGGGAGCGGTGGAGCCGACCGTCGTGGTGCCATCGGCGGCCAGGAGTCAGCTAGCGAGGCAGTCCCGGCGCCCGGACTCCCGGACGTCCCGATGGGGTCGTTCGGGCTGGTCGTGTTGCTGGGGAGTGGGGGTGTCCTGGCGCTGCTCGGACTGCTGGTCGTCCAGCGGCGTCGTGGTACCGAGTCCGACCAGCCCGGACCGATCGTCGTCGAGTCGGCCGGCGAGTCGCCGACGGACACCGAACGAATCGTCCGCCTCCTGGCGGAGAACGGCGGCCAGTTGAAACAGTCCGAGATCGTCGAGCGAACGGACTGGTCGAAAGCGAAAGTGAGCCGCCTCCTCTCGCGGATGTCCGACCGCGGCCACATCGAGAAACATCAGGACGGACGGCAGAATATCATCGTCCTCCGGCGATAGGCGTGATCGCGGCAAATTTATCGATCCGATAAGTCCCCGCCCGGACACTACGTGAGCGGTCGAACACGGAAACGGGCGGTCTGTGGCCTCTGTGTCCGATTCTGCCGGGTATCAGGTAGCGACGCCGCGACCCGTGGTACAGGCCGGACGGTTAGCCAACGTATAGTTATGCGTACTCCGGTTGACGTGTGGTTCAGAGGCTACATCCACCCGATCATGATTCACCATCGACTTTCCGCATGGCGCCGAACCGGCATAGACCGAGACGAGAGGTGCCAGCACCCCGAACGGCGCGCCGGAGGTGGGAGCTAAATGTGCGGGATCATCGCCTGCATCGGTTCCGACGACGCCGTCGGGCGGGTCGTGACCGGGCTCCAGAATCTGGAGTACCGCGGCTACGATTCGGCCGGGATCGCCGTCGAGAGCGGGAGCGAACTCACGGTCTGCAAGCAGTCCGGACAGATCAGCGAACTCGAATCCCAGATCGTCGACGGCGTGCCGGAGGGGACTGTCGGTATCGGGCACACGCGCTGGAGTACCCACGGCCCGCCGACCGACAGGAACGCCCACCCCCACACCGCCGAGAACGGTGCGGTCGCGGTCGTCCACAACGGCATCATCGAGAACTACGAGGAACTGAAACGGGAGCTCCGCGCACGTGGACACGAGTTCACTAGCGAGACCGACACGGAGGTGATCCCCCACCTCGTGGAGTCGAAACTCGACGACGGGATGGCTCCCCGGGAGGCGTTCGTCGAGACGATCGACCTGCTCGAGGGTAGCTACGCCATCGCGGCGCTGGTCAGAGGCGAGAACACCGTGTACGCGACCCGGAACGACTCGCCGCTGGTGCTCGGCGTCGACGACGACGAGTACTACCTCGCGAGCGACGTGCCCGCGTTCCTCGAGTTCACCAGCCGTGTTCGCTACCTCGAAGACGGCGACGTCGTCGAGGTCAGTTCCGACACGGCGAAAATCACCGATACCGACGGCGAACCGGTCACGCGCGAGATGGAGCACGTCGACTGGGACCCCGAGGAAACCGGCAAGGGCCAGTACGACCACTTCATGCTGAAGGAGATCGACTCCCAGCCGGACGCGCTCAGCAACACGATCAGCGGTCGGGTCGACGCGTCGTCGGGCACCATCGATCTGGAGGAGTTCGACGACGTGGACCTGGCGTCCGTGTCGTCGGTCCACGTCGTCGCGTGCGGGACGTCCTATCACGCGGCGATGTACGGTGCGATCCAGCTGAACCGGCGAGGTATCGAGGCGACGGCCCACCGGGCCAACGAATACACCGACGGCATCCCACTGGACGAGGATAACCTCGTCGTCGCCGTCACCCAGAGCGGCGAGACGGCGGACACCCTGAACGCGCTCCGGCGTGCGACGGCCGCCGGTGCCGACACGGTGGCCGTCACCAACGTCGTCGGCTCGACGGCCGCCCGCGAGGCCGACCGATCGGTGTTCATCCGCGCCGGGCCGGAGATCGGCGTCGCCGCGACCAAGACGTTCTCCTCGCAGGCCATCACGCTCGCGCTGTTCGCCGAGCGGATGGCAGCCGCACACCCCGACGGCAGTCAGCGTGAGGATATGCAGGCGTTCCTCGAAGCCCTCGAGTCGTTCCCCTCCGACGTGGACCGCCTCCTCAAGCGGAGCCAGGCCGAGACGCTGAGTCGGGAAGTACGCGACGAGAAGTCGTACTTCTTCATCGGGCACGAACTCGCACACCCGGTGGCGCTGGAAGGCGCGCTGAAGTTCAAGGAGATCACGTACGAACACGCGGAGGGATTCGCGTCTGGCGCACTCAAACACGGGCCACTGGCACTGGTCACGCCCGAGACGACGGTCTTCGCCGTGTTCACCGGCAACAACCCCGAGCAGACGCGGACCAACGCCAAGGAGGCCCAGGCTCGGGGTGCCAAGGTCGTCAGCATCGCGACCGAGCGGTCCGGCATCGACGACTTCGCCGACCGCAGGCTGTCGATCCCCGAGACACACCCGGACCTCGCGGCGCTGCTCGCCAACGTGCAGCTCCAGCTGATCTCGTACTACACCGCCCGACTACTCGACCGACCCATCGACAAACCCCGTAACCTTGCAAAGAGCGTCACCGTCAAGTGATTCGGAGGAAGCACCCGGACGACGATCGATGAACACGACGCTGTTCGGCGTCGCCGGCGACCGAGAGACCTTCGCGTCGTTCGCAGATCCGGACCAGTTCGATCTGGTGCTGGACGGCCCGAACGGGACCGTCGGCGTGGCCGACGAGGGACTGGGCGTCGCCGGCCGAACGTCCGTCCACCGCGACGACCGCGGACACTGCGTCGTCTGGGGCGAGGCGTTCTTCCGCGGTCAGGGAGACCGCAAAGCGGCGGCGCCGTTCTTCGACGCCTACTGCGAGCGGGGCGAGGCCGCACTGGCCGACCTGAACGGCTCGTACCTCGTCTACGTCGACCACGACGGCGAGGCGCGCGTCTACACGGACCGCATCCGGAGCTGGGAGTGTTACTACACCGACGCGCCCGGCGTCCGCGTGTTCGGGACCGACGCGGCACAGGTGGCCCAGACCGTGTCCGATCCGACCCCCGACTGGCCCTCGATCCGGCAGTTCGTCCACTTCGGGAACGTCTTCGGGACCGACACGGTGATCGAGGAGGTCGACCGGATCCCGTTCGACGGCTATCTCGGCCCCGACGAGACGGGCGAACTCCGGCGGTTCGTCTACCGGCCCCGCGAGTTCGACCACGTCGCCGAACTGGCCGAGCGCCTCGAGCGCGCGCTCGACCGCCGCAGCGGTCTCCCCGGCGAGGTCGGTCTCCTGCTCAGTGCGGGCTATGACTCCCGGATCATCCTCTCACAGATCGACGGCATCGACCGCTGTTACTCCCTCGGCCAGCCCGACGGTGACGAAGTGGCCGTCGCCCAGCGACTCACCGAACAGTACGACACCAGTCACGAGGTGCTGGAGACCGACGACGGCTACCTCCGGACCTCGCCGTCGATCGTCCGGTACACCCAGGGCCAGCGCGAGTCGTTGCACATCCACCACCGCGGCAACGACGCCGAGATCGACGCCGACGCCATCCTCCACGGCATGTTCTTCGATACGCTCTGTCGCGGGTTTTTCCTCCCGCGTGACGGCGTCGACCTGTTCGGCCACACGTTTCCGCGGGGCCGACTGGAGGACGACCCCGACCCCGCGACACACTTCGCCGACCTGATCGGGTGTTTCCCCGGTGGCCCCGGCGCTCCCCGGGATCGGGCCGGACTCTCCGACGAGGGATGGACGGCCTACGCCCGCGAGACCATCGAACCGGCCATCGAGAACTGTCGCGACCGGGCCGACTCGATCCACAACGCCATTGACCTGCTGGGGATCAAGCTCAAGCCGACGCTCCCGTTCCGGACGCACCTCGCGGACAACTACGTCGAGAGTTTCGTCGCCTGCGACGCCGAGTTGCTGGAGTGGCATTTGATGACGCCGCCGGCCTACCGGACCGACGAGGTGTACCGGGCCGCGCTGCAACGAATCGACGGCGACATCCTCAGCCACCGCCCGCCCGACCGACCCCACGACTCCTACAAGCTCAATCAGGTCGAGAAGTTCCTCCGACGAACCGTCCCGGGACTGACGCCGTTCGATCGACCGCTCCCGGACCGGGCGCGGATCTACAACGACAACGATATGGACGAACAGCTGTTCCCTGATCACGAGTCGCTACATCGTCTCTCCCCGCGGCTCAAGCTCCGCATCAACGACGTGTCGAGCTGGCTCGACGGCGTCCTCGCCGAATCCGTCGACCCCACCGACGTCCTCCATCCCAAGGCCGTTCTTTGACTTCCACGCTGTGTTAACGTGTGAGGCCTTCTCAACGCATCACCACACGCACCAGAGACATCCAGCCGTCGACCACCGGGACGACTGCGACGGACACCGGTTCCACGACGGATGCTGACGACCGCAGACCAGCGGCACTCGTCGATCAGGGCCAGTCGACCCGGGTAGTTTTCTATCTTGATACAGCGAGAGAATTCCGCCCTTCCCGTGAGTGACGAGTGTTCCGACCGCTCAGGTCGGAACCGAGGAGCGAACAGGGCGGGAGTGAATCGCGTAAGCTCCGGTGAAGGGCCGTCACTGCTTCGCTCGGCTGTATATTCAACGTCGACACGAAATCATTAAGTCATTGTACTGTCATAGGCTATGTATAGTGAATCTGGTCACGACCCGCACCATTACAGCGGCACTCGCCAACGACCGTGAGGGCGTTGTGCGTGACCTTGATTCACTCGCTCGTTCCGGCAGTAAAATCTGGAATGTAGCTCGATGGACTGCTGGCCGCATCTGGGACGAAACCGGTGAGATACCCGATGAAGGACCGCTTAAGTCCTACATGAAGAACCAACCGTGCTGGAAAGATTTGAACGCCCAATCAAGCCAGGCAATCATCGAAGAATTGGCTGGCGCTTTCCAGTCCTGGTTCGAACAAGACAACCCAGACGCCAACCCACCGGGCTACCGCAAACACGGCGACCAACGACCACGCTCAACAATCACGTTCAAAGAAGACGGCTTCAAACTCGACACCAAGCACCAGCAAGTCCGTCTCTCGAAAGGCAAGAACCTGAAAGACGGCTGGAGTGACTTCATCCTCTGTGAGTACGACACCGGTCTAGATGCAGACCTGGGTGCCGTAGAAGACGTACAACAGGTCCGCATCGTCTGGACTGGCGACCACTGGGAACTGCACTTCGTCTGTAAAGTCGCCATCGATGCCGCCGACTCGTCTGGCGAGAAGACGGCTGGTGTTGACCTCGGTATCTGCAACACGGCGGCTGTCTCTGTTGGTGACGAGACACTGTTGTATCCAGGAAACGCCTTGAAAGAAGACGCGCACTACTTCCGCCAGGAAGAATACGACACGGAAGGCGAAAACGGTCCAAGCACCCATGCTGAGTGGGCACGCCAGAAGAAATCCCGGCGGCAGACCCACTACCTGCACGCACTCTCGAAAGACATTGTAGAGCACTGTGCAGACCGTGGCGTGGAGACGATAGCTGTCGGGCACCCGAAGGACATTCGTGCGGATGAAGACTGGGGACGACACGGAAACAAGCGTCTGCACGACTGGGCGTTTGAAACGGTGCTGAGTCACATCGAGTACAAGGCCGAAGAACGTGGTATCGAGGTAGAGCGAGTTGATGAGTACGAGTTGGCCACGTCAATAACCTGCTGTGCGTGCGGGATGAAAGCCGATTCGAACCGTGTCGAGCGTGGCTTGTACGTGTGTGAGAACTGCAAACTGGTCGCTAATAGCGACCTGAATGCGGCGGAGAATATGCGTGCGACGGTAACTCCGAGTCCTGCTGAGGATAGGAGTAACGGCTGTCTGGCCCAGCCATCGGTGCGCCTGTTCGATAAATCAACGGGGAGAGTAGCCCCACAAGAACAGGTCTGCCCGTAGACCAGCAAATATCCCAACGCTTGCGGTGCGGTTCGGGAAGCCTCGCCGTCGTCGGGCTACGCCCGACTGCTTGAGGGAGCTTCGCTCCCTCTCCGTTCACGGCGAGGAGGAGGTCACCGGGTGGTCAGAAGCGACAACGAAGGGGCAGGTGGGTGGTCACCGGGCGGATCCCGTCCCGCGTCGTCTCAGAAGCCGAACGGGTTGTCGTAGGTCTCTTCGGTCGACGTGTCGGTCGTTCCGTTCTCCGTCCCGTTGATCGGGGTGCGCGTCCGTGTGTCGGTTCGAGTCGTCGTCTGGGTTTCCCGGGGCGTGTCGGTCTGAATCGGCGTGCGAGTCTGCCGGGCCGTGCGTGTCTGGTTCTGGACGGGCGTCCCGGCGGTGGTGCCCGACTGCGTGGTCCGTCGACTGGTGTTTTGCTCCGTCGTCGGCGGCTGCGGTATCGGCTGGGTTTCCGGCGTGTCCGTGACGGCCGCGATCGGTTCCCGGGTGGTGGCGGTGTCGTCGTTTTCGTCGGCGGCCGGGGTCGCTGCGTCGGTCCGCTCACCGGGCGGCGCTGGCGTCGGTGCCTCCGAGTCCGGCACCGATACCATCGAGCCGAGTGGGCCGACGCCGGCGACCACTGCCACACCACCGACGAAGAGGACGATACCGATCACGAAGAGTACGCGTTGCAACACGGTGAGTCACCGGGCCGTAGTCCTGCCCGCACTGGTCCCTCCGTTCCTGTCCGATTCCGACACTGCACGAGCGGGGCGAAACCCCCAGGTAGCGGTATTCATATCTGGACGTGGACGTTCCGGGCCCATTATTATCCACGCGATAATGAGTATTCAGTCGGCTGATGGGAAGCCGCGCGACGGTCCCAGCGCCGAAATCGTGGCGTGAGACCGGTCGTGCCCTCGATACGTACCCGGCACCCCCCGACAGACAGGTGAATCTGCCTTGTGGTCAGTATAATAAGGTCGTCACGTCGCGAAGCGCCGCCGATGGCCGAGACGCTCGCCGTTTCGCTCGCCGACCCCGACGTGCGCGTCGTCGACACCGACACGGGCACCTGGTTCGTCTCCGGACTGAACGTCCGTGAACTGGTCGCCCGCGTTCGCGACGCCGACGACATAGCCGAGGTCAAGTCGACTGTCCCACCGGTCGCGGAAGACGCCGCGCTGGTGAACGTCGCCGACGACACCGGTCGCCGCGTCCACGCGTACCGATCCGTGGCCGGTGGCTACCGGCTCTACTACCTCCGGAAACCGAACGGGACGGCGATGATCACCGACCACCTCCGCAACGCACTGGCGGCGCTCCCGGTCGAGGCGCGGACGGTGTCGGACACGGCTGTCGCCGACCACCTCCTCTTCCGAGCGCCGGTCGGCGCCGACGGCATCGTCGAACCGGTCTCGGGCGTGGCGCAGGGCGACTGGCTCACCTGGGACCTCACCGCCGACGAACGCCGCATCGAGCGCGTCGACAGCCTCGACGGCACGGAGCACGTCGAACCGGCCGCCGCACCCGACGCCATCGAGTCGGCCTACGAGTCGATTCTCGGCCTCGACGGCGTCGTCGACGACCCCGTCAACTGCTACTCCGGCGGCGTCGACTCGACGCTGACCCAGACCCTGCTGGGCGCGGACGCGCCCATGCTGAACGTGGGCATCGACTCCCCGGAGTACGCCTTCGAGATGGAGTACGCCCGCGACGGGGCATCGTACTTCGACGCACCCTTCGAGCAGACCGTCCTGGACGAGTCGCGAGTGCTGACCCACCTCGAAGACGCGATCGAAGCCACCGGATCGCCGTCCTGTCCGTTCCAGACCGTCCTGATGAACACGGCGCTCTCCTCCGACGAGGGCCGGCAGTACCTGATGGCGGTCGGTGCCGACTCGATTTTCGGCAACACGGGGACGAAGGGGGCTCGCGTCGCGGACTGGGCAGCGCCGATGGTTGGGACACCCCCTGCGAAGGTCGCCAGTCGGCTCGCACCGGACACGGTCGGAGACTACATCGACTGGCTCGGGACGCTCGACGAGCAACTGGATCGGTCGGTCGCGGACCCACAGTCGTACGCCCAGCAGTACTCGACGTACACGAATCCAGCGCTGGTCGGGACGCTGTTCGACGACGAACTCGTCGCCGAGCGGTGCCGGGCCCAGTCCGCGTACGTCCGCGACCGCGCTCCCATCGACGGGTCGGCCGGCCGCTTCGGTCGGCAGGCCGAGTGGCGACATCACTGTCTCGTGTTCGGCCACCGCGTCGGCTCCCGCTGGCGGCAGATGGCCCTCGCCCACGGGAACACGCTCGTCAATCCGTTCGAGACCCGGCGCCTGATCGAGTGTGCGCTGTCCGTCCCGGCCGACCGACGGTTCGTGCAGGGCCCCACCGCCGGCCGGGACCTCTCGACGAAGTACCTGCTCAAACGACTGCTCGACCGGCGACTTCCGGAGTACCCGACGGATCGGGAGAAGGGAGCCGGCGTCCTCCCGTTCGAACGCTACCTCGCGGACGGGCCACTCGCGGGGGTGTTCGACCGGTACCCGCTCCCGTCGTTCGTCCCCAGCGGTGATCGGTCGACGGTGGTAGAGAGCGGGCGACAGGCCTGGAACGTCCTGACTTACGCAGTGTGGCGCGACCGGGTGCAGCAAAACGCGGCGCTGGACCCCGTCCCGTCGACGCAACGGTACGAGTGGACCACGCCCGAAGCGGCTATTTCGGGCTGATACCCGGCGGATCAGTTCAACGGAGCAACAGTTCGTTCGACTCGTTTTCCAGTATCGAAGACGGATACAGAGGAGAAAATTATTAGTACCGGGATTTGATTTTTTTCGTAAATGGGATCCACACGAGGACTGTGGGAGCGAGACCGGCCCCCAGTTTCCCGGCGTGCCGGTTTCTGTGGCGAGTATTATGGGCAGCGGCGGATCCCCCCGAAATCGGTGCTAGATCATGGGAACGGACAGGGAGCGAGTCCAATCGAGGGCCACAATTGTGCGAGATGAGCAGCATTTCGACGAGCACGTGTTCGAAACCCAGTACGAGTACGGGGCGGAGACCGACGAACTGACCGTCATACTCATCGACGCGATCGCAGAGATCGAAGGGATCTCGCCGGCGGAAGTCGCGCCGCGGATCAACGAGTCGGTCGATCCCGACGCGATGGAGCGCGTCCTCCGCCCGCTCCCGGACGGGAGCGAACGTGACGGTCGACTCACGTTCTACCTGCTGGGATACCGGATCACCGTTCGGAGCGACGGCATCGTCCGGATATTCGAAGCCGACGAGTGACGGCGATCCTGCCCCGTCTTCGACGGTCGGTCTCACAGGGACTGCGAGACGCGTCCAAACGTCTGTGAACAGGTAGCGAAGCCGATTCAGTGAGCGGCGATCCGTCCGTCGATCACCGGGTGGTGAAGTAGTGGAGGGAGGCGATCACGAGACAGGCCAGGATGAGAATCGCGTTCAGAACCTGCAACGAGATGGCCTCGCTCGGCAGGACGTGGAAGAAGCGTCCGGAGACCGGAATGAACCCACCGAGTGCGATCCCGAGGTACCCACTGGCCCAGACGGCGTCCTCGTCTGAGTGAACCGACGTCTCCGCCGTCTCCTGTATCTCGACCGGTTCGGTCGCGGGATACCCACACAGTTCGTGGAGCGCCGGCCCGGGCGCGACCGTCCCGTTCTCGGTGTCGTACTCGACGACGTTGTGCCCGTCGAGTTTGTCGAGATGGGACTGGTAGAGTGCGATGTAGATCCGCTGGTGTTGGTCGTCGGTTACGTCCTCGACCGTTGTCTCGTACTCGCGGGCGGCGACCTCGTCGGCCAGGTCACTGAGGCTGATCGGCTCGTCGTGCGTCGTGAAGTATTGGACCACTGCACGTCGCCGACTGTTCTGGAGGAGGTGAAAGACCTCGTCCGTCTCGATCGTACACTCATCACTGGACGCCTCGCCCGTGCTCGGGCGTTCGTCGTCGGACATCGGGTCCTGATTCATCACACTCCACTGTATCAGATATCGGGTATTAAATTAGGGGTGCCGTTACAGAGTGTTTCACCGTGTTACAGCCAGTTTAAACCGTTCACGTCTGGCGGTTTTGGCTTCGACCCCTGATCGACGCGCGGTGGACTGCGTATGGTATACTAATCCAAATTATGTTTCTCAGTGGCCCATCGAGTGAGGCCAGTGAAGTTGTGATCGGGTTCCCACATCGAGAAGAAAGAATCAAATAAAGCGCAACGGATGCTAATGACAGGTGGTTCGTATCGTCTACAGAAAGGGGAGTTCGGTTATCCGTCCGACAGTCATACGGGACTCCCACGACGAGGTCGGTCGACGACCGTCCGTCTCCACAACGAGATGATGGGGGACAGCCGTCCTACAGTGAGTCGTGTGGCACTGCTGGCAGTCCTCACGCTTCTCGCGCTCACGTTCGTGGGTGTGGGTGGAGCGACGCCTGCCGCGGGTTCGGCGCCCGCAACCGAGCAGCCGAAGACAGTCAGCCAGTCCTCGGCCCAGATAACGAACGTCACTCTCAGCGGTGACGGAACCTTCCCCCACAACGGATCCCACGTAATCTGGCGATCGGCCGGGATAGACGTCACTGTAGAGGTAGAGACGGCTGTCGACAAGAGATGGATCTACGACGCCTGTGTGACCCTGGACGGAGGCGGGACCCCGGTCTGTGAGTCGGTCAACGTCAACGGGTCGGCGTCCGTCAGCATCCAGTTGCCGCCCCAGAGAAACGTGACGACGGGGCGACGCGAGCTGACCGTCAACGTCAGTAACAGCTTCGGGTCGGATAGTGCGACGACGGTCGACACCGTGACCCGACCGGTCATCCTCGCCGAAAAGGACGGCGACCTGGATCTCGACCGGCTCACCAACGCGCGGGAACGAAAACTGGGGACGAACCTGACGAATCCCGACACCGACGACGACAACCTGGTCGACGGGGACGAGATCGACCGGCACGGCACGAACGCGACCGACCCGGATACGGACGGCGACGGCCTCGACGACGGCCGTGAGGTCAACGGGCCGACGAACCCGACCGACCCCGACACCGACGACGACGGCCTCGACGACGGCCGCGAGGTCGAACTCGGTCTCGACCCGACCGACCCCGACACCGACGACGACGGCCTCGACGACGGCCGCGAGGTCGAACTCGGCCTCGACCCGACCGAACCGGATACCGACGGGGACGGCCTCAACGACAGCCGCGAGGTCCAACTCGGCCTCGACCCGACCGACTCCGACACCGACGGGGACTTCTTCAGCGACGGCTTCGAGGTCGCGTTCGGAACGAGCGCGGGGAGTGCAGCCCTGACGGCGCTCAAAGGGTTGCTCCTCGTCCTGCTAATCGGAATCAGCTCCGTACTGGTCCAGCGTCGGTGGCAGATCGGAGAGTCTGACGATGACGAGCCGGCGGCCGACCCGGACTTCGCGGCGGATCGACCGGATCCGGTGCAGACCGGCGAGCCCGGCGCGACAGCGGATTCCGAGTCCGAGTCGGAACCCGAACCCGATCCCGACCTCATGTCGGCCGAAGAACGGCTCGAACACCTGCTGGAGAACGAAAACGGCCGAATGCGACAGGCCGACATGGTGGAGGCCGTGGAGTGGTCGAAAGCGAAGGTGAGTCGGACGCTCTCGAACATGGAGGACGAGGGCACGATCAGCCGCTTCCAGATCGGCCGCGAGAACGTCGTCACCCTGGCCGAGAACGAGGACGATGTCGGCCCCAGCCTCGACTGACGGACCGACGGCTAGAAAACCGCAGTACTCACTCTTCCTGCTGTATACGAAATATTCAGTCGTAAACAGGGGCCGATGACCCAGTAACAGTCGTCAGTTCAGAGGTTCTGTTCCATCTCGAGCAGGTCCGACGGCGTCACCACCTGGAGATTGTCGCCCCAGTCCTCGATGATGTTCATCAGTTGCATGAACTCGGACTCGGGTACGGGGGAGTTCGGTCCGATGTCGGGGAAGGTGATGACCGCGAGCTGGTTGTACTGGGCGGCCAGGTTGATCATGCGAGCGGAGCCGTTGAGGTCGTTTCCGTAGACCTGCGAGACGGTCGCGTTCTCGACGGGCGGCACGGTGTTGGGGGATGCCCCGAACGTGAATCCGTACTCGTGGTGGTCCCGGATCACCTGCAGCGTCTCCCTGTCGAATTTGTCCGAGTCGATCGTCATGAACTGCTTGCCGTCCGTGAAGCCCTTGAGATCCAGATACTCCTTGGTGTCCTTGATCACCCGACGCTGCTCCTTGGTGGACAGCTCCGGCAGGGGCGTGTTGGGCGATGGCAGGGACGTAATGTCCCAGCCCGCGTCCCGCATCTCCCGTAGCTGGCCGGTCGTCAGCGCGTTGTTCGAGTTGACCTCGTCCGGGTCGACCGTCTCCATGGCCGACCAGCCGCGGCGCTGCAGTTCCTGGAAGGCGATGTCGTAGTGTGACGCCCGCACGTTGTTGAACGACAGGAGGACGCGACCGCTGTCGACCGGTTTGGGGATCGTCCGGAGGTCGTCGACCACGAAGTTGATCGGCTCGTCGTCACTCAGGACGATGAGCCGGATCTCCTGAACGTTCGAGAGGTCGGGTTCGCCCCGCTTCCCGGTGTATCCGAGGTCGATCCGCATCCAGTCGTCCATCGTGTCGGGGATGTACCGGCGACAGACCAGGTGGTCGGAGCGTGCCGGGGCGATGACCTCGACGGCCAGTTTCCCGGGGCGCGGACTCTCCAGTTTGCCCGCGATGGAGAGGTCCTGATCCGTCAGGTCCAGTCCGTCCGGGAAGGCCCTGAAGATACCGGCCCCGCCCCCGGACGGGTTCTTGACGCGAACCGACTGGTCGCCCTTGTACACGTCGTTGGTCTCCGCGATCTGGGTACCACGGATCGTCCCCCAGTTCGAGAGGTCCTCGAAGTCGTCGAGGACGGATCCGCGGTCCGTGTAGTGATAGTCCTGTGTTTCCGTCCCGCCGCCGTTCGGCGTTCCGGACCCGTCGTCTGTCGGACTGGTGGCGGAAGTTTCGTTACCATCGGTGCTGCCCTGCAGTTGCGAACAGCCCGCGACGGCAACCCCGCTGGTAACGGCCGCTGCGATGAACGCTCGCCTGCTTGTGGTCCGCTTCATCTCGATTCAGGCTTACATCTATCACTTCATTATTATGTCGAGAATAAATGAATCTAGAACAGAGGTAAGTGATCCCGGCCGAGGAGACGCGACACTCACTTCCGTTCGAGCCAACGCCAGGCCGATCGATGAGACGACTCGACCGCTCGGTCCGTCGACGACCGAGATCGAGGGACGGGGCCGGGATCGATCCAGTCGTGGGAGCTTACGGACGTGATAAACGCGGAGCTCAGGGGTCCCGCCCGACACGTCAGGACGGGTTACCAGCGGCGGTCGTTCGATCCGCGACTCATTCTCGCGGCCGTGACGAGCGCACAGCCGTAGAAGACGACGACGACCCACTTGGTCGTCTCCGAGCCCAGTACAGCCATCACCGCCGGGATGCTGGTCTCCGCGGCGACGTGCCAGAGTGCGATGGCGATGAGTGCGAACCCGCTCCCGGCGACCGCCGCCCGTAGCAACGTCTCCACACCCGACAGCGACGTCGTCTTGCTCGTGGAACCGGGCAGTGTCTGTCCTCGTATGCCGCCCCCTCGACGCCCGCTCGCCCCTGAACTGTCCGAACGAGTCATCTGTCACCCGGACAGTAGACCGATATACCAAAAATTATTCGCGTGCTAATCAGCCACATATGGGTCTTGTGGCCCGGCGGAGTCGTCGGTCACACCAGCGATGCAGGGATGGCGGCGTGACCGACCGGAAGGGAGCCGCCCGCGACACGAGGGGGACGGGGCCGCCTTATCGGCCGAATAATTACGGGACGGTCCCACGACTACCGGGACATGGACGAGCAGCGAGTGCACGCACACTGTGAATCGATTCTGGACGAGGTCAGTCGCGCGGTCATCGTCGACGACGCGGTACTCGAGACGATTCTCTCGGGCTTTCTCTCGCGGGGACACGTCCTCCTCGAAGACGCGCCGGGAACCGGGAAGACGCTCACGGCGCGGTGTTTCGCCACTGCCCTGGGCCTCTCGTACTCCCGCGTGCAGTTCACCCCCGACCTGCTGCCGGCGGACGTGACGGGGACACACGTCTTCGACGAGGAAAGCGGCGAGTTCGAGTTCCAGGCCGGACCGGTGTTCGCGAACGTGGTGCTGGCCGACGAGATCAACCGCGCCTCGCCGAAGACACAGGCCGCACTGCTAGAGGCCATGGAGGAGGGACAGGTCACCGTCGACGGCGAGACGTACCAGCTTCCCGAGCCCTTTTTCGTCATCGCGACGCAGAACCCCGTCGAGCAGGAGGGGACCTTCCCGTTGCCGGAAGCACAGAAGGACCGGTTCGTCGTCAAGACCAGCCTCGGATTCCCGTCGCTGTCGGGCGAACTGGAGTTGATCGACCGGCGTGCCGACCGGACCGACCAGACGCCCTCGGTCTCGACGATCTGTTCGCCCGAGCAGATCGAACGGCTCCGGGAGGCACCCGAACACGTCCACGTCGAGGACGACCTCCGGCAGTACATCGCCGCCCTCACCCGGGCGACGCGTGCCGACGACCGGGTCAAGGGCGGCGTCTCACCGCGTGGCACCCAGCGCCTGTTCGAGGCGGCGCGGGCGATGGCCTGCGTCCAGGGCCGGGAGTTCGCCGCCCCGAAAGACGTGAAGGCGGTCGCCCGCCCCGTGCTGGCACACCGACTCGTCCTCACCGCTGACGCGCGCGTCGACACGGTAGAGAAGACCGACGTGATCGCGGACATCCTCGACGCGGAGCAGGTCCCGACGATCAACTATCAGGACCCCGTCTCCGCCTGAGGCCGCCGCTACTCGCGGTTTCGCCGTCGCTCGGGGGTCGCTCGACCGACTCGCGGCCCGGCCTCGTCCCCGCTCTTTTCAGTCGATCCGGGCGATGGCGAAGACGATCCCCAGCACCAGTCCGACGACGAAGAGGGCGCCGCCGGCGTACAGATACATCTCACCGTTCGTGAACTGGCCGAAGCGGTGGCCGTACCGGAGCAAGAGCCCCGAGAACAACAGCGTCACCCCCGATCCGACGAGGGTCGTTGCGATGTCGATACCGAACGGGGCGCGGAGTTCACCCATGCTACGACCTGTCGGTGCGTCGATGGTAAGGGCACACCTTGTCCATGCAAGCCGCCGCGGCGAGGGGTGGCCGGTGGCCCGGTCGCGTCGCCGGCCGCTCAGTTGTACAGCGCCACGAGCAGCGTGAACGCCGCGGCCAGCAACCCTGCGAGCGCGAGCAGCGGGAGGCCCGTGACGTTCGCGCCGGCGACGCCCTGGACGAGGGCGATGGCGACACCGCCGACGGCGAGCGTCGCGCCGCCGTTGAGGAGTTCGACGGAGTAAGTGCGGGCCTCGCGGCCGACCTGCTCACCCAGGTTCACCGCCCGTTCGGCCAGGTCCCAGGCCAGGACGGTGCAGACGCCGGCTATCAGCAGCGTCACCGTGGTGGTCTCGTAGAGGACGGCGGCGACGAGCGGTGAGACGAACACCAGTCCGGTGCCGGCGGAGAACAGGAGGCGTTCACGCCCCTTCCAGATCGGGCCCAGCCCGAGGACCAGGAGGGACAGCCCGACCAGTCCCGGCAGCAGTTCCGCGGCGGTGCCGAACCGGGCCGACCGACTGTACCCGAGGACGAGCGCCACACCGACCGCGCCGGTTCCGACGAGTCCGATGATGCCACCGAGGAGGCGGTGCTCGCGCCGCCAGAGTTCGATCCCGACGGCGAGTGCGGCGAGCCCCCCGATCGTGACTGCGAGCGCGAACCGCTGGTTGGGCCCCGTCGCGACGAGATAGATGGCGGCGGCCGCCGCGACGACCGACAGGACGGCCGACAGCGGCGCAGGTCTGTTGGTCGTCACGCCGACCACCGTTCCTGTGCTTCGACCAGCGCGGTCCCGAGCGGCTGGGTGGGTTCCCAGTCGACGGCCGGAACGTCGCGTTCACGCAGTGTCGCGATGCGAGACCGGCGCTCGAACAGGGCGAGCCGGGTACCGGTCGTCTCGGTCGTCGTCACGTCCGGCGAGAGCAGGGTGACGGGGTTCCCGGTCGATTCGAGCTGGAGACACGCCTGGACGATGTCGTCGTCGGGCAGCGGCGAGACGACGACGACCTGTGTCTCGGTGTCGAGACGCTTGCGTAGCTCCGACACCTGCCGGTCGAGGTCGGCCTCGCTGGTCTCCTCGTCGGGCGGTCGGGCCGACAGCGACGGGTTCGAGGCGAACAGGTTTCGGGCGCGGGCGGCGTGTTCGGTCCCGCTTCCGGGTGACAGCCAGCAGAAGTCCGGCCCCAGTGCCGCGACGCCCACGTGGTGGGGCGTCTCCAGCAGGGTCCCGAACAGCTGTTCGACGGCGCCGAGGCCGTAGGAGACCGCGTGGGGCTGGTCGGGGCCGCTCGATCGGTGTGCGATCTCCCGGGCGTCCAGACAGAGCACGACCGACGCTGTGCGCTCCTCGCGGTACTCGACGGTCGTGAGGTCGCCCGTCCGGGCGAACCGCTTCCAGTCGATCCGGCTCAACGAGTCACCCTTGCGGTAGTTGCGAGTCCGGTAGAACTCGATGCCGGTTCCCCCCTCGTCCGTGACGAGGTCGCCGACGCGCTGCCCGGTCCGGTCCCGCAGCGGGATCTCCGGCACCGCCGCACCGCACTCGATGTTCGTGTCCGTCGCGACCTGCCGTTCGACCTCGTGTGCGCCGGCCACGTCGCGGACGAACACCGTCGCCGGATCGAACCGGTGTGTTCCCTGCCGTGCCGTCACGCTGTAGGAGAACGTCGTCTCCGCACCGGGTTGCAGCACGGCCGTGTGCCGCGGTGTCCCGTCGGCGACCGACAGCATCGGTGGGACGCCGTCGATCACGCGCACGTCCGTCAACGTCGAGTTGCCGGTGTTGCGCAGCGTGACGGTGACCGGGACCTCCTCGCCGTCGGCAGGTGTGTCGACGTCGACCTCGCGCTCGATGGCCAGCGACGGGTCCGGCGCGCTCGTGAGTCGCGGATAGACCACGAACCCGACGGCCGTCGCCGAGAGCAACAGGACGGCGGACCGCTTGAACAGGATCCCGACGGCGGCGGCGAACAGCGCGACGCCGACGACGCCACGCCAGCGGTGGGTCGCAGTCGTCATCGCTCACCCCCGACCCCTGCGCGGTCACAGGCCGCGGCCGCCGCGCGGCGGGCCCCTCGCTGGAACCACGCGCGTCCCCGGACGGCGGCCTGCACGCGTGCGCTCACGGGCGGGTCGGTATCGTCCGCCAGAAACGCCGCCGCTTCGGCGTCGGTCGTCCACGACCCGTCGGCCACACGCCGTTCCGCCTCGGCACGCGAACAGCCTGTAGCGGCCATCTCGGCGTCGACGGCCGCCTCGCGCACGTGTTCGCGGACCGCGGCGGGCCGGTCGGAGAAGAACCGGTCGCGGATGCCGAACCGCTGGTCGACCAGGTCGTCGAAGTCCCCGCCGAACCGGGGTACCGTCTCGACCTCTTCGGGTGTCGGCGGGTCCGTCTGGTCGAGTCCCTCGACGCCGCGCCAGGCCAGACTCGACAGGAGGAAGACAGCGGCCACCGCGCCGAAGACGGCGACGAGCACCCAGTCGCCGCCGAGTCGCTCGACGACCGTCCCGATCGGGATCGCGTTCCCGACCGCGGGGACCGTCAACACGAGCAGCGTCACCCCGGCCAGGGCCGTCCCGGCCGCGAGGAAGAGTTTGCGGACGCCGTTCATCGCGTCCGCCCCCCGAGTTCGAGTCGGTCGATGACCTCGGCCGCCCGCTCGCGCTCCTCCGACGGCAGGCCCTCGGCGGCGAAGCGTTTCCGACGGAACAGGCGGGTCAGCGTCCCGACCGCATCGGGATCCAGCCCCGCGTCGACGGCGGCACTGCGGCACTCGTCGGGCGTCCTGGCCCAGGGTCGATCCACGTCGAGTCGCCGGACCATCGCGTACCAGGCGCGGTCGATCCGGTCGTCGGGATCGACGTCCACCCACGGGTCGCGGGCCGTCGTGTCACGCTCGTCGGACCCGTTCTCGGGGAGTGCGGCGAGCGGCGCCAGGAGGATGCCCAGCAACCGGTCGCGATAGCGGTACGCCAGCGCGAGCGCGACAAGGGCCAGAAGGAACGGGAGCAGTTTCCGGAGGAGATCCAGCAGTTGCTGGAGCAGCGACTGCCCCCCGGGACCGAGCCCCAGCGGGCCCGAGCCCGACTCGCGCTCTCCAGTCCGCTCGCCCGGGTCGTCGCTCGACTGCTGTTGTGACTGGCCGCCGGGCTCCGGATCGGCGACCTGTCCGGTCTGATCACTCCCCTGTGACTGCTTGTTCTGTTCGATTTGGTCGTCGATTTCGCCGGTCGAATCGTCCCCGATGGGGAGTTGCGTGTCACCCAGATCGATCAGGTCGTCGGGCGTCTGTGAGACGGTCGAATCGAGCGTCGTCGCGGCGACGCCGATCGCAGTCATGCAGAGAGCCGCGACGCCGATAGAAGCAACACGTTCCCAGTCCATCGAGTCACCTCCTGTAGTGGGGTGTACATCTCTGTCGTCGGTGGGTGCGTCCCCGTACCGGTTAGTTATGGATCCAGTAAGTCCACACGGCTCCCGCAACCGGGTTTTCACACGGAAGAGATCACCCGAGGTGTGGCCACCGCACGTCGGCCGGATCGGCGGTGTGAAACTTAGCCGACAGATAATAAAGCCGGGTCGGTGGGTATCCCCGGATAATCGATGCAAGTCGTGATCCTCGCGGCCGGTGAAGGGACGCGAATGCGACCGCTGACGGAGCGACGGCCCAAGCCGATGCTCCCGGTAGCCGGTCGGCCGCTCGTCGAACACGTCGTCGACGCTGCCGTTGGCGCCGGCGCGTCCGAGATCGTGCTGGTGGTCGGGTACGAGGGCGAGCGGATTCGCTCGCACTTCGACGCGTCCGACGTGGACGTCCCGATCCACTACGCCACCCAGTCCGAACAGCAGGGAACCGCCGACGCGGTCGCCGCCGCCGGCGAGTACCTCGACGGCCCCTTCGCCGTGCTGAACGGTGACAACCTCTACCGGGCCGACGACATCCGGACGCTGTTCGACGCCGCACCGGCGGTCGCGTGCGTCCGGGTCGACACGCCGTCGAACTACGGCGTGCTCTCGACCGACGACGGGCGCGTCACCGGGGTCCGCGAGAAGCCCGACGACCCGCCGTCGAACCTCGCCAACGCCGGCGCGTACGCGTTCCCCGACGCCGCACGCTCGAAACTCGACGTCGAGGCCAGCGAGCGCGGCGAGCGAGAACTCACGGACGTCCTCGACAGCGTGGTCGACACGCACGAGGTCTCCCCGGTCCGTCTCGACGAGTGGCTCGACGTCGGCCGCCCCTGGGAGCTACTGGCGGCCAATGAGCGACGTCTGGGTGCGGCCGGCCGGTCGATTGAGGGCGAGGTCCACCCGGACGCGGAGCTCGAGGGCGCGGTGGTCGTCGAACCCGGCGCGTCCGTCGGCCCGGGCACCGTCGTCGAGGGGCCGGTCCGGATCCAGTCCGGTGCCTCGGTGGGGCCCAACGCCTACGTCAGAGGCGCGACGCTCGTCGGCCCGGACGCGTCGGTCGGCCACGCCGCGGAGGTGAAAAACAGCCTCTTGATGCGCGGCGCCACCGTCGCACATCTCACGTACGTCGGCGACAGCGTCCTCGGACGGGACGTGAACCTCGGGGCCGGGACGAACGTCGCGAACCTCCGGCACGACGAACGGGAGATCAGGTACACAGTCAAGGGACGACAGGTCTCGACCGGCCGCCGGAAGTTCGGTGTCGTCCTCGGGGACGAGGTCCACACCGGAATCAACACCAGTCTCGATCCGGGCGTCCGGCTCGGGGCCGGCACGACCACAGTCCCCGGAGAACGAGTCAGTCGTGACGACTGAGATGGCGTGGGGTGTGGGTGCCCCACGGACAGCCACGGGTCGACCGCCATGGTGAACCGCAACACGTTCACGGCGTTTCTCTCGGTCATCGGGTCGCGGGTCGCCATCCTCGTCGTCTCGCTGTTCATCACGCCCTTCCTGTTCCGGTTCCTCGAGCCGGGTGCCTACGGGGAGTACGGGACGGTGATGTCCGTCTTCGGATTGCTGATGATCCTCGTCAGTTCGGGGATCAACGGCGGGTCCCGCAAGTTCCTCTCGGAGAACCGCGATGACGACGGCTGGGAGGATCACGTCTTCGCCTTCTACTTCCGGCTCGCGGCGGTGCTGGCCGTGATCGCGGCGGGACTGTTGATCCTCGCCGCCGAGACCGGCCTCGTCGCCGCCGCCATCGGCGAGAAGTACAAGCCGTACTTCTACCTGCTCGCCGTGTTGACCATCGCCGCGCAGTTCCGGGGATACGTCCGCCGGGCGCTGATGGGACTGAAACTGGAACACATCGCGGAACCGCTCAAGGTCGTGTACAAGATCCTGTTCGGGATCATCGGCGTCTCACTCGCCTTCCTCGGCTACGGTGTGCAGGGGGTGCTCCTGGGCGAGATCGTCGCCAGCACGACCGTCACGGTGATCGCGACGGTCGCCATAGCTCGCCACATCTCACTGGCGGCGATCCTCAAACCCCTCCCCACCGAGTTTCCACGCTGGGAGCTGTTCAACTTCAACCACACCTCCATCGTCTACAACTTCCTGATGATGTCGCTGATCCACGTCGACGTCATCATGCTGGAGTTTTTCAGTGAGAGCGCCAACGTCGGTATCTACAAGGGGGCGCTGGTCATCACGCAACTGCTCTGGATCGTCCCCCGGTCCGTCCAGAGCGTGATGGTACAGGCGACCGCGGACCACTGGGCCGAGGGCCGTATCGAGAAGATCAACGCCCTGGCCGGGAAGGTGATCCGCTACACCGCGCTCCTGACCACGCTCCTCTCGCTGGGACTGGCAGCGCTCGCCTGGGCCTTCGTCCCGCTGTATCTGGGCGAGGACGGCGGCGCGGCGGTCCTGCCCGTCCTGCTCCTCATCCCGGGGACCATCGGGTTCGCCATCGGTCGGCCGGTGTTCGCCATCAGCTACGCCAAAGGCGAGATGCGAGTGATGATCATCGCCACCGCGGTCGCCGCGTTCGGGAATCTCCTGCTCAACGCCATCCTGATCCCGACCGTCGGGATGTACGGTGCGGCTGTCGCGACCTCGCTCGGGTATCTCTCGTTACCGCTGGCCCACGTCTGGGGCGCACACCAGCTCGGTTACGAGCCGTTCAACGACTTCCGTCCCCGCCGCCTCGTCGCGACAGTCGCGCTGTCGGCCATTCCGATCGTGGGACTATCCTACCTGCTCAAGAACCCCCTGATCGCTCTCGTCGTCGTCCCGCCGGTCGGGCTGGCGGTCTACTCCCTCCTCGCGGTCACGACGGGAGCGGTCCACGTGGACGAACTCCTCGAACTGGCGGGTTCGTTACCCGCGCCGCTCGACGAGCGCGCCGACCGGACCATCCGACGGGTCGACGAATCGCGACCGATCCAGCGGATCACACGGACGATCGACTCCGGTGTCCTCCGGGCGATCCTGCTCACTGCCGGCGTCGTCCTGTTCCTGAGCGGGCTCGGCATGGTCGTCGGCCTGCCGACCGACGGTTCGCTGTTCGGCATGGACGACGACGGTCCGCCGACCGGCGACGATCTATCGCCCCCGGTTCCCGTCGGGGGGAACGGGACGGACACCCCGACTCCGGGCACGGGACAGGGAACGGACCCGGCGGCCGGAACGCCCGGCGCGGACACGCCGGATCGGACCACGGACGCCGGGACCGGTCCGCCCGACACGACCGAGCCACCGGCGACCGACGAGTCGGCCTCGACGCCGTCCGCCACGCCGGATTCGACACCGGATTCCACACCAACGCCGACGCCGACGCCAACTCCCGGGCCGACACCGACGCCGACACCGGACCCCACGCCGACACCCACTCCAACACCGACGCCCACGCCCACGCCGACGCCAACACCGACGCCCACGCCCACGCCGACACCGACTCCAACACCCACGCAAACAGCATCTCCGACGCCCACGCCAACTCCGACATCGACTCCGACGCCGACACCGACTCCGACGCCGTCGGAGACGGAGACCGCCACATCGAATTCGACGGCCGAGCAGACGACCTCTGAGTGACCTCCTCCCCGTCGTGAACAGAGAGGGAGCGAAGTTCCCTCAGGCAGTCGGGCGAAGCCCGACGACGATTGGTTGATACCGTAGCCTGAGAACACGTCCGGGGACCACAACTGAACGACATCGCTGTTCGAGCGCGACTGGATACTCTCACACCCCTCTATCGATGTGTTCCGCCTCGCTATCGACTTCAGGTGAGAGTTCGGTTCGGTTCGGTTCGGCTCGGCCGTGTGGACAGATCCGCTTCGAGCGAGTCGCTGAAGGGGATTGGACCACACAGACACCCCTCTATCGATGTGTTTCGGTTCGTAGGGACAGGAGGGAACGTCTCGATCGAGAGGTGTCGACGGGGGATATTTCCGATCAGTCTCGGATAGAGAAGCTGTACCGGAAGAAATAGGCTAGGAGTGGCGGAACTAGTAACTAGAAGCGAAAAAGCGGCAAAACGTGATTCTAGCGAACACATCGAACACTTCGATAGAGGTGTGTGTGAGTGTTCGTTCTAGAAAGCTAGAAGAAGAAGGAAAAGATGGGTTTCGACGGGTTCAGCTAGATCGACTCTAAGACTACTATAGTGCCTATCACTGGATATCGTACGGTAGCGGGAATTGCACGAACTCCATCCGGCAAAACCTGCCGAATCTCACCCCCCGCCCCCTCGAACACTCGAACACATCGATAGAGGGGTGTCTGTGTGGAACCGTCTCGACTCGTCCGTCGAAACACATCGTCGACCCTACGCTGTTCAGCAAACACTTCGTCGGTCCCTGTGTAGGAACCATCCGGATACCGTCCCCTGGTTCGGTTTTCCACACGTAATAATCGATGTACTGCAGATTTACACATCGATAGAGGTGGAGAAGACTTATGGCACTGCCTCGTCAGGGGTCGGGCATGGACACTGACTCGTCCGGGTCCAATGGTGGGGACTCGCCGTCGGAGGACGCCGACCCGGTTCCGGACGATCTCAGCGAGGATTTCGGTTCCGACGAGATCGACGCTACCGGTTCCGGATCGGTCGACGACACCGGATCCGAGTCGATCGAAGAGATGCTGCTCGAGTTCGACGAACAGGCGGGATTGATCCGCGATCGGTCGCTTCTCGACCCGAATTACATCGTCGAAGAGGATCGCATCGTGGGTCGTGGCGAACAGCTCCAGGAGGTGACGAAGATGCTCCGCGTCGCGCTGGGCGACAATCGACCACCGAACCTCTTTCTCTACGGGCCCTCCGGGACCGGAAAGTCACTCATCACCAAAGCGGTCTGTGAGAACATCTCGAACATCTGTGAACAGCGGGATATCCGGTTCGGGACGATCGAGGTCAACTGCCAGGACCTGAACACGCTCGGCATCGCGGTGTACGAACTCGCCGAGCGAGCGGCCACCGAGGCCGGTGTGGAAGTGCAGGTCCCGAAACACGGCGTCGCGACCAAAGAGAAGTGGGACGACCTGTATCGGATCGTCGATGAGAACTTCGATTCGGTCGTGTTCGTCCTCGACGAACTCGACATGCTCGTCGGCCGCCGAGACAAACAGGAACCCGCCTTCTCTCGACTGCTGTATCAGTTGACGCGGTCCGGTGCCATCGACGATCTCGACGCACACATCTCGGTCGTCGCCATCTCGAACGACACCAAGATGATGGAGTCCGTCGGGAGTCGCGCTCTCAGTTCGTTCACCCCGGAGGACGTCCACTTCGACGACTACGACGCCAACCAGTTGCAGGCCATCCTCCGTCGCCGACAGGACGCGTTCTACGACGGCGTGCTCAGCGACGACGTCATTCCGCTCGCGGCCGCGTTCGCGGCACAGACGCACGGCGATGCACGGAAGGCGATCGACCTCATGCGGGTCGCCGGGGAGTTGGCCGAACGGGAGGGCGATTCCAGCGTCGGTGAAGAACACGTTCGGAACGCCCAGGAGAAAGTCGAGAAGAACCGCGTTCTGGAAGTCGTGCGCGGTATCAGTACCCAGAAGAAGCTCTGTCTCTACGCCACGGCGGCGGTCGCGGACGAAACCGACGACGGGACGGCCCGCAGTACGACTGGGTACCAGGTCTACCAGTTCCTGACCGACACGATCGGAGTCGACCAGTACCACCAGGAAACCTACGTCAACAAGATGAAAGAGCTGACGACCTACTCGCTGGTCGACTTCGAGCGACGGAGTCACGGCCCGAGTTCAGGTATGTTCCTCGAATTTCAGTTCGCCGAGCGGCCGGACACGATCCTCGATACGCTACGCGAAGACTCTCGAATCGAGATGGTCTCCGCCGACGAAGTCCAGTCGGTGGTCAAAGCGCAACTCCGTAACGAAACCTGAGACACCCCTCGACGACCGCCCACTTCGGCGGGCCCGGCCACATGGTTTATCCCACACCTCTATCGATGTGTTTCAGAGAATCCCCGAGCCCCAACCAGTCTACAGTTCCAGTCTCACCGGACGCAGATCGCACACCTCTATCGATGTGTGATTGTCGCCACAAGCCGCCAAAACGGCCGATATTGGCCCGTGTCGGAATCTCTACTCTATTCTAGGAGATAATCATATCCGGCTGATATAGGGTGGTGTCGTCGAAACCGTGGTCTGGGCAGACACCTCTATCGAAGTGTTCTGAATCGTGGACGGCGCCGTCACACACCTCTATCGATCTGTTTTGAGGTGAAGATCTGTGCGTCGAGTCACGTCTCTCTGGTGGCAGCCGCTCCACCCCACGAAATAATCTCTATCTGCTGTCCAAATCGTCTGGCCTGGCGAGTTAACCAGCCTAGATGTCACGATTCGATAACCAGGCCCACTGAGTCCGTTAGCCAGGACAGCCATCTCGGTTCCCCAAATAACTCGGCCAGATAGCTAACTCTGAGAACTCTACTAACTGGCTTAGCTAGATAACTAAGCTAGCTGGCTAAGCCAGCTAACTCAGCCAGCTCAATTAGTTGGCCTATTTAGCCAGCAAACTTAACCAACTTACTCAGCTGAGTCGATTGTCTGACTTAGTTTTATTTGGTGGTGGCCCGACGTGTCGGGTATGTTGGCCTATACGGTCTACAGCGAGGCAGGGGGCGTCGGGAAAACGACGCTCACTGCGAATCTCGCGAAAGCGGAAGCGCGGGCCGGAAACGAGGTCCTGCTGATCGATCTCGACACGCAGGAGGCCTCGCTTTCGTACCTCCTCGACGTCGACGAGGATCGGAGTAACAAGGAGGCCGATAGCCTCCTTCGGCACATGATCGACCGCCCGCGTGGGGATTTTGCGGATCTGATCAAAACGAGCGAGGGCCTGGACATCATCCCCGCACACAACATCCTCGAATACGCGTCGAAACACCTCCAGCGACGGGCCGAGGAGGCTGCCGATTTCGGTGAGTCGTTCAACCCCAACAAACAACTCCTCCGGGTTCTGCGGGAAGCCGGCGTGCACGAGCAGTACGACACGCTCATCATCGACCCCCCGGCCAGCCCGGACATCAAACTCCACAACGCGATTCACGCCACCCGACACCTGGTGATCCCGTTCGAGCCAAGCGGGAAGGGCTACGAATCGGTACAGGGCCTCGACGACATCGTCGCCGGACTCGAAGAGAACCTGGAAATCGAAGTTGGGGTCCTGGCGATCGTTCCCAACCGATTCGAGGGGCTGAACACGCAAGATCAGTTCCTGGTCGAACTCCAGGACGAAGGATGGGAGGTCCCGGTCACGTTCCGGAAGCGCTCCTCGCTCCTCGAAGGGTGTTGGGACAAACAATGTACCGCATTTCGCTATATAGACGAACATCGTGATCGCGAGCGGGATCACGAACTCGACACGCTGGACAAGTTCGAGGAGTTGGCGGCGTATATCCGCCGCCAGAAGGAGGTGCCGGCATGAAACAGGGATCGACTGACGATCCGTTTGCCGAAGCGCCGGATACCGGTGACAAATCAGAACCGACTGAACCGGACAGTAGTGACGAACAGTCCGAGGACACTCCGAACCGAGGCGAGAGTGGGTCTGTTCCGACGCAGACAGAGCGGACGGGGACCGAACGTGACGATTCCAGTGAGACGTCGTTCTCTCGGACGCTCCCGTACATCTACAAACGCGACGCCGTCAAGGAAAACCGTTCACAGCGCCCCGTCTATCTCCGTGAGTACAACGAGACTCGCATTCCGGAGTTAGTTGACGCAGTCGCAGCTGCACTCGGCGAAGAAGTGACGAAAACGGACGTGCTCGAAGCAGCGATGGAGACCGCTATCGAGAACCCGGATCAGGTCGCGGATATCCTGCGTACGGAACGATACGGCTACGACTGGGAGTAGGCTTCCAGTGAAACGAGCAGCGCCCCGGCGGGCCGATTGCTCGGACGAAGCCGTAGTTGGTATGTACCTCAATCACCGCTGTACGAATAGGATGACACACGTGAGCGTTATCGGTTGCGGGAACATGGGTGGAGCTTTCGTGACGGGGCTCACCCAGACCGGAGCCTACGAAGTGACAGCTATCGACCTCGATCCCGAGGCGCTGGCGTCGGTCGCCGACGACGCGGACAGGACGACCGACGACATCGACGCGGCCCGGGAGGCGGACATCGTCGTTCTGTCGGTCAAACCGAAGGCAGTCTCCGCAGTCCTCTCGGATCTCGATCTCCGGCCGGACCAGTCGCTGGTCACCATCGCGGCGGGCGTCCCGCGGTCGTTCGTCGCCAGCGAGACGGACGCGACGGTCGTCCGGATCATGCCGAATCTGGCGGCCGAGACCGGCGACATGGCCGCTGCAGCCACCCACGAGGGACTCGACGACGACGTGCGGGAGATGCTCGATGCGGTCGGCGAGTTCGTCGAGATCGACGAGGAGTTGATGGACGTGGCGACAGCAGTCAACGGCAGCGGCCCGGCCTTCGTCTTCTACCTCATCGACGCGATGAAGGAGGCCGGCGTCGACGGCGGCCTCGATCCCGAGCAAGCCGAGACGCTGGCCGCCCAGACGTTCAAAGGCGCGGCCGAGACAGTCCTCCGGGATGACCGAAACGTCTCGGAACTCATCGACGCCGTCTGCTCGCCCAACGGGACGACCATCGAGGGCATGGAAGTGCTGTGGGACAGCGACGCCGATACGGCGGTCGTCGACGCCGTCGAAGCGGCCGAGGATCGGTCCCGCGAACTCGCCGAGGAGTTCGACGATGAGTGAGCAGCCACCAATCGAGGCCATCGACGAAGCGACCGTCGAGCAGGCACGCCAGCAGGCCGCCGACGCCCAGCGCGTGATCGTCAAGGCGGGGACGAACTCCCTGACTGACGCGGACTCCCAACTCGATCGCGTGAAACTCGATAAACTGGTCAGCGACATCATGGCCCTCCGGGAGCGCGGGAAAGACGTACTGTTGGTCTCGTCTGGCGCAGTCGGTGCCGGCAAAGGGCTGATCGACGAGGAGACCGAGACCGTCGAGGAGAGCCAGGCGCTGTCGACCGTCGGACAGAGCCATCTGATGCGCCACTACACGCAGAGTTTCGACCGGTACGACCAGACGGTCGCACAGATTCTCCTGACCGAGCACGATCTGGCCAACCCCGAGCGGTTCACGAACGTCCGCAACACCATCGAGACCCTGTTCGACTGGGGAATCGTCCCGATCATCAACGAGAACGACGCGATCGCGACCGAGGAGATCCAGATCGGCGACAACGACATGCTCTCGGCGTCAGTCGCTATCGGCGTCGACGTCGATCTGCTGGTGACGCTGACCGATGTTGGCGGCGTCTACACTGGCAACCCGAAGGACGACGCCGACGCGGAACTGATCGAGGCAGTCGGCGCGAACTACGACGCCGTCCAGTCGCTCGTCGACGACAGCACGACCGCCGAGTTCGGCGGCATCCAGACGAAAGTCGAGGGCGCACGCGACGTGAGCGAGCACGGCACGCCCGCGATCATCGCGAGCTCGGCGGACCGAGACGTGCTGGAACGGATCGCTACTGCCAAATCAGTAGGCACCCTATTCGTCCCGATAAACGGAGCCACAGATGACTGAGTACGACACGGAATCCCAGGTGACCGACGCACAGCACGCCGCGCTGCAGCTGGCAAACGTCGACGAAGCGACGCGCAACGCGGCGCTCGAATCGATCGCCGACGCCATTCGCGGCCACGAGACGGAGATCCGCGAGGCGAACGCGACCGACGTGGAGGAGGCAGAGGCCATGCTCGAACAGGGCGAGTACACCCAGGCGCTCGTCGACCGGCTGAAACTCGACGACGCGAAACTGGAGAGCATCGCCGAGATGGTCGAGAGCGTCGCCGAACAGGAAGATCCCCTCGGCGAGACACTGGAAGCCCGGGAACTGGACGAGGATCTCGAACTGTACAAGGTCGCCGTACCGATCGGTGTCGTCGGCACCATCTTCGAGTCACGGCCGGACGCACTGGTCCAGATCGCCGCCCTCGCCCTCAAATCCGGCAACGCCGTCATCCTCAAAGGCGGCAGTGAAGCGAGCGAGTCCAACCGCGTCCTCTACGAGATCATCCGCGAAGCGACCGCCGAGCTGCCCGACGGCTGGGTCCAGCTCATCGAAGCACACGAGGAGGTCGACCGCCTGCTGGAGATGGACGACAAAGTGGATCTGCTGATGCCCCGTGGCTCCTCGGAGTTCGTCTCCTACATCCAGAACAACACCCAAATTCCCGTACTGGGCCACACGGAGGGGATCTGCCACGTCTACGTCGACGAGGCCGCCGACCTCGAACAGGCAGAGGAGATCGCCTTCGACGCCAAGGTCCAGTATCCGGCGGTCTGTAACGCCGTCGAGACGCTACTGGTCAACGAACGCGTCGCCGAGACGTTCCTGCCGGACATGGTCGAGCGCTACGAGGCTGCCGGCGTCGAACTCCGCGGAGACGAGGCGACTCGCGAGATCGTCGACGTGGGCGAAGCGACCGACGCCGACTGGGACAGCGAGTACGGGGATCTCGAACTGTCGATCAAGATCGTCTCGGACGTGTACGAGGCTGTCGAACACATCAACGCCCACGGCTCGAAACACACCGAGTCGATCGTCACCGAAGACGCCGAGGCCGCCGAGCTGTTCATGACCGGCATCGACGCCGCGAGCGTCTTCCACAACGCCTCAACGCGCTTTGCCGACGGCTATCGCTACGGGCTTGGCGCGGAGGTCGGCATCTCGACGGGGAAGATCCACGCTCGTGGCCCGGTCGGTCTGGCGGGGTTGACGACCTACAAGTACTACCTCGAGGGCGACGGCCAGCTCGTGGCCACCTACGCAGGGGAAGACGCAACGCCGTTCACTCACGAGGCCTTCGACGGCGAGTGGACACCCGGCCGGCTCGCTGATGAATAGCCAGAATCGCGGTTGAGTTACCGTTCCGGTGAATACGACCACTCGCCGATCGTGACGGTTGACAACTCGCTGACGCTGGTGAAGAAGGACACGGGAATCGGATAGTAACGGGACTCTCCCCGCAATAGCGCTCGTCTGAGTGGCTACGCTCTCGAAAGTCACCGAAATTTGCGTATATGGTTGGACGTTCAACAGAATTGGCTGTCTGGAGAGCAACCTGAGTCAGTTTCCGCTCTCCGATTCGACCAAAACTATGCATCACAGACCCGCTATACCCGCTGTAGTCTCCACTTCCCCGGCTCGGTGGTAGTTGAGGCCGATCGTCTCAATGCATATGGCATTCTGGCGTATTCGATAATAGTATGGAGACGATGATGAAATTGAAACGTCGCTGCTCTGGAGTCGCACTACACTGACGAGTTTCTCTCGCTACCCCGAGATCAACTCAACAACGTCCTTGACCGAGATCAAGTGAAGATCATCTCGTTCTGATTCGGCCTCTTTGACTGCGGATGAGAATCCACTCCGACTGAATAGCACATACGCGTACTCCGGGTCACCACCGCCATCTGGTTGCCAATCTACTTTCGAAGCTTCAGATTCGAGTTGACTGAGGATCTCGTACCCAACCGCCTCTTGTTGGAACTTTACCTCACCAACGAGGAGTGTCTCGCCATTTGTTGGAGCAACGATGTCAATCTCGCTTCCGCCCCCATCCCACCAGTTCCCAGGTTCCTCCACAAATCGGTACGTATCACCGAATGCGTACAGGACAGCGCGCTGACACAGCTGCTCAAATGTTCCACTGACAAAGTCTGGAAGTTCTGGCTCAATGAGGTCAGTGTAGGCATCGTCACCATATACCTCGTACCGCGCTGTCCGCCCATAGACGAATCTGAACCAGAACCGGAACAAGGGATCTGTGATCGTATACCGACCTTTTCGACTCCGATCCGGGTCAACGGTGACTGGGTAGTCCCGCTCGATAATACGTAAGTCGTTCAGCCGGTTGAGATAATAGCCGACACTACTGTTACTGATTCCGGCACCTTGGGCAATTTCGTTTTTGGCTCGGTTACCTTCCGCGAGTGACTTCAATATCGCAAAATACCGATCGACTTCATCCAATTCCCGGTGGAGCACGTTTTCGGGCTCTTCGTGAAGGCCACCGTCACGCCGTAACAGTGTTTTCGTGATATTCTCCTCGAGTGTCTCTTCGTCTTCGACAGCTCGCAAGTACTCCGGCGTCCCACCGAAGACACCGTAGGTCATTACCTGTTCAACGGGGGAATACGCGGGGAAAAACGACATTGCTGCTCCGAATCCGAGCGGGCCAACTTCGATTTCTCCGTTCGGACTCTTCGCGACGCGCCCGTACAATGGCGCTGTTCCGTCGAGGGCATACTCGTGCATCATCCCGATAGCGGATCCGGTTAGCACGAAGGTTGTCGCAGTGTCTTTAGCGGTATGGTCCCAGACACGCTGGAGTATCGATGGGAGTGCATCCGTCTGTTCGACGAGGTACGGGAATTCATCGATGATGATGACTGCATTCTGCTCAGCAAGAAATTCGAAGAGCGGCTCCCACTCTTCACGGATCCGTGTGATTCCTGGATACACTTCGGCAGCATCGTTGATGAACGACGAAATTTGTTGGTCTGCAGTTCCTCGAGTCGCCTGGTAGTAGACGGCGTCATCGCGGTCTCGAACCGACTCAAGGGCGAGCGTCGTTTTTCCCATCCGCCGTCGTCCCCACACCACGGCCAGTGTTGCGTCATCGCTCTCGTAGAGGGTACCGAGACGCCCCAATTCTCGCTCCCGGTTTACAAACCCAGTCATTGACCCTGCTTTGGGGAGGCTACGTATAACGCTTTTCCTAAGTTAGCTCGAACTAACGTAGCTTGGACTAACGTATTTCGAGCGCGCTTTAGCGGTTTTCATGGCACGAAAGAGAACACCGACGAGTACGCCTACCAGTGGGCGACGGTCCAGCTGGTCGGGAATGCCGTCCCAATTGTCTTAGATGCACGCCCAGTCCGGAAAGGGGACACGCGCAAGGAGATCGTCGAGGACCTCTTGGATTCGGCAGAGGCGGCTGTTCACGTCGATAACGTGCTGATGGACCGGGAGTTCGACAGCCAGCACATCCTGGAGATGCTCAGCCAGCGCGGGCTGTCCTACGTCGTGCCAAAGCGGATGCAGACCAGCGAGAAAGCACAGGCGAAGCGACTTCTCAAGCGGGGGAAGGACCGCTACGAGACTGATCGAAAATTGCACTTGGGCGACAACGAGTGGCACTCGACGACGCTGATCTACCGACGGAAAGAGAACTCCGAGCACACCGATCATCGACAGTACTCGGTGTTCATGACAAATACGGGAACCGGGCATCTCACTGAGTACGGGTATCGGTGGGAGATCGAGAGCGGCTATAAGTCGATCAAACGATTCATGGGCGCGACAACCTCGAAGGATTTCGGATTGCGATTCTTCTATTTCGCGTTCGCCTGTCTGTTGTACTCGATTTGGCGGGCAGTTGATTTGCTCGTGCAGGTACAGTTGACCGGTGAGTACGAACACTCGCCCATTGTGACAGCCGACAACACGCTGACGCTGGTGAAGAAGGAAACCGGAATCGGATAGTAACGGGACTCTCTCCGTGGGAGCGCGGCATCTGAGTGGCGACACTATCCAGATTCTCGGAAATCCGCTGGAATAGTTGCCTGCAAAACAGGAACGGTCGTTCAGAAAGCGATCTGAAGCGGATTCTCCTTTTCGATTCGGCCGATTCCACGCATTACAGGCCCGCTATACCTGCTGTAGTCTCAACTTCCAAGGCCCGGCAGTAGTTGAGACCGGTCATCTCAATGCATATGCCTCAAGCCCCTCTGCTCAGTGGTTCAGAGTTGGTCGATCGGCTTGTTGATGATTTGGAAGACTTCGCTCGCCCGGTAGAACCGATTCCGTTCTTTCCCGGTGAGTTCTTCAAGTATTCCGTCATCTTCGAGCTGTCCGATCAGTCGGTTGGCCGTGCTGTATTCAACATCTAACCACTCGGCCGCCGTATTCACGTCCAGATACGGATCTTCGAAGAGCCGCATCACCAGTTCGAGGATATTCTCAGATCGCTCGCTCTGATAGCGCTGTTGATAGTCCTCACGAAGGTCGACCAGGAGGTTTGCCCGCTGATGGGCCTCGTCTGCTTGCGACTGCACACCCCGCAGGAAAAACAGGAGCCACTCTTCCCAGTCACCGCGTTGACTGACAGCCAAGAGATGATCAACGTACTCTGACCGGCGTGCGTTGAAATAGGAACTCAGGTAGAGATACGGCTCGGGCAAGAGACCGCCACGTTGCAGGAGGAGACTGATCAATAGCCGCCCGAGTCGTCCGTTCCCATCGAGAAACGGGTGAATCGTCTCGAACTGGTAGTGGATCAGCCCGATTCGCAGAAGAGGATGTAGATTCGTCTCTTGGTTCGCATACTCGAGTAAGTCTTCGAGTAGGTCAGGGATTTCGTTCGGTGGTGGCGGGACGTACCTGGCGTCTTGGATGTATGGCGTACTGCCGATGAAGTTCTGCGTCGTACGGAGTTCCCCTGGGTCTGCCTCATCTCCACGGACACCCGAAAGCAACCGGTCGTGCATCTCGCATAGCAATTCGACGGTGATTGGATCGCCAGCTGTGATCGCATCCAATCCGTGCGTCAGAGCGTGCAGATAGTTCACAACTTCTTGGGTACCCTGTTGTCTGTCTTCGTCGATAAGAGCTTCCTGTCCGGCCTCATAGGCGTAGATATCGGAGAGAGTAGCATGTGTCCCCTCGATTTGGGAGGATTCCAGCGCTTCTTTTCGAATGAACGGCTCGATAAGGATTTCTCTCGAGCCGACACGTGGACCGATGCCGTGGAGTCGGCCAAGGGCTTGTGTCGCTTCTGCCAGCGGTGTAATGAGCTGTTCAGTATTGATTGCGGGCGGAAGCGGGTCAGGTCGGAACGCCGAATACGTCCCCTTCGATGTCGTCGTGGGAACGATCTCACCGGGCGCTGCCTCGTCGAAGTCATCTCGCTCCATTAGTGGTATCCCTACGAATACGCCCGCCACTATTGGTATTTTTGGTACTAAATCAAAATAGCAGGATGGCCGATTGCACCGTTACAACTATTCAGGATCTCTGGGCCAGGTTTGGAGACACTTTTTTATCCGGTTTTGCGATTGGAACTCCTGCTCACAGACTTCCGCAAAACGAGAGAAAATTCAACTACTAGTCGTCTCTCTAGGAGGTGTAAATTGGTACGTGAGCCATAGTGAAGCGGTTAGGGTGAGCAGTCCGATACTGACCCAGAGCCAGATGGGGACAAGCCCGTAGAGATGTATCTCGATATACCAGATGATCCGAAAGACGATGGTGAGGCTGCAAATCATCGCGATTGCTGCTATTGCTGGTGATTGATTCCCTGTCCGGTACGAATAGATACCCGTGCCAGCTATTCCGAGTCCGACAAGTCCCAGAACAACTTCGACCATGATTACGAAGGCTGCAATCGGCCCGGATTCAAAGAATGCCAGTCCGAGAAAGTGGATCGGCAGTACGATTACGAGGATACCTACGACAACTGCTAAGAGACCCCAAAATGTCCCGCTTGTAGATTTGCTGATTCGTCTCATAATTCGAAAGAAAATCCGATAGCAAAAAGTTTTGTGCGACGAATGACATAGCCAGCAGGTTATGGCCCTTCGGTATCACGTTGTGGCCGAAAGCATCGACCCCCAGTTTATTGAATGGACGTCCTAGACTGACCGACCCTCAGCCAGAAATCAAACACGATCGCTAACTACTAAGTGTGCCTGCAAACCATTTAGCTGCAGAAAGTATTTATCAACCAAGGATTACGGTCCAATACTCTGAGATGGAGTGGACCTCACAGCGATCAAGTGCCGCTGTTTTCGGATCGGGCGTACTTCTCATCGCCATTTCTGTAGCCTTCCCAGACGTAGTGGTCTGGGATATTTTCGCGGTCGGTATCGGTGGGGTCTACGCGACGACAGCTGCGATGTTCACCCTGTACGAACTGTTTGGGGCGAGAGATGCTATTCCGTTCACCTACGCACTGTTGGTGGCGCTGATGGCGGTAGTTGTCGGGTACAGTCTCGAAGCAATTCAGTGGGCGGCCTCGTTTTATGGAGAGTCGATCGTCGATTTCGCATCTGTTCTCTGGGCACCGTATGGAGTCGCTTCGTTTGTCGTCGCGTTTCTCTCACCGTACACGATCGCTGAGAGTAGTATGCAACGGAGGAAGGTCAACGTAATCGTTGGACTGGTGTTTGTCCTGATGATCAACATCAACCTCTACGCGAGTGATTCATTTATTCCCGGCCTTTCCCTGATCTATATCCTGTCTCAGATCGTCGTCGGTTTGATGGTGGGCCTTCCCATGTATCTCTATAGTCGGTCTCTCAGAAGCGAATAGCCGGTCCCCTGTACTAAGTGTGGCAATCTACAATTCATGACCACTACTACGACGAACTTCCCTCGCTTACAGTCACCCGATAGTAGTCTCCCTGAAATTCGTATATGCGAGCATCTTGGTGTCCAAATGGCGGAACTGAGGTGCTAAACTCCTCCAGTCGGACCCGGTCAGCGTCGTATTTCTGGCTCAATGCGATGGCGTCGCGTAACTGGGTGTTGCGAACGACCTGCTCGGCGATGACATGTGTTGCATCGGTCTCCGACCCATCGATCCGTTCGAGAACAAACGTGTCAGGTTGGTTGCTTTCGCCGTCAGACTTCCCACGCGTCGAACGTGCGACAAGTGTCTCGTCGTCCCATCCTGTTTCCGCGATGGCGTTCGTCGGCGTCACCTGGAGTGGGTCAGCGTTCAACTCGAACCCGGCCGCGAGCGAGATACTCTCCTTGGGGGAGCCATCTTCGAACCAGCCGTCAATTCCAAACGCGTAGTGACCACCGCCAAGGCCAGCAATCGTGAGCGATTTCGTTCCCTCAACCCGGTCAATGGGATTGCCATTGCTGACGCGCCCAGTTGCTACTGAGAGGGTCCAGGTGTGTTCTTCACCGGCCGCCAGCGACATCAGCGGTTCCGGCCAGGACTGTGGCGCAATGTAGTACCAGTCACCGTCAACGCGCTTGTACAGTTGCCAATGATAGAAGTTGGTATCGAACCGTTGGCTGCTCTGGTTTCTGAGCGTGAAGTCGGCCGGCTGACCTGGCTGGACTGACTGCGCCTCTGGAACAAGGACAAGTGGTGCCTCCTTGGCTTCGACCATCTCGTAGCAGACAACCTGTTCAGAACCACAAACGGTGGGCACGCGTTCGAGGCAGTATCTGTGGGGAAGTCTGTGACCGGTTGGTTCGACCCAGTCGTACAGCCAGCGAGGAGGACGCCACCGCCTGCACAGAGGGTTGAAAGAAACTGTCTCCGAGAGGGCCGGGACATGTTGTTTAGCTCTCGACGGTATTGGTATATCTCTTCTGTGCCTGCTCTCTACTGAGTGAATCTGTGCTTCACCTGCACTGACCGACTGTCAAGCAGTAATCACACGCGATCTCTAACTGTTCAGTGCGTATGCGTATTCATTACAGTAACTTGTCGGGTGTTCTGGCCGAAAACCCATACTTTTCAACACAGTCCTGTCGTTATCTGGGATATGGTCCATGTGACCCGCCGGCAGGCCCTCCAACTAAGTGGGTGCGCGGTCGTGGCTGGGCTCGCGGGGTGTGGTGTTCTTAATAGAGATTCTACACCCAGCCCCACGCTCGGCGAAATTGGTGTAACGAATCTTGACTTTCGGCCACACACAGTTTCGGTACTCATACTCGACGAAGGGGAACCAGTGTACTCGGCGGAGATGGACGTTGCGGCGGCCAAACCAGAAGTAGACGATTCTACGGACGTCGCAACGGCAGGCAGTGGTTCCTTTGAGGGGTTCCCGACCAAGGTTGAGGGGTCCGTCCTGTATGCGTGGCGGGATCGCCAACCTGTCTCGAAGTGGGAAAAATTCGACTTCCAGGACAAGACCACCTCGTGTCTCGGTCTAAACGTCCACATCGGAGATGTCAGCCAGTCCCGTCCCGGTGATGTGTCAATACTGTACACGACAAACTCCGATACCTGTAAGGACGCCGCAACCGCGATTTCTGCTGATACCGATGGCTGAAATAGTTATCCGAGCATTCGGTGTCCCAGCTGACACCCTGCACTAAATCCGACCTGCGGCCAGTTCTTCGTAACTGATACGTCCGACAAATACATGCTCTATACTGAACACTCCATTATACGAGAAGTGGACGCAAATCTGCTCAGTGCGTGTACTCACAAGTGTCAGAACAAGTGATAGTCAGGAAACGGGATCGCGGTTCTTCGCTTCCAGCCGTTGGGTAGTGTTCTCACTCACCCGGTAACGATACGATTGTGTGAACCAGTCGGCATGGGCAATCGTCGCCGTTGGATTTTCCTGAGACTCCGCGTATCCTGTACACGTAACGACAGCCTCGTACCCCCATTGTCGTTGCTCGACGCTATCTACACGACAGTCAACAATCACGTCAGTATGCTCGTCAATCCACAGTGAGTTGTAGACGTAGCGGTACTCGTGACGTTTCACATATTCTCGAACAGTGTTTTCGGAGACTGGTGAGGGACGCTCCGGACGTTCTTTCGGTCCATCGGGAAAGTCGATATCTCCTCGTTGGAGCGGGGTTGTTGTCCCTGCAGTTCGATTATCAAGACAGCCTGAAACCGCAACCACACCGGCTCCTATGGTAGAAAGGAGTGTCCGCCGGTTCATATCTTTGTCATTAGGACAGCTGGATAAGTGCTTTGTCTGCATTGTATGGTCAGCTCAACCAGCAATAAATCGGGAAATTACCGGTAGTCGTCAACGGTGGTGGCTCCACGCTGATGCTCATTACGAGGGACTTCAGGGATAAACCGGCAACAACAATCTGCAGCCCTGCCATTCGCTGTACTACCAATAGCAATAATTGTGTTTGTGATAGACCAGTAACTAGATGCCCCCCACACGACGTCAATTTCTCAGTGCATCCGCCATCGGAATAGCCGGGACAGTTGGCCTGACCTCTCTTAGCACACAGCGAGAATCAGATACAACTTCGTCCTACGACTGGCCCATGGCCAGATATGACCCCTCCGGCACTGGATACAATCCCGACGCATCGGGACCAAAACATGACGTGGCAGTTGCCTGGCAGCACGAAGCGCCAGACTGGTTCCGGGGAAGCTTCCAGCCAATCCGCCACGGTGAGACGATTTTTATCGGTGGAAACGGACTACTGGCACTTGATAAGAACACAGGCCAGCGCCAATTCAGTGTTCCAGGGCCGTATCATTCACCGCCGACTATTGCGTCGACCTCGATCTACCAGACCGCCACTCTCGGTATAACTGGCCCCGCTGGTATTTACGGACTTAATGCCAGTGGGGGACAGGCCCTCCCCTTCACCGACCACAGACTCGGCGGTCAACGATGGTCGGGACCACACTCTTCGACGCCCGGATTCTTTGAACCAACCGAGGCGGCGACCCCAATCACTGCGAATGGGTTGATCTACTCGGCGCTCCCGGGGACCAATGACCTTGTTGCGGTCAATCCGAACAGTGGAGATATCCAGTGGCAGCAATCCTCTCCCAAAGACGAGGCCTCCAGCAACATGTACAACAGACCTGCAGTGTACGACGGAATTGTATTTGTCACTGCTTGGCCGTACCAGGTAACAGCGTACTCGGCAAGGACCGGGGACCAGCACTGGCATCGTGAAATTAGCGACCAAATGGTCTTGCCACCAGTCGCGACAGACGAGGGTGTTGTCATTCAAACGCGTGAGTCGGTCCAGTTGCGGGCTCATTCTGACGGCGCACTCCTGTGGGAACGAACCCTCGACGGGAATGCGACTGACAGTACACCAGCTGTTGCTGACGGGACGATCTTTGTTGCCGATGAGCAGGAGTCACTGCATGCACTCTCCCTCTCAACTGGGCAAACACAGTGGACAGCACCGTTCGATGGGCGGACAACACCTGTCGTCGCTGAGGACCGTGTCTACTGCGTCGACTCACTGTGGGCGTTGAAAGCGTTCGACAGGAATACCGGCGAGCAACAGTTTGAGTATCATCCATCGGAGGTCCCGCTCTCACCACCGATCGTCGGAGATGGGATCCTATACCTGGCCAACCGTAGCCAAGTTCTTGCCCTGGAGGAGGCATAATGTCCGGAGAGCAACGTGCCGATTGTGATACGGACACGCAGTCCGGGCAGCCAGACCAGTCAGCACAACGGTCGACTCTGGGTGTGTTGAAGACCGCGGCCGGACGCATCCGTCATGATCCGTTCCTCGAGGTCCCGTTCATTGTCGCGGGTATCGTCGTTGCAGTGGCCGACTGGCTTCGCACTCACGACCCCCTCCCAGTCGCATCAACGGATGGACTCAGTCAAACAATCAGTGTTCAATATTCGGTGGTGCCGCAGGGAACTGCTCGCACGGTTCGACACGTGGGCGCATTGATCGATTTGAAGATGCCATATCTTCTCTGGGCAATTGGACTTGAACTAGCTGTGGTACTCGTAGTCGCTATTGCGGGATGGATGACGATTGCCCGAACACTCGATACATCTCCTCACCTCGGTGGACTGAGCAGGTACCTACTCACGATGCTTGCAGTCCTGATACTTTCTCAACTATTAGGTTCCTCTTTTCCTCACGACCGATCGGTTCCTGCTTGGACTGGGACTGCTGGCTGTATTTTTGGTTGTCGCCGTCCGTCTTTTCTTATTTCCAGCCAATCTAGTCACTGGAAATGAACTACTCGCCGCACTCAGATTAAGCTATCGTCGGTCCCGTGGATACGGTATGACCATTGCCGGTCTCATCATCGTCATTGGACTCTCTTACTGGGGGCTCGCAAAAATACCACACGTCGGTGGGGTTTTGAGTACAGCCGTGGTGGCACCGGTCCACGCTGTCGTTCTTGGGATACTTGTCTCCGCCAAAACAAAGGAATTGGATGCGAAGCCATCTGATTGATCATCGCGTCCAGATATCGTTGATTTCATCGTTGCTCTGATTAGGTCACGATCAGGCACACCTTGAGAAGCCGCTGATACCACCGTCTTCCTCAAACGTTAATCTATGTTCTTGCCCGGGTCTTGAACACGTCTTTATTGTAGTATAAACGTGGGTGTTGTTGTCATCGACTTTCTCCGCGAGATACACTGTCACGTCACCGCGATCCCACCCATCGATCGTGGTGGTCACTTTCTCGCCAGGGGCAATAGTAACATGTTGAGACGAAATGCCCTCATCAGAGAGTGTGACATTTTGATCTTGATCTGGCCAGACTAACTGCGAGAGGGTCTTGAGGCGCCGTTCACCAGTTCGGGTCGTAACCTCAAAGTTCAGGTACATGGCTTTCTCTCTGCTTTCGACTGTGTAAGCAGACAGCTGATACGATGTTGTTTCGTTATTTTCGACTGTGAGTGTCGGTTCTGGTGGCCCTGAGACGGAATCATACAGGACAAACCCACTCACAAGCGCCACTCCTAGGAGGAGCACGATCGTTCGGCGGGAGACCATCTGTACGATTCACTATCAGGAGGGGACAAAATATCATTGTGATTGATCGATTCCAGTACTACTAGAGTGTTCCAATCGTAGAGGAAGGAATGCTGGTATGCCTGTGGTGGATCATGAAAAATGGCCCGGTGATAGAATGAGGGTCTATGTGTATTTACTTGTCTGATAGTCCGAGTTAAGTGATTTTAGACGTAGACGGGTAGTATGGCTGAAATCACGGTCGGTGACGACACCTTGGATGTTGAGATCATTGCCGCAGATACTGAGTTACAGTTCTACATTCGCGTGGAATATGAGGATCCGACGGGGGAACGGCGACGCAATGAGTGGCAACTGGATGTGGACAAGCGGCGTGAGCTTACCATTGACTGGATCGAACAGACACTGTCGGAGTGGACCGAGCGTCGTGATGACGTGGCCTCTCTCGCGAGTTTCTCGATCCAACGGGTCGACGTTGCTCGGCGAGGCGCAAACATAGATGCTGGCTCTGCTACCAGTAATACGGACGACCAGCCTATCGACCCAGCAACGGCCACCAGCGACCTTCCGTATGCACAGGGGGATAGAATCGCCTACTACGTCGACGGCCCTGACAGCACTGTCTACGGCTACACGACAGACGCGATTGTAACAGAACTTCCGCCGATCCACAAACAGCATCGAGAGCCACTCCAGGGGAAAGTCGAGATCGATACAGGGGTCGATACGAAACTCATCCCCACAGACTGGGTCGTTGGCCCGGCAACAGACGTTGACATTGACCGCTCGAACGAGAAGATTTGATCCGAGCTGTGGCTGTTGTACTGAGCGACTTTCAACCAATAACCAAACACAATCTCTGACTGTTCAGTGTATCTGGCAAAATAGCGTTCTATGGTTTGGACTCAACGGTCGGATTGTGCTGAGAGCGGTATCCTTTGTATGCGTAGTATGAGACAATTCCGGTAAATACTGCTATAGCAATGATCCCGACAGTGTAAACGGGATCAACACCCGCTATTGGCTCACCAAACACGATATAACCCGTGGCGAGAACCGCTAATAACTGACCGGCAAGCCAGCGATAATTCATACTTTCAATTCGTTACGACTGATTATATCTTTGGTGGTCAAACGGCGACCTGTATCGAGCAGTTAGACGAATACTTGAGCATGTCGTAGTCAGCCTCTCGTTGTGGCCCCAACACGTGAGTCTCGCCGTACTGTCTTTCGGAAAATCGCCCAGCTATCCCCCGTCGACTGGCCCACGTACGAGTCTGGCCCGCTGTTCGATCGTACGTCGCTCCCCGGAGTAGAATCGGATGTTCGCCTTGTTGCGGAAACATGGTTCCAACATGATGATCACGAGAGCGTTGATTCATTCGTCCACGCAGTGCCCCTCGCATACGTCCAGTTTGATGCCCACGACCGGTATGCAGGTTCGACGAGCTACGAGATGGAGACACTGTTTCGCTTATTCCTGCTGAAAGAATGCCATGGTTGGGATCACGAGACTGCCCTCGTCGAATACCTCACCAAGCATCCCGATTTCTGCGAACAGATCGGGCTGGACTCGGTGCCGAATCAGTCGACACTCTGGCGCAGTTGGCACAAACGGTTCACTGCTGAACTCCAAGATACTGTCGAGACCGCGGCGCGAACGATCCTCATCAAAGCCCAAAACGCGGGCGTCACAGTCCCGCGCGAGCCAGAACGGCAGAGCCCCAGACACCATGATGAGAATGAAGAATCGGACCCCGATGATCAGACCGTATTAGAGCAAGCTGAGACAGTCACTGAGCACGTAAACCGGGTTGTGTTCCCAGCGTTCTCACTGGACCGTGGCGAGGGCTGTGAGATCCACGAGAACGCCTACTGGGACCTCCAGACATATCTCGGACTTCGAGAGAATTTGGCTGTCAACGAGGGTGCTCGGAGCTTCATCCACGAGTCCAATCGAAAGCGGACGCCGCTCGGCCACGCCCACCGCGAGCATGTACGCGACCTCTCCATCAAGCAGATACGCGAGATGTATCGACAGGCGGTGAGTCGACTGCTGGACCGTATCGCGGAGACTGAGGAATTCTTCTGGGCCGGCATCGTCGCCATCGACATTACCGAGTCTGATCCGTTCACCGGCGATCGAGCCGGGCATGAGGACGAAATTATTGGCACGAAAGAGAAAACGGACGAGTATGCCTATCAGTGGGCAACGGTCCAGCTGGTCGGGAATGCCGTCCCAATCGTGCTAGACGTGCGGCCGGTACGGAAAGGCGATACGCGTAAGGAGATCGTTGAGGACCTCTTGGACTCGGCAGAGGCGGCTGTTCACGTCGATAATGTGCTGATGGATCGGGAGTTCGACAGCCAGCACATCCTAGAGATGCTTAGCCAGCGTGGCCTCTCCTATGTGGTTCCGAAGCGGATGCAGACGAGTGAGAAAGCGCAGGCGAAACGACTTCTCAAGAAGGGAAAGGACCGCTACGAGACTGATCGAAAACTGCATCTCGGCGACAACGAGTGGCATTCAACGACGCTCATCTATCGACGGAAAGAGAACTCCGAACACACCGATCATCGGCAGTACTCGGTGTTCATGACAAATCGGAAGAGTGGCCTTCTCTCGGAGTATGGCTACCGGTGGGAGATCGAGAGTGGCTACAAATCGATCAAACGGTTCATGGGCGCGACGACCTCGAAGCATTTCGGCCTGCGGTTCTTCTACTTCGCGTTCGCCTGTTTGCTGTATTCAATCTGGCGAGCGGTTGATTTGCTCGTGCAGGTACAGTTGACCGGTGAATACGAGCATTCGCCCATTGTGACGGCCGACAACACGCTGACACTGGTGAAGAAGGAAACCGGAATCGGATAGTAACGAGACTCTCTCCGCGATAGCGTGTCTTCACAGTGGCGACACTATCCAGGGTCTCCGAAATCCGCTGGAATAGTTGCCTGTGGAACAAGAGCGGCCGTTCAGAAAGCGATCTGAAGCGGATTCTCCTTTTCGATTCGGCCGATTCCACGCATTACAGGCCCGCTATACCTGCTGTAGTCTCAACTTCCAAGCCCGGCAGTAGTTGAGGCAGGTCATCTTAATGCATATGGTGTGAACAGATCGAGGTAATCCCAAAGAGGTCAGTGACGAACAGAGGAAGGGGAAACCTCACTGAGTACGGCTACCGGTGGGAGATTGAGAGCGGGTTCAAGTCGATCAAACGATTCATGGCCACCACAACGTCGAAGCATTTCGGCCTGCGGTTCTTCTACTTCGCGTTCGCGTGTCTCCTGTACTCGGTCTGGCGAGCGGTCGATCTACTCGTGCAGGTACAGTTGACCGGTGAATACGAGCATTCGCCGATTGTGACGGCCGACAACACGCTGACACTGGTGAAGAAGGAAATCGGAATCGGATAGTACCGGAACTCTCTCCGCGAGAGCCCCCCGTCTGAGTGGCGACACTATCCAGAGTCTCGTAAATCTCCTGTATTAGTTGTCCGAGTGATATGACCAGCCGTTCAGACAGCGATTTGGCGTAGATTTCGTTCTACAAATCGGGCGAAACCACGCATTACAGGCCCGCTATACCCGCTGTAGTCTCAACTTCCAAGAGACGGCTGTAGTTGAGACCGGTCGTCTCAATGCATATGGCAGTTTGGCGCAGTTCATAAATAGTATGAAGACGTAGTTTGGGATAGAACAATGGCACGAATCACCGGCTCTTATCCAGACGATCTCGACCTCCTCATCGAAGGTGCTGTCAAGGCTGGTGTGTTCGGGGGCAAGAGCGATGCGTTGCGAGAGTTCGTGCGTGAGTACTTCGAGGACCACGAAAACGAACGCATCGCTGCTGCAGTCGCCCTCTACGAACGCGAACGAATTACGCTCGGTGATGCTGCGAGACTCGCTGATGTCGACCGCTGGACGATGCGGGATATTCTCCGTGAGCATGGTGTGGAACTCCGACTCGGGCTCGTGGACGAGGAGGATGCGGCCTACGAAGCGGAGGCGGCGACGGAACTCGAATTCGACGATGAGCCTGCTGATACCGAGACATCGGACTCGCAATGACGACTGCCGATCTTCCAGCGGATCCAAGCGTTCTCAATACGACCGTTCTCTCGAACTTCGCCTACATCGACCAGCTGTGGGTGGTGGCTGGACTCTCGGGAATCTGTACGGTACCGGTCGTTCGCGACGAACTCCACAATGGCGTCGACGATCATCCCTACCTCCAGTCGGCATTGGACATACTAGATGATGAGATCCCGGTCACAACGGTCTCGGACACTGTTGCAAATAGAGAAGCGGTTGTCAGCGACCATCTTGATCCCGGAGAAGCACAGGCGTTTGCACTTGCCGACGCACACGATGGTCGGTTACTGACGGACGACGGCGACGCCAGAGCATTCGCGAAAGAACAGGGCGTGACCGTTGTCGGTTCGGTCGGCGTCCTCCTAGCTGCCATTGATGCTGGACGGATTAGTGAGGAGACTGCGAACGAATGGCTCTCGACCTGGATTGATGAAATCGGATACTACGTTCCCTATCGAAATATTACGGACTATCGATGACTAACTGATTGCCTAATTTTGATCTGTACTTTGTTGCCACTGAGTAGGCTGTGTTGGCTCTCCAGCGAGCGGGAAATGTTGGACAGTAATCTGGGTTGGCCGTTGTGACACGTCGACAGTAGCTGTATATTCGATCTGGGGAACGCATGTGTGGCAGTCGGCCGCTGTCGTCTGTCTCTCTTCGATTTCAACATCAATGTGTCCCGCAGTCTGTTGGTCAATTCCAGACTTTATCGAGAGCGCCAGGTCAGTACACTCCCCAGTTGCTGGAAAAACACCGTTGACGGTAATCTGAGATTCTGAGACAGACACTGTTGCCTGTTCTTCTAGCGAAGATTGACAGCTGATGTTATCAATAGATAAAGACGAGTCGGCTACAGAGATTCCGTCCCCCTCGTTTTTGTTCCCGAACCCAAGGCAACCACTCAGCGCAAATAGTGAAGCAGTTGAAATAACACAGTCCCGTCGATTCATACCAAGCAGGATGCCACCACTTGTAATGTCTCTTGTGGGTGGACAATCCATCGGTACTGAGCGAAGCCACTCACCATATCGAGGCGGGTTCTCACTAACCGGATTTGCCGTGAAACAACCGCTCAGTGAATATGCGGACTGACCAAACAGTTCGGTCAGTACAACTGGTGAGCTACGACCTTTCACCGCTTCGTTTTTCGAGCCACAAGCCGAATCCCACTCCGGGAAGTCCAAGCAAAAGTAGTGGAAGTAGCAGGTAGAGTGCCGATAGCTTGTTCCCTGAGAAAAGCACTACCACCGAGAGGATCAAAGTGGACAGCGCCATTACGCCAATGTAGTAGTCTCGCTGTTGAAGTGCAATGCCAGTTAGCACGGGGACTCCGGCGGTGAGACCAAATGAAATGTTCCCAAGCCAGTTGACAACCGACAACGTAGGGGCAGAGAAAGCGTTTGCACTCAAGAGTGCGACAGTTGCCCCAGTTGGGAGTGCGATCAGGGAGTGGAGGTGGTGTCTCCGTTTCCGTACAAAGATACCAGCCCCGATCAGTAAGCCACCGATGGCCAAGATGGAATCTCGCACGATTCCCTCGAAAAGCCCTCCGCTACCATCGGCAGACGTAGTTCTGATGTAGAACACGCCCTCGTCTGTCCGAATATATCGATACCCTTCGAGAGCATTGACGGCTCTGTAGTCATCATAGGTCGAAAGGGTCGTACTCCCCTCTTGAACTACTTCATCGACAGCTGATTGAGCAGACCGAGGAAGATCTGAATAATCCATCACTGTCGCATCACGTGGTGTATCCCCTTCACTGACGACTTCCGAAACCATCGTCCGATCTCCCGCCGGTGAGAGTGTCGTCGCCGCAATTGCGACAACGAGCAACCCCACCACTACGAAAATCACGGTCTTAACCCCCGAATCCATGACTAAGGGTTCTCCTCATCTGGTAAGTGCTTTCCCTGTACTGTGCAGTTGGACGACTACTTGAGTGGGTCGTCGCCACCATCCCGCCGTGGCCCTGACACGTGAGTCTCGCCGCACTGTCTTCCGCCAGATCGCCCAGCGATCCTACGCCGACTGGCCCATGTACGAGTCGAGCCCGCTATTCGATCGCTCATCTCTCCCAGCGCTGGAAGCGGATGTTCGCCTCGTTGCGGAACCATGGTTCCAGCATGATGATCACGAGAGCGTTGATCCATTCGTCCACGCAGTGCCGCTCGCATACGTCCAGTTCGATGCCCACGACCGGTACGCGGGGTCAACGAGCTACGAGATGGAGACGCTGTTTCGCCTGTTCCTGCTGAAAGAATGCCATGGCTGGGACCACGAGACAGCCCTCGTCGAATACCTCACCAAGCATCCCGATTTCTGCGAACAGATCGGGCTGGACTCGGTGCCGAATCAGTCGACACTCTGGCGCAGTTGGCACAAACGGTTCACTGCTGAACTCCAAGATACTGTCGAGACCGCGGCGCGAACGATCCTCATCAAAGCCCAAAACGCGGGCGTCACAGTCCCGCGCGAGCCAGAACGGCAGAGCCCCAGACACCATGATGAGAATGAAGAATCGGACCCCGATGATCAGACCGTATTAGAGCAAGCTGAGACAGTCACTGAGCACGTAAACCGGGTTGTGTTCCCAGCGTTCTCACTGGACCGTGGCGAGGGCTGTGAGATCCACGAGAACGCCTACTGGGACCTCCAGACCTATCTCGGACTTCGGGAGAACCTTGCCGCCAATGAGGGCGCTCGGAGCTTCATTCACGAGTCCAATCGAGATCGGACACCACTCGGCCACGCCCATCGCGAGCATGTACGCGACCTCCCCATAGAACAGATACGTGAAATGTACCGACAGGCGGTGAGTCGACTCTTGGATCGGGTCGCAGACACGGAGGAGTTCTTCCGAGCTGGTATCGTCGCCATCGATATCACCGAGGACGATCCCTTCACGGGCGATAGGACGAACCACGAAGACGAGATCATCGGGACGAAGGAGAACACCGACGAGTACGCCTACCAGTGGGCCACGGTCCAGCTGGTCGGGAATGCCGTCCCAATCGTCTTAGATGCGCGCCCGGTACGCAAAGGCGATACGCGCAAGGAGATTGTCGAGGACCTCTTGGACTCGGGTGAGGCCCTCGTTCACGTCGACAATGTGCTGATGGACCGGGAGTTCGACAGCCAGCACATCTTGGAGATGCTGAGTCAACGTGGGCTCTCCTACGTCGTCCCGAAACGGATGCAGACCAGCGAGAAAGCACAGGCGAAACGACTTCTACAGCGCGACAAGGATCGGTATGAGACCGATCGGAAGTTGCATCTCGGCGATAACGAGTGGCACTCGACGACGTTGATCTACCGGCGGAAAGAGGACTCCGAACACGACGACCACCAGCAGTATTCGGTGTTCATGACGAATCGAAAGAGTGGCCTTCTCTCGGAGTATGGCTACCGGTGGGAGATCGAGAGCGGCTACAAGTCGATCAAGCGGTTCATGGGTTCGACGACCTCGAAAGATTTCGGCCTCCGATTCTTCTATTTCGCGTTCGCCTGTCTGTTGTACTCGATTTGGCGGGCAGTTGATTTGCTCGTGCAGGTACAGTTGACCGGTGAATACGAGCACTCGCCGATCGTGACGGCTGATAACACGCTGACGCTGGTAAAGAAAGAAACGGGAATCGGATAGCGAGGGTCTCTCTCCGTGAGAGCGCAGCGACTGAGTGGCGACACTATCCAGAGTCTTGGAAATCCTCTAAATCAGTCAATTGTAGAATAAGAACAGTCGTTCAGAAAGCGATCTAACGCAGATTCTCCTTTTCGATTCGGGCGATACCACGCATTAGAGTCCCGCTATACCCGCTGTAGTCTCATCTTCCCAAGCCCGGTATTTTGTATGGCAACATATGGTTTATAGATTCGGTAAGTGCGTAGAACTAGGCAGTGCAACCTCTGTCGCCTGTATTTTGATTTTCTCGGACAATACACAGTTGGTCGCGATTACTCCAATAATCACGACCAGAATCGGACGTCCGGCCGCTGTCGGGGAAGCACGAATCATGGAACTAGCTCGGGATGACGTTTTCAGGGGGAAAGTCGCTGCAAGTGACCATCATCGCTGAATATCGTATTGATTCCGGGTTTCACTCCATCGCCGGAAGCCATATCACGAATTATCACCAAGCGCTGGAACCAGTTGCCACCGAGTACACCGACTCGGTTTCATGACCGCGAATTATTTAGGCAAATTCCGAATCACGTATAATGTTTTTATAGTAGTGGTCCGTGATACGGCATATGAACCGCGAGACGGATAGTACAAATTCGTCTGGAGCAGCTATTTCTCTTTCAATACCCCCTTCAGATCCAACTTTGTTCAAACACAAGGCAACGAGCGACGCCCTTCTCTTTTTAACAAACCACCGATTCAGTGACTTCTCACTGCGAGAACTCGCGACACAGATCGGTCACTCACACCAGTCCGTCCGGCGGGCAGTGAACGTTCTCAGCGCGAACGACCTAGTCATCGAATCGCCCGAGAGCAACCAGCGACTCGTCCAGATCAATAGACAGCGCCTGTCGATTCCAGACGATCCGATCCTCCGGATTCCCCAATCAGAGTATCACCAACCCGTCAAAGCCGCGGTTACAGAGCTCCGTGAAAACATCAACGACGTCGTGGGCATCATCCTCTATGGGAGTGTGGCCCGGGGCGAGGCTGACCGACGGAGCGATATCGATCTCTGGGTGCTAACCCGGTCTGGGCGGGCCGAAAGCCAACGAGAAGCGAACGCCATTGCCCGTGACCTCGAAGACTCCGAGTTCGATGGTGAGCGATACGTCTACGATATCGATGTCGAGGCCGTCCAGGCGATACCGGCGTACACCGAGAACATTCGGGAGATCGTCGTTTCAGGAATCCCGATCTACAAGACGAGTGACTTCGAAACCGTCGAGAACCTCCTCTTGGAGAAAGGTGCCACCGATGAGTAACGGCTCGGACCCGACTGCTGTACTCGAAGCACTCGACCGCGCACAGGATGCCTTCGAAATGGTCGGACGCGGTCGGACAGCGTTCGAGGACGGAATTAGTGCTGATGACGATTGGAAGACACAACTGACGAAAGCGTGTCGTCTCCTCGAGGTCGTCGAAACGCTCCAGGCACAGGCCGGGTACTACACGGCCGTCATCGAGGTCAGTTTCGGCGCTATCGAACGGTCGATCGAGGCGTATGCACTCGCGATGACGAACGATACGCTGCAGGACTTTCAGGACCACCAGTTCAGCTACGAACGTGCCCACCAGATCGGGCTGTTTGAGCGGGAGACTGCAGCGGCGATGAAGGACCTCTACAGCGAGAACCGGACTGAGAGTTATTACGGGGGCGGTCGTCCAACTGAAGAACAAGCAGAAGCAATGACCGATCTTGCCAGCGCAGTCCATCAGTTCGCAGTGAGCCAGATCCGGGAAGGCGGTGTCTGTCTGTGTGACTGACCCCCTCAGATACTTCGATAGAGTACAATGGACCGGAATACATCTACAGGACGAGCGAAATTGACCCCGCTTGCCGACTCGTTCGATCGCTACCTCCAAGACAAGGGCAAAGGTCGCGGGGGAGACGGCGGTAACTACCGGCGCAACGCCGAGCGGGAACTTCAGCGGTTCGCAGAGTGGACCGCCGGCGACCGTGGCGACGACGACTGGACTGGGATCGTTCCCGCCGACGCCGGGCGCGAACCTGCCTTCGGAGACCTCGACGAGCGAACGTTCCGTGAGTACGCACGCCACCTCGCCGGCGACCGCGGCCTGAAGCAGAACACGGTCCAGACGTACTACGCGTACATCTCGGCGTGGTGTGGCTGGTGTGTCAACGAAGGGTATCTGGAAGCGCACTACGCCCAGCGGGCGAGCGCGACCGCCCCACTGCCTGAAGACGACGGTCGCAAACCTGGCGACCAGCAGGCCTGGACACCTGAGCAGCGCCATTCACTGACCCATTACGTCGACGAACAGGCCCGTGACGCCGTCGAATCGTATACAACACTGCCCCAGGATACGGCCCAAGCCGACAAACAACGGGCGCGCTACAGGGCGCTGAAAGCGACACGGGATCGGGCGCTCGTCTACCTCATCGCGTACACGGCCGTTCGAGTCGGGGAGCTGCTACGCGATCCGGACGATCCACGTCGACGCGGGGTCCGCTGGGAGGACCTCAATCTCGACGACGGGAGCATGGACGTCTACCGGAAGAAACAGCAGTGGGACGCCGCCAGCCTGCCCGATCCCGTCATCCATCCACTACAGCAGTACCGAAAGCTACTGGCTCCACCGACCGAGCGGTGGCCGGTGTTCCCGACCTTCGATCAACGGACGCTGTCGAGCCTCGTGCAGGAGGAGCTTGCTGACCGTGGCCTGCAACCAGATGACGTCGACGACCGTCGCGACGAGTTCGTCCGCGATCTCCTGCTCGCACTGGCGGCGGATATTCGACCCCAGTCGATCACGACCGACGGGGCACGGTCGATCCTCCAGCGACTCACCGACGACGCCGGCATCGAGATCGACCATCCGCGACACGAGTATCTCGCACCCCACGGCGGGCGGCGAGGGATGGGTGAGGTTCTCGTCCGAGCATTTGGCTACACGGTTGCAGCCCGATATCTGGATAACTCCGAAGAAATGGTCCGCGAGCGATATTCCCACATCGAGGCCGGAGAGCTAGGTGACGTCGCTACCGAGGCGCTCGAGGAGATCGATAATATATCGGGGTGACTGGTCTCGAATACGAGGGGCTCAGCGCCGCGTTCACACCGGTTCGACGGTGAACAGCGAGTCGTCGTCGAGGACGACCTGCACGCGGCGGTGCCAGGCCTCAGCGAAGGCCGCCCGCTGCTGGTCGCTCGCCGACCCGTCGAGAATCTGCTGGAGAGTCCCGATTTCGGGGCCGCCGTCCGGGACGTCGCCGACGTGGTAGGTTACCTGCACAGTCTCGTCCGTATCGGTTCGCCGGAACCGGAACGTCGGGTCCGGGGTGGCCGGGTCGAACGCGTCGAAGACGAGGAGACCGCGTCGGCCGCCGTAGCCGCCGGCGAGTCCGCTGAAGCCGGTCTCTTCGGTCGCGCCAGTCACGTACGAGACGATTCGGCTCATCACGCCGTATGTCGCGTCGTCTCGCGGGCCGGCCGCCTGCACCTCGATTTCACTCCGGACTGGATCCGCGTCGGGATACAGGGCGTCCAGGCCGATCTGGGCGATCCGGTAGGCGCCCGAGGCGGTCGGACAGGAGTGCCCCGCCTCTTTCACAGCGTCCGTGTAGGTGACGACGAACGGGTCGCCCGGGTCGAGGACGCCGAGGGCCTCCGCGACGGGGTCGCGGATTTCGATCGGGTCGACGTCGTAGTCGACCTGCCAGTCGGTGCCAGTGTGTGTCGGTTCAGTCGAAGTCGAGTTTGTTGTCATGGATTCGTGTGGTGATCGGTTCTGGTGGTCAGTGTCGAAGCAGTCGCATCCCGTTGAGGATGACCGCGAGGACGCTGGCCTCGTGGACCAGCATCCCGGCGGCGAGGGTGACGTAACTGGTGAGCACGCCCGCGAGGAGGACGGTCACGGTCAGCACCGCGAGCCCGACGTTTTCGATGACGTTCCAGCGCGTCGCTTTGCTCAGCGTGACCGCGTAGGGGATGCGGTCGAGGTCGTCGGCCATCAGCGCCATGTCCGCCGTCTCGATGGCGGTGTCCGTCCCGGCGGCGCCCATCGCGATGCCGACGTCGGCGGTCGCCAGCGACGGCGCGTCGTTGATGCCGTCGCCGACCATCGCGACGACGTGCCCGTCCGCCTGGTAGGCCTCGATGACCGACTGTTTGTCCTCGGGGAGGAGTTCGGCGCGGTACTCGTCGAATTGCGTGGCGGCGTCGCCGCCACGTTTTCGGAGGCCGGTTTCACCGGCCTCCCTACCGACTTCCTCGGCAACGGCGGCGGCCGTCCGCTCGTTGTCGCCGGTGAGCATCACGGTCTCGATGCCGGCGTCCTGAAGAGCCGCGACGACCCTGGGAGCGGACTCTCGGAGTTCGTCGCGCATGGCGATTGCGCCAACGACGTCTCCGTCCCGCACGACGTGGACGACTGTTTCGCCGCGCTCCTCGTGTTCACGGACGTAGTCGGTGACCCGACTGGGGACGTCGATGTCGCGGTCGTCCAGCAGTGCGCGGTTGCCCACGACGAGTTCGTGCCCGCTAGCGTGCGCGACGACGCCCTTGCCTGCGACCACGTCGAAGTCGTCCGGATCGGGGACCGACCGGAGACCGGCATTCGTCTCGTCCACCTGGGTGATCGTCGCTCCGCCATCCGTTGCGGCGGTCGGCCAGCCGCGAGCGGCGTCGACGATGGCGTCGGCGAGGTGGTGTTCGCTCTTCTTCTCGGCGGTCGCTGCGAACGAGAGCACCTCGTCATCGGTGACGCCGAATCCCTCGACGTCGGCGACAGTGGTCTCACCTTTCGTGAGGGTGCCGGTCTTGTCGAAGGCGACGAGATCGATCTTGCCGGCGCGTTCGAGGTGTTCGCCACCCTTCAGCAGCACGCCCGACCGGGCGGCGTTCCCGATAGCGGAGACGATGCTGACCGGTGGCCCGATGACGAGCGCCCCGGGACAGCCGATGACCAGCAGCGTCAGCGACAGGATCGCGTTCTGCGTGACCGCGTATGCGCCGATGGCCAGCACGATGACCGCGGGCGTGTAGTACTTCGCGAACCGGTCGATGAGGCTCTCCGTTGGCGACTGGGCCTCCTGGGCCTCCTCGACGCGGCGGATGATGCGTTCGAGTGTCGTATCAGAACCCGCACCCGTCGTCCGGATCTCCAGCGCGCCTTCCTGGTTGACCGTCCCGGCGTAGACTTCGTCGCCATCGGCCTTGTGGACGGGCGCGCTCTCGCCGGTGACTGGGGCCTGGTTGACGGCACTTTCGCCGTCGACGACGGTTCCGTCGACCGGAATCTTCCCACCCGGTTTCACGACGACGACTTCGCCTTCCTCGACCTCGCGGGCGGGAACCTCGACGAACTCACCTCCCGGTTCGGTCCCCTCACCGCTCGGTTGATCCGAGTCGCTTCGCGCCTCGCTCTCCCCGTCGCGGCGGACGGTCGCCGTGTCGGGCGTCATCTCCAGCAGTTCCTGGAGAGCCGTCCGAGTCTTGCGCATCGTGCGCCCTTCGAGGTAGCTGCCGAGGCTGAACAGGAAGACGACGGCGGCGGCCTCCCAGTACTCGCCGATGACGATAGCGCCGATGGCGGCGAGCGTCACGAGCGTCTTGATGCCGAGCGTTCGATTCGTGACTTCGTGGTAGGCAGTCCTGGCGATGTCGTACCCGCCCACGAGCGTCGCCAGGACGAGGATGACGGCGCTTGCCGTGTCGAACCCCGTGAGGTGGCCGAGACTCCAGCCACCGCCGTAGAGCAGGCCGCTGGCCGCCGTGACGATGGCCTTCCGGTGTTTCCGGTAGTACTGCGTGATCGATCGTTCGTTCATGGGTTTAGGCGGGCTGGGGCGTGTACCCCTGGCTTTCGATGGTCTGTGCGAAGGCGTCGGGGTCGGCGACGCTGTCGTCGTACTCGATCTCGACGCGGCCGGTCGCGTAGTGGACTTCGACGTGCTGGACGCCCTCGACGTTCGCGAGGGCGCGTTCGACGGTGCTCGCACAGGTCGGGCAGTCGAAGTCGAGGACGCGGAACTGGGTCGTGTCGCTCATTACAGTTCGAGGTAGGGGGGATACCCCAATAAGTATTTTTTAGATGATATGTTTGAGTACGAAGATGGGTCGTTGGAACAGTCACACGGGTCGTCTAGAGCTTTCGCTATCGCGGGTCCGTTCAGGCCGTTTCTGGACTGCCCGTCTGTTTTCTCGCGTCCCTCACCTTTTCAGGCCTGCTCGCGCTCAGTTCTCGTATGGATAGTTCCGGTACCGACCACCGTCTCGCGGACATCGCGGTGCGAGACACCCGGGTTTCGGACGCGATCGACGAACCGATGCGGGCGATGATCCTCGATATTCTGGACGACGAAGCCCTGACTGCGACCGAAGTCCACGAGCGCCTGGAAGACCGTGGCGTCGACCGCACGGAGAACACGGTTCGACACCACATCAACGAGTTACGGGACGCAGGCCTCGTCGACGTCGTTCGCTTCGAGGAGGGCCGGCGGCGGGACGACGAAGTACTATCACGCGAACACGATCGTCCTCTCGTACTCGCTGCCGGATTCGGCCGACGCCGCCGTCGAGGAGATGGTCGACGCCGTCCAGCCCCAGATCACGGACGCGCTCGGGACACTCACGGCGGAGTACGACGACGCGATCGAACAGATCGTCGCGGACATGCACCCCTGCGAGCACTGTCGGACCCAGAAGTACGAGACGTACGTCCTCCTGACCGTCCTGCGACGGGCGTTCGTTCGGGCCCACCGAGACGCCTGAGGGCGGAACTGCCCCCGCGGTCACCCAGGTACTCGTCATCGCCACTGCCTACAACCGAGCGAGTGTATGTATCCATTCGGACAATACTGTGGACTCTTCCTGTCGGCAAATTGCCCTGCAAGGGGAGCGGTCGTTCCTGGCAACGAATCTGGGTACCCACCGAGAACGCGCTTCACCCCTATCCAACTCCAGAGGAGTGCGTGTCGAACAGGAGGTCCGATCCCCAACCATCCAGTATTGTTCGACATGTCGAATAGTGGCCACAATGCATGAACATCCGGAGGGCGTACCCCCCAATCGCGCCGTCGCGCAGGGGAAGAGACGTCCGCGATCTCGCGCGGGAAGGGGTGCCCGAACGGGGCATACGCTGGCGTGTGACCCCACGGAAGCGCGCGAGGACGCCGACGAACGCCAATCTCGACACAACAGAGGTGAGATACATGGTCAACAACATCACAGCTGACCAACTCGCCGACAAGATCGACGCCGACGAACAGTTCACACTCATCGACGTGCGTCCCGAAGACAGTTTCGAGGCCTGGCACGTGCGCGACGCGGAGAACGTCCCGTACGACCCTCGGAGGGGTTGAGCGAGGCCCAGCTGAACGAGGTGAACGCACTGGCCGACGGCCGGCCGGTCGTCGCAATCTGTGGGAAGGGGCTGACCTCGACGCCGTTCGTCTTCGAACTGGACGAACACGGGTACGACGACCTCTCGGTCGTCTCTGGCGGCATGGAGGAATGGAGCAAACGGTACGAGGTCGTCCCAATCGAGACGGCCAGCGACGACCTCGTCGTTCGGCAGGTCCAGCGCCGAGCGAAGGGGTGTCTGGGCTATATCGTCGGCTCGAAACAAGCAGAAGAGGCCGTCGTGGTCGATGCGACCAGACAGACCGACCAGTTCAAAGTTGCTGCCCAGAACGCTGGGCTCTCCATCACGCGCAGTGCTCGATACGCACGTCCACGCCGACCACATCTCGGGCGGTCGGGCACTCGCCGACGAGGTCGGCGTGCCCTATCACCTCGGCGAAGCAGCGAGGCAGCGCGGGTCGAGTACGACTACCAACCGCTGTTGGATGGGGAAGTCGTCACCGTCGGTGACGTCGAGATCGAGGCGCTCCACACACCGGGCCACACCTCGGAGATGATGACTACCTCGTCGACGGGGAACTCCTGTTGACGGGCGATACGCTGTTCGTCGACTCCGTCGGGCGAACGGAACTCCAGTTCGGCGAGGACGACGCCTCCCGGGGAGCGGAACTGCTGTACGACTCCCTGCACGAGACGATTCTCGATCTCCCGGACGCCACGACGGTCCTGCCGGGCCACCTCACCGTCACGAGCGACTGGGCGCTACGAGAACGGGTCGCCGGGTAAGCCTCTCGAGGCCCGGCTTGGCGATTTGCGCCGTGATCTCGATTATCTCGGCCTCGACCGCGACGCGTTCGTCGAGCGGTTGTCCGAGGACGCCCCGGAGAAGCCCCCGAACTACGAGACAGTGATCGCCATCACACCGGGAAAGAGACCGTCGACGACGAGGGGGAGGCGACGGAACTCGAACTGGGGCCGAACAAACTGTGCCGCCTAGCCGACAGCGCCCGCTCTCCCGTCGCACACCCGCCGGATAGCCGGACTCTCAGGGAGGAAACCCCCGTCGTGAACGACGGGGCGGATGTTTTTGCCGGGGCGATTCCAACAATCGATATGGAATACGAGCGCCGGGAGCTCTCTCAACCGCTCTATGGGACGGTCAACGTCTACCGGATCGGAGATACACTCGTCGATACCGGCCACGTCACCGACGACTCCCGGAACGCGATAGCAGACGCACTTGCCGGAGGGACCCTCGCCGATATCGAGCGTGTGATACTGACTCACCCGCACATCGACCACGTTGGCGGGAGTCAGACCATCCCCGAACTCGCGGCGCTGCCCCACGTCGTCTTCGAGGGGGTCCCATCGATCGTCACCGACTATCGGAACTACCTCGAACGCGTTCACGCGGAGATTCAGGAACGGAGTGTCGGGCTCGCCGACGGCCGGAGCGCTATCGACGAGTCGTACTTTCCGCTCGACGACTACGCCGAA